>CACXXP010000005.1 GCA_902771695.1 uncultured Pseudomonadota bacterium | reverse complement strand
AAAAATTATATCCAACACATCATGCAATCTGTGCGGTTTTATAACAAAAGTACCTTCTGGGACAAAACTGATATCACGCAATTCGCAGTTACCGTCAAAAACAACAACCGAATAGAAAGGTATTTTTTGAAACTGTTTTGATTGTTTTTGTAATATTTTTATATGGGATTTATTTTGTAAAACTGGATTATAAAAACGATAGGTGTGTTTGTCGCGATTGTATCTATCATAGAAACCTTCCGTCCACTTAATATCTTTACCTTTTCCAAAAATCCAACCAGCATAATTTTTTACTTCAAAAACAATTAAACCTACCTTTGTCGCAACAACAATATCTATCTGGGCGGATTTACCGCGACCATTTTTTATAATCAGATTATGAAATATCGCCCCTTGGGGAATGCCATAATTTATCAAAGAATTCTTAATTTTAATTTCTGATTGCAAACCATAATCATCACAATTTTTTTTCTGAAAATTTGACACATTACCACGAAAAACTTCTGGTTTTCGGTGATACGATGTATAAATAATACGCTTACGCTTTCTGCGCGCAAATGGTCTGCACGTTTTGTACAGAATAAACAGAATACACAATACGACTACTATTACTTCCATACGATGAATTATAGCAAAAAATACCTAATATCTCAAATAGATTGAATTACCGGCCCAGGTCATTAATCTGGGGCATTATGGCACGGGGTGGATGAATTTCATCGCTGTGTTCATGAACATATCGGCGCACCGCACGCATAAAATCATTTCCGGCGGCGGTCATACGCATAAAGGCGTTTTGGGATTCTTGGTCATTTGGGTTATCCAACACCAATTCATAAATTGGTGGTAATGGTCTATAACCAGCGTCTTGGATCAATGAATTTTTGATTCCGTTCACAATTACGTTATGCGCCAAAGTTGTCAGTAATTTTCCGTCATCGGTGAAATTTACCACCTTATCATCTTCCAATACATTCACCGGAACATAGTGCGTGTTATTATGTTCCGCGCGCGGAATACGGTTCGGGCCGTCCAATCCGTCTTGATATGCAAAACGGCGTTTTACCATAAACACATTTCCATCACGTCCCCCAAGGAACATTGGTGGCAATTTCCATTCCCAATTTGGATCGCCGTTGTTAAATTTTTCTGCCTCGTCTAAGCGATGATCCGAAATATACCGATACACCCAATTATTTGGCACATCCGAAATATAATCGTATGCAGATATAAAACTGATGAATTGGAATTTGGAATCACCCAGCGAACACGATGGCGCATACGCAACAACCAAAACCTGGGTCATGATGCGATTTATTTCTGATGGGGTATATCCGATTTCCAACATTTTTTTGTGCATCGCCTTTTCCATCAAGCGAACGACATGCCCACCATGACACTGGGCCAATATATTCAATTTGCGCACACGGCGTAACGCCGTATCCAAATCCAACCGCCCACCATGTTCATCGGTTATGCGTGGCAATAATATCCGTTCAAACATTTCGTTCGGATATTCTAAATTGTAATCACTGTACGGATACGAATGTGCCCAGACCTGGGTCATTGTTGAAAAAATAATATTTTGTTGGAAATTTAATAAACGCATAGTGTTGCGTATCTTCCCAATCAGTCGTGACACAATTTCTTCCCTGTCACCGTCATATGCAAATTTTACCTTCCATAAACCTTGGGGACCATGATTTATAAACAGGGGCAAAATGCGCCGGCGATATACTTCGTTAAGGTTTTGTTCGGTCACATATATAACCGCCGACCCACCCGGACGTGGCAAAACATCACGCCCATTTTTATCCATTTCAACAATGCGTTCCGAACGATTATCCGCAACCGACCATATATCATACATCACAACATAGTTTGGAATATCGGCGACACCTTGTAAAATTTCTTTATTTACAATTTCCCCTAACCCCTGGGCCCGATTGGTATCAACAATTTTATTTCCACCAACATATACCGTACACACAGAATCCGCCGGCACAGAATCAACCGGTACCAATCCGGTATCTGTTCCGGTATTATCAACCCTATATATCTTAAATGATTCTATCATTTTAATACACCGGATAATCACGCAATGGTCCGTGCGGACGTTCCAAATCAGATTTTACACCGCATCCACCCAAGATCAACATGCATCCCAATAAAATCAGTATTACTTTCTTCATACTTTGATTATATCACACAATAACAATAAGTCAACGCACACGATTTATTGTGCCGTCACGGTATCTATCCATTTCAAATAATCTGGCAAACCGCGTTCTATATCAATCGCGATAATTTCGGGAACTTGGTATGGGTGCAATTCTTTGATTTTTGATTCCAACGCGTCATACAGTTTTTTTGTGGTCTTGAAAAACACCATTACTTCGGGTGCATGGCAAACAGAACCTTGCCATGTATAATGACTGGTGATATTAAAGGTTTGTGCACATGCGACCAATTTATTTTCAATCGCCGCATCTATCACACGCACCGCATCTGTTTCATTTGCAAACGTCACCATAACAACACAATATTTTTCCATATGCTTGTTCCTTTTTTCATGACCAGTATAAATGCACCCAGCATAAAAATCAATATATACCATTGGCGTATATTTGCCATTCGCACATCCTCCGATTGCGCAGACCATCCGATGCGACCCCATGCGTGCGATTCCACGCAATCCATGCAGATTTTAATGTTGTATATATTGCACTGTGGAAATTTGGATTATTTATATATTTTACGACGGTTGAATTTGTAAAATTTTTTGCACCAATGTTATAGGCAAATATAACCAATGCATCAAATTGGTTTTGTGTTATTGGTACACGAATGCTGTTTTGCACGGCACATTCTGCGGTGGCAATATCAGAACGTAATAATTCTGTGGCTGTTGCTTCTGTGATTCCGTTGCAAAAATTTTCTCCATGTTTTATCAAATGCCCATAACCAATCGTTGCACCATATGGTAATATCTTATTAACGTCAATTGGTTTGCCGGTCTTGTCATCATAGACAACATGCATATTACCGATTTTGACGGCACCTTCTAATTCTTTCAATTTATTTATACCTTTATCACTTGTTTTCATCTAAAAATCCTTTGATAAAAAAATCCGCACATGGCGGAATAAAAAAAGGCGACAAAATGCCACCCGACTGAATGCGTCTATTATATCACAAATTGCAATAAAAATCAATAACAGGACGTATTATTTGTTATTTCTTGTACTTTTTCAGCATCCAATAATAACCGCCACTGATAAATACATTGCAAACAATCAACGCAATTATCGCAAACAAAACAGATGTGTTATCCGCAACCACACCAACCCCCCAATAAATGACTGCCGATAAAATTCCGCCCAACAACGACACGATTGAACCCATTGTTGCGCGTTGTTTTGATGATAGTTCTTGTTGTAATAATGCGGATTCCGCCGTTGATGCCGTTCCATATAAAATATTCACACACGATTGCAAAAATGGTGTTACAAAATTATTCATTGCGACCGCGGTGGCCTTGATTATTGTCATACCAATAGTGGATGCAACCAAGATTCTATAAAAACCAAACCTGCGGAAATATGGTGCGATTGCATAACTTATTGCGCCACATGTTTGTTTAATAACGCGTGCAATATTGACCGCCCATGTTGGTATTAGCATATTGAAATACGCACTTTCGAATCTGTGCGCCGTAAAACCGATACCGCGATTTAGCATTTGTATTGTTGCCAATATGCGTAATTTTTTATTTTGTATAAAAGCCTTGATTGCGGTGACAAAATACTTGAACGAAGTGGCATCTTCCCTTGTATGATTTTTGGGTTCAACAAAACGCAGACAAATGAATATAGGAATAATACCAAAGGCGACAGAAACCCATGCCAACACAGTTAATGAATAAAAATATGTAACAAACGCCGCAATCAACGCCCCCGTACCAAGGCCAATTTGTCCGAATATTTTACTACGCGCATATAGGATGTCATATTTATCCGCCTTGCGTAATTCCTCCATTGTTTCGTACATCAACGCATCATCTGTACCGGATGCGAATGCGTCGGCAATTGCCCAAAACACTCCGCCCAGAATCAATAAATATTTGTACCCCAAAGTTCCCGCCAAAGCGAATATTGCAAAAGTCAACAGGGTTAGCACAGACGACACAACCATCGTTTTTTTGCGTCCTATTTTGTCAGATAGTATGCCAGTTGGAACCTCGGCAATACTTTGCACAATATTCGCAATAGAAAACACACCCAATGCAAATGCATACGAACCTGTTATCTGCTGAAAGAATACGATAGACAGGACCGACAACGGCCATATCTCCGAAAATAAATAATATAATTTGAATAAAAGTATGTTTCTGCGAATTTCCATATATGCATATTAAAAATATTTAGGAAAAAAATCAACACACACCACAAAAAAATTTAGAATTACGTAGGGTATTATTGCATATGTTGGGATACACCCATAAAATACGAAGGATCAATTGAACTCTTACCGGGAAAACCGTGTTTAATCGGAAACGTCTGACCGTTCTGGGTAATGGATGTTTGATTGCCACTGTAATGAATTTCATAGTGCAAATGTGAAATACTTTTACGCATCTTGGGGCACATTTCATTTGCAAATGCCGCCTGATTCGCCTTGGCTCCACCTGTATAGCCAACCTCGGCAATTTTGCATCCCGCGGTCACCTGTTGTCCCGCGGTTACAAACATTTTATCCAGATGCATATAGTATGTTTTAAACCCGTTTTTATGATTTATCAGAATATAATTTCCTGCGGAACTGCCCTTGGAACATTTATGTGCTTTTTCAACAACACCATTTGCAATGGCAAATACTGGATTTCCAAAATTCGCCTCGGTGCACCCTATATCAAACCCATGATGTGGATCATTTTTACCGTATATTTTACGATACCCATACCGTGAACAAAATTTATAGTCATGTTCAAATACGGGCTTGCCAACAGGGTTCTGTTGATTATCCTGAATTTCAGAATTCTTGATGGAACAATATCCGCCATTACCGCCCGTTGACGCGGGTGGGTTGATGGTCTGGGGTGGTGTTTGTGTCGGATTTTGCGGTGGCGTTGATGTACCCGGCTGTGGCGATTGTGGCGGTTGCGGATTCACCGGCGTTTCAGATGACGGGGGTACTGGGGTTTCTTCCGCGGCAATTTCATCTGGGATGCCCGCATCCGTTTCCAATATTGTGAATATATCATACGCAGACAATTCTGCGAACGGTTCATACCCTTCGGTTTTGACCTCTACACGTTCTGCAAAACTTAAATCATCAAAAGTTGTTGGAAACGATGTCGCCTTTAAAAAACTTTCGCAACAGGCAATTACTGGTATTAAAATACCAACGCCCAACATGAATAAAAAGCCGTTTTTGCATCGCATAATACACGTGTATTATACTAAAAAACGCCATTTCTTACAATTATATCTTTTTGATTTTGCTGTTGAGTTCCATAAAAAACTGATATAATAATTCCATAACAGGAAAGAATATGAAAAAAAAAAAAAAAACATCCATTATTGCTAATGAAAAAATTGATAATTCAAAACTAATCAAGGCCAGTAAGATTATATTGGAATTACAGCAAGATTTAAAAAAATATATCAACAAAGGTTGTGGACCATTTTTGGCCGCCATTTATGATTCAAACGGCAATCTTGTTGCCAAGGCCGCCAATAATGTTGTAAAAAAGTCTTGCAGTAATAATCACGCCGAAATAAATGCGATAAAGTTAGCAGAAAAGAAACTGGGGACTTATGATTTATCACCGTATGATTTAAGTTTATATGTAACATCTGAACCGTGTATGATGTGCCTGGGCGGTATCATGTGGTCTGGTATAAAAGCAGTTTATTATGGGGTTCCTTCTGAACGTGTCACAAAAATAACGGGCTTTGACGAGTGTTTACGGCCAGATTGAACAAGATGTGGGTGAAAAAATTCTAAAAGATTATGTATCCCAAAGACACACGATTTATAAACCAAAGAGATGATTGCTCTACACCAACAGGACATACTGTGCAATTCACGAGATGATAATATGCGTGATTTGTTGTCGTTCGGGGAAGATGTTAAGGAGTTTTTGAATAAAGTTTGATTTTTGTAAATTTGTACTATAATGATATCAAGATGCAAAAGGTAAAAAATGAAAAAATTACTTATTTGGGATTTTGATGGTGTTATTGCAGACAGCGAATATTTGCATGTTCGGGTATGGGATGAGATATTAAAATCTGAAAAACAAATAGAATTAAACCCAGCAGAAAAACAAAAATTATTTTATGGTGTTTCGGACAAAACCTGTCGGGAAAGAGTGGAAAATTATATTCCCGGATTGAATCTTGATGATAATTTTATGGCAAAAATATATGAACGGGAATTTGAATTTTGTACCAATCTTGTGGAACCTATACCAGGTGTCGAACAAGTTATGGCTAATAATAATTTTGAACATTGTATTGCGACTGGTGCAACGCGGAAACAACATAATTTTAGAATGACACCGCGTTTTCAATTTATAAAAAAGTATATACCTGACCAAAATGTTTTTACTGTTGATATGGTGAAATACGGAAAACCAGCACCTGATTTGTTTTTATTGGCGGCAGAAACAAAAGGTTATACCCCACAAAATTGTATTGTCGTTGGTGATGGTATCAGTGATTTCTTGGCTGCAACTGCCGCGGGCATGGATGTAATCGCTTTTATTGGCGCAACCGGAAACAACACAAAACAATACGAGACAGAATGTAAAAAACATGGTGTATTTGGTATCAGTAATACTATGAACAATTTGAATGTATTGTTAAACGAATGGCATAAAAGCAGATAGAAAAAGTTCGTAAATGTATAAAACGGTGGATGTTTTGGATACCTGATTTACGAACTGATATAATAACGAAAATCAAAAAATCTCCGTCTGTCGATTTTTTAAGATTTTCTTAATTACCCTACTCGGATTTGTTCGCTACGCTCACCACACGTAAGGTTTGCACTGCGCTGACGCTTGTGCGAACCAACTATCGTGTGAACCGCGGTTCAAACCCAGGGGTTGAGCAAAAATTAAAACCGACCAAACGGTCGGTTTGAATTTTTGGCAGCCCTACTCGGATTTGAACCGGGATTCTCGCCTTGAAAGGGCGGTGTCCTAACCATTAGACGATAGGGCCAAAACTGAACATAAAAAAACTGGCGGGATTGACGGGGCTCGAACCCGCGACCTTCTGCGTGACAGGCAGACGCTCTAAACCAGCTGAGCTACAACCCCAATGCCGTGCCGATATAATATACCGTATAAACAGGAAAATCAAGTTTTTTTTTGCAAAAATATAAATTTGCGTTTTTTAATCCCGGCGGTGCACCATTGCCGTCCCAAATAATGCCGCCCCACACAGAAATAACACCCCCGACAGCAACTGCCCCATCGTCAATCCCCAACTGGTCAAAAAACCAATCTGGGCATCAGGCATACGGAATTGTTCGCAAAATATTCTGAACACCGCATACAGCATCGCCATCGTGCCACATAATGCGCCCGGATACCGACGCAATTTTGTAAACCGATACAGCAACGCCATTATCACAAACAATAATAAACCTTCGGTCAGACCTTCGTAAATCGGACTGGGGTGGCGTGGCACATCGGAAACACCATTAAAGAACACACCAACCGATGAATCTGTGGGGCGCCCCATCAATTCCATATTCACAAAATTCGCCATGCGCCCAAAAAATACCCCAATTGGTGCAACCAATGATATTAAATCCAATATTCGTAAACCACGTGTCCAACTGCGTCCACACAAAAACGCCGCAACCACAACACCAATCAATCCACCATGAAAACTCATTCCCCCGTGCCATACGGCGAATATTTCCAACGGATGATGGATAAAAAATGACAGGTTATAAAACAATATATACCCCAATCGCCCACCAATAATCACGCCCAATATGACCCACGTTAATAAATCATCCAATTCTTTTTTGGTCAATTGTATTGCGCATTTCTTGGACCTCATCAGATATCTCAATATCAAATACCCGGCGATAAATGCCGCAATATATGCCAACGCATACCATCGCACAGGCAATCCAAATACAGAAAATGCAACTGGTGAAATCGGGTCAATAAATATTGCCATTTTTACTTTCTTTTAGTTCTTGAAACTTTATGTCTATTGTATTATATATTTGATAAATAACAAGGAGAAAAATATGGTAGCAAAGTCACCGAAAGTCGTTACACCAACCCGTACGGGCGGCATAGATTTATACCTTAAGAAAATATTTTCGTTGATGTTTGGTGCGGTTGCGGTTACGGCAATTACATCTTTTGTCACAATTTACATGGGTGGAATTAACCTGTTGGTGACAACGGGTGGCATGACGCCGTTCTTTTATATCGTAATATTTGGTGGTTTGGTATTATCACTGTGGGCCCAGGCACGTGCGTTTTCAATGCGACCGGCATTGGCGGCGGTGTTGTTATTCGTGTATGCGGTACTGATTGGATTGGGCATTACGCCAATGATTTGGGGTGGTCTGTCTGTTAATCCGGCGTCTATTTTCTGGGCGTTTGTGATTGCCGCACTGATGTTTGGGTTTATGGCATCGTTCGGATATAAAACCGCCAAGGATTTATCTTTCTTGGGGATATTCTTGATGATGGGGATGATTGGTTTAATCTTGGTCGGTGTTGTATCAATGATTTGGACACTGGGTGGAACATTTTCAACAATCGTTTGTGCCATCGGTGTATTGGTATTCGCCTTGTTCACGGCGTATGATATGCAGACGTTAAAGCGTTCATATGCGGTCCTGGGGGATGAGACGCAAAAAGATCAGTTGGCGGTATTGGGTGCATTGCATTTGTATATTTCTTTCATTGCAATGTTCCAATATCTGCTTGGACTGTTAAACCGAGATTAAACAAAAACAATGGAGAAAAAAATGGCTTATAAAATAGATCCAAATAAATGTATCGGATGTCATTCTTGTATGGGTATGTGCCCTATGCAGGCAATTTCTGTGGGCGCAGACGGCAAATGCGTAATTGACCCGACCAAATGCGTATCATGCGGTACATGTGCATCCATATGTCCGGCCGCGGCAATTGCCCCAGAACAGAAACCGGAACAGAAATAAAAATCGCGGAATTTTCGGGGGCATTTTGCCCCCGTTTTTTTATGGCAAAAAATGTTGCAAACGTACGAATAAAATATAATACTTATACTTGCAATTATAAACATAGGGGTTTGATGATGCCGGCAAAAAATGTAAATGATATTGTTGCACTGTGTAAAAGACGTGGTTTTATATTTACTGGATCCGAAATTTATGGCGGTTTGGGCGGAACATATGATTATGGTCCGTATGGTGTGGAACTGATGAAGAACATCAAGAATGCTTGGTGGAATTCAATGATTTATTCACGCAATGACATAGAAGGATTGGATGCATCACTGATTGGCAATCGGTTGATGTGGAAATATTCTGGACACGAAGGCGGATTTTCAGACCCACTGGTTGAATGTAAAAAATGCGGTGCGCGTATGCGCCAAGATAAAATGCGCGACCAAACAAAGTGCGATAATTGTGGTTCCACAGATTTAATGCCACCGCGTGAATACCAATTGATGATGGGGCTGTCTATTGGTGCGGTTGCAAATGGCGAAGTTAATGCATATCTGCGTCCAGAAACAGCAACCACGACATATATCAATTTCAAGAACGTTCTTGATTCTACCCCACATAAATTGCCGTTCGGTATTGCCCAGATTGGCAAGGCATTTCGTAATGAAATTTCGCCACGCGGTTTCGTTTTCCGTATGCGCGAATTTGAACAGGCCGAAATGCAATACTTTGTACATCCTGGCGAAGATGCAAAATATTTTGAAATGTGGCGCGAAACCCGTATTGCATGGTGGACAAATGTGCTTGGGATTCCGGCAAATAAATTGCGTTTCACACCGCATGAAAAATTGGCCCACTATGCCAAGGCGGCGGGCGATATTGAATATGAATTTCCCGATGGTTTTGACGAAGTAGAAGGTGTACACAACCGTCAAGATTTTGATTTGGGGTCACACACAAAATCACAGAACGAATTCAAGATTGCGGCACATGTTATGGAAAACACCGACAGCACGATAAAGTTGGCGTATTCTGATCCACAAACCGGTGAAAGTTTTATTCCATATGTAATTGAAACCGCGATGGGTGTAAATCGTGCAATGATGGCCCTGATGCTAGAAGCATATACCGAAGAAGACCTGGGCGATGGAAAAACACGTACGGTTCTGAAATTGAAACCACGGCTTGCACCGGTCAAGGCCGCGGTTATACCATTGGCGCGCAATGTTCCAGAATTGGTCGGCATTGCTGAAAACATTGAAAACGATTTGCGCGCGTTGGGTATTGGCCGTATTGAACTGGAAAATTCTGGGAACATCGGTAAAAACTATCGCCGTCATGATGAAATCGGAACACCGGTGTGCATAACGGTTGACCATCAAACATTGGAAGATCATATGGTAACATTACGCCATCGTGACACGATGGAACAAGAACGCGTTGCAATTTCTGATGTGACGAAACGCGTAAAGGAGATTATAAATGGATAAAAGATATACTTTCTATTTTGACATGGATAATACGTTGGTAAATTTCAACGCACACCTGCCAAAGTATGCTTTATGCACCAACCGTCCCACCGAAAAATTAGATGACGCTGCACGGGCCGCAAAACGCCAAATGTGGTTAGATATAGAAAACACACCAAAATTCTGGCACGATTTGCCAATGACCGATAACATACAATTGGTATTAGATGTTGCCGGAAACATCGGAAAATTGTGTGTGTTAAGCAAAACACCGCGGGCCAAGAATTTTGTTGGGGGTGATAAATATGTCGCATTTGTGGCATCTGAAAAGCGCGATTGGATATTGCGCAATTTGGGAAATTATTTTGCACCTGAAAACATCATAATTTGTACAGGTGCCAAAGGTGAATTGGTTTCGCCGACCCTAAATGATATTTTGGTTGATGACCGCATTGATAATGTAAATGAATGGCGTGAAAATGGTGGACGCGGTGTGCATTTCACAAATGCATATGATGCAAAGCTTGCCATATTGCGTGAAAAGTTTATGTAAAAAACGGGCAATGCCCGTTTTTTTAATTCTTCATCGGTGGAATTCCTGCATCATCGTTATAGAACGACAAGAATTTCTTGCCTGTTCCACAATAAATCTTTTCCAGTGAATCATTATATTCACGTATCGCCTGGGTCAGACGGTCTTCGATATCCGCCTGGGCGCCTTGGTATCCAGAAAACGCACCCATTGCACCACCAACGCCCGCACCTTTGACGGTTGAACCCAAACGTGCCTTGTTGGAAAAATCTATAACACTGCCATCATCGGCACTAAGGGCCTTGGGTTTAAAGTCATCCAGTGTATATGGAATATCATTACCTTCGTTATCTTTTCCCTTGGACAACTTATCATTGCATTGATCGGCAACCGGATTACCCTTGGTATCACGTAAACAGAATGTCGCCTTTTTGTTTCCGGCTTTCCATGATTCCCACGTATCTGTTTTATTACCAAATGCACCTTCTTTGTAATCAACAACAACCGCCTGTTGTCCAAGTCCGGCTTTCTTTTCTGCACTTGCCATGAAATAAAGATTATTATCATCGGCCTCTTTGGAAGACGCATCATTAAGATCAGTTATCTGTGTAATTTCTTTATGAAAATAGTATTTCTGTTTAACATCTGTTATCGGTACCAAATCTGCACGACCATACGTTCCCAATGGCTTATCTGCAACCGTTTTTACAACCAAATCTGACCGTTTTCTGCAAGATATTTTTTCACCATTTTCATTCCGTTTACAGGTAAACACGTTCTTGCCAGAAACATCAGAAAATACCCCGTCTAAATTTTCCGAAGTTATATCTTCGGTCTTGGTCAATGTGCCCCACAAACATGTTGTTTCAATAGAGTTATATGTACATTTTTCAACACGCAGTACATCGTCACCCGTTTGGGTCAAATTTCCAATAACACCACCCGCCGCCGCGTTTACACCAGTATGCAAAATGACATCCCCAGCGACTTTGCCTGAAAAAGTACTCGCCGCCATCAGTGCCGCACCCGCCGCCGCACCAATTGCAGTAGTTTTCATTTTTTCTTTGTTTGTCCCCAACATTTTATCTTCGCCCGGGGCTGATTTACCAACAAAGTTTCCGCCCAACCCACCGACCAATGCGGCGGCTGCAATTTTCAATCCGGCCTTGCTTTTTTGTTCTTCGTTCATAACCTTTACAACATCTTCACGTGTTGGTCTTTCATCAGCCGGGAAAGTAACCTTGGTAATATCTGGCAAATATGTACTTTCTGCAAAGTCCGATATATTGCAATGTACCATATCACCCGCAGCCAGTTTTCCGCGTGCAACCGTTGTATATTCCAATCCCCCATTTGAACCCAACGCACGCATTTCAACAACCGCAACACACGTTGCCTGGCCACCGGCACCACGTCCCAGTGTTGGAACATCCCAAACAAATTCGCCATCGGGGTAAATAGACGCACACTTGTTTAATGTTTCAATATTGGTTTTCGCGTCTTCATCGCCACGTTTAACCTGTTCGGCCAATTCCTTGTTTGCGACACGAACCGGCAATTCAACATCCACCACAACATCTTCTTGGGCTGCGGCGGCCACAGAATTATTATATTGCTGTTCTAATGCGGCGGTATTTTTATATGAACCCGCATAGTTCCGTGACAGGTTTCCGACACGAATCCCCGCCACCGCGTCACCAATCGCAACCACAACCGCCAACAAAGAATAAATATGTTTTTTCATTCACGTATCCCTATCAGATTATGCGATTGAAACGAAATCGCACTTCTTTAGAATTGCAATCTCAGACGCGCACCGACATCAACCATTGACAGACGGCCACTTTCATACCAATTGGTGTAATGGAAAACACTGTCGTAATCGGCCTGAACTTCGCCACCATAACCATCAGACAACCATTCAGTTTGCGATAAAACAATACTGCCCGATGTTTTTACTTTCCCAAGGTTTGAATATCTGGCAAACAAATCCAATTTGATTCCACCCCCAAGGTCCGTCGTCACACCACCTTCAACCATGAATGCCAATTGTTCATTTGTTCCACCATTGTGATACGCATAAACATCCGATATACCTGTTAAAACACCGGCGTTATTTATTGTATCGTTCAAATCTTCAACAATTGTGTAATATGTTTCATCATACACAACATAATCTGCAATTGTATTTAACGAAATACCAACACCAACGCCAAAATATGGACGCAACGATCCGCCTGCCACATACCCAGTATAAGAATCAAGGTTGTAATACATATTCAACATTGTCGTGTTTGCAGTAATTGCACCACCTTCTACGGATGTTGCAACATTTGCCGCACCGGTATAATCCGCGGTGAACACGTTGTTGGCATAACTAAGTCCAGAATAACGCGTGTATGAAAAATCTATACGTAAATCATTGTTGATAGACGCACCAACCGAAACCTGTAATGGAATAATAGTATCTTTTTCATAACTGGCCGATGCAAATGCCCCCGGCACAACATAGGCATCTTTTTCACCAGCATAATCTGATTTCATCGATCCCATCAAACTTGCCGTGTATGCCGCAGAAAGTCCGACATACAGACCACTATCGGCCAAACGATCATAATCTGATGGTTGATAATACCGACGCCCCGCCGCAACCGCCGCAGAACCGACCTGGGGCAACGCACCCGTCACACGCGTTGGGGCCGCTGCAACAGCAGAATTCACGGTAAGCACTGTACTGTTTGTTGCGGGCAATTGAACCGTTCCCGGAACGGGTGTCGGATATTGCTGGGCATACGGTTGCTGGTACTGCTGAGGATATTGTTGAGCGTATTGCTGCTGATATTGCTGTTGATAAACAGGCATATTTTGTGCACCCGGATAATTTTGATATACCGGATAAGCGGCACCGGCCACGCCGGATGCGAACGCACAAAAACCAATCAAAGCGGCAGAAACACTGACTTTTCTCATTCTCTCTTGACTACCTTTCTTGGGATATTATATCACAAATCGGGCATTAAAAAAAGCGTTTTAATACAAAACAAAAAAACAGGCCCAAATCGGACCTGTTTTTATTTCTCACTTTCGTTAATTAAAACACGACATTCAAACGAAGACCAGCTTCAACTTTAATATCGGTTGTGTTTGCAGACAAACGATCACCTTTATCCAACGTATCTTCGAAATACGCGGCAACTTGGAAACCATCACTGATTTGATACGCCAATGTTAAATTCAAGATATATTCATCAAAGCGATCATGCATATGTTTATATTCGTTTAACATATTTTTAAGACCAGTTTTATACGGTTCAGGCACAGATGAAATATCGGTATGAATATCTTCCAAACCATTTTCGGCATGATGGTTATAACGGAAACCCAAACCACCAGACCATGCATCTGTCATTTGATAGAACACATTTGCACCCGCGTTTATTTCCCATGTTGAACTGATATCAACAGACATCTTGTCCGGGAGCCCAGGAAAGCCAAGTGCAGAAACATCTATTTCGTTATTATGGTTGCCCCATGTCCGCAGGACTTCTACAAAGCCGCTGGTTGTGACACGTGACGACCATGTTTTACCAACCTTGGTTCCAACATGTGCGCCCCAACGACCATTGGAATAGTTTTTATAGTGAAATACATATTCCCCAGGGGTCGTTTCAGATTCTTTTAATGCACCGCGCATTTTTTCAATTCCGCCCAGGTGGAAATCACCGTACAAATCCCATACAAAATCATCAGATGTTTTTATTACACGATATGTTGTTCCCAAACGGCCCAAATGGAACCCTTTGCGGTCCGCATCGGCATCATGAGTGTATCCGGCAACACCGTGTACCATCCAACGATCAGTAATACCAAAACCCAATTCTTGCATTGGACGCCATATTGGGAATTCATAGTTTCCATCAGTATTACGCAAAATCTGACTTAATGTATCGTCCGTCTTTTTGTACATGACCCCAAACGATGTTTTGGAATACAATTCACCACCGTATGGCATGTACAACGGATTTTCCATATTTTTTGCCGCCATCGCAGACGTTGTCATTGCAGCCACAGCGACCGCAAAACCTAAAATTTTTTTCATTTATTTTTCCTTGTGTTATTTGTTAATTACCAACCCCCATTATTGGCAAGATTGGTGTCATATTCCCAAACGCCGCCCATTCTTGGCAACAGCGCCACAATGAGAATATAACCACATAATGATACCCCGATATTAAAATAAAGTCAAAAACAATCGTGTATTGACACGTTGCTATTGAAAAATTCTTATTTTGTACTATTATTAATATCAAGAGGCACCAAATGAAATTCTCATTGGAAACACAAAGCATTTTAATAACTGCGTACATGCGTCTTTATGATGCATTTGTTGACCAACACTTGTCCCAAGGAAAAATACTTGGGCAATCGCAACACGATGCCAAAGAAGACATGCGTCAATTTCTGGCCGAACGTCTGGACAACCTGGACACACCGGCAATTGCTTTCCTGACACATTTGTTTGTGGGACACAAACCGGTTATTGCACGAAAAACAATGGAATCAGACCATAAAAACGATGTAAAGGCGATAAATCCAATTCAGGCAAAAAACGCTGTTACGGCGGCAAAAACAAACTTGGACAATCAAATATTAATCGTGAATTCCAACCCAAATGCCATAGAAACATCGGATAATGCGCATACCCATAATCCAACCAGAATTTCCAGTCGTTGCCGCACGTTCCGAACATGGTTGGCACTAACGGCATCGCGCCGGGATATAAACGAACTGGAACACAACCCAGAATATTTTGCAAAAATATATCGCAAATTTATTATGAGTCAATCACAACATAATAGTTAATTGAACTATTTATGTTTATACGCCAAAATCAACGGTGATATTTTATTCCAAACTGTGTCATCAACCCACGCACGTGGAATCAGTATCGCATTATGCTGGCCCGCGGATTGTTTTGGTAAATCTTGACGTGATTTCGCATCCAAAATTTGTTGTAATTTTACATTTGTACCCACACTAGAATGTGGCAATACAAATGTTATTTCTTCCCCTGCCCGTATTTCATTTCGCAATTCCAGTGTTATTTCAGAATCTGTTTTACCTGTGACCACACCGGCGGCATGATATTCGGACGATGACCGCGCAGATTCATAATTATGCGCATCTGGTGGCACCGGTCCATCAAAGAACGCCGTTGTATATCCACGCGATTCTAATACATTTAACATTTCCATGTATTTGGCTGGGTCAAAATGTTCTGGGTCACGCGCATAATCATCCAACGCGCAACGATACGCATGCACAACCGACCCAACGTAGTATTCACTGCGATTCCGACCTTCTATCTTTAATGAATCAGGGTGTGATTCTATAACCTCGGCCAGACGTGGCATCAAACACAAATCTTTGGAATTCATAATATACGCGCCATGTTCATCTTCGGATATTGGCATTTCAATTCCAGTTTCACATTCACGCAAAATAACATCATATTTCCACCGACACAGTTGCGCACATGCGCCACGATTTGCCGGACGTCCCGTGATAAAGTTTGACAGCAAACACCGCCCAGAATAAGACATGCACATTGCACCATGAACAAATATTTCAAGTTTTATATCTGGACATGCGTTACGTATAGAAATAAATTCTTTATGCGAAACTTCACGCGCCAATACACACAATGACGCCCCGGCATTTTGCCAAAACTTAACAGATGCAGTGGAACAAATATTTGCCTGGGTTGAAATATGTATCGGCATATCCGGATGATGTTCCCGTACCCACGTCAAAACCCCAGGGTCCGCCACAATCAAAGCATCTGGTTTCAAATAATTTATTATTTCCGACACACGTGGCATATTTACAAATTCGTTATCATGCGCGAACAGATTGAACGCCAAATATACTTTTTTACCCGCACCATGTGCCAATTCTATTCCGGTTTTAACCTCTTCGGTGGTAATTTTTGCGCGTGCCCGCATAGAAAACCCCGGCAACCCAGCATAAATTGCATCTGCACCGTACAGTATCGCGGTTTTAAATGCGTCCAGTGTTCCCCCAGGCGCCAAAAGTTCAGGCAGTTTTATCATAGCGACATGATTCTAGCATAGAAAAATTGCACGTCAATCATTAACGTAATCATTATTTTTTGCAATCTTGTTTGGCTTTTTCTATCGCAGATTGTATTTTCGGATTATACATAAATGTGGATGAACCCAATGCCATATCTGACCGAGTGTGGTCGGTGTATGATGTTATATTCAAATAACTGTTATTGTGTACACCAACAACCATGTTTCCAGACATCATTTTTAGCGTACTGCCGGAATCGCCGGTCCAACCACTGCACGAATGCCACAATACACTATCGCCCGGGAATCCTTCAACGACATCGCGAAACCGACAATCTTGCACTTTTTTTAATGTCATCGTATCGGAATCGTAATCTGTATCAAAATCTTTACCGGTAATTTGTTCAAATGCGTCACGAAAGATTTGATATTTTTCTTTACGGGAATCAATATTCATTCCACCGGTTTCAACCGCGTCTGGTCCATCCGCATCCAGATACACCAAATACGCACGGCGTATATTATCCAAATCAGTTTTATCCAATACACGCAGTGAACCAAATCCGGCACGCCACAGTCCGCGTTCTATGGTGCCGGCCTCTATCATTTCGCGGTATTCTGGACGACAGTAATCGCCTGTGATTTCCAATATTGCCCAATCACGATCTGGGTGCTCGTACACTTTGTCTTCGTCAAATGTGCCGTCTGATTTTAAGACCTTCATTCCACGAAACACAACACGTCCAAACTGTAAATCATCATCAGAAGTATAAATGTCGCATTCAGGATTACCATTTACGCCACAATCTTCGGCAACATGTGCGTTGGTTAGAACGTGACGTGGTGATATAAATTCGCCGGTTCCCGTTCCATTGCTTTCAATTCGGACAATACTGTTATATGGCGATGTATTCCACAGATTCGGCGTCGCCGCATCAATATAATCAGGACGTTCACCATCCCAACCAATAATGGTTCGCGGATCGGTACTGCCGTTGATTCCGGCATACGCATTACCAATTACAAATGTTCCGATAAAAAGTAATGCAAATGTTTTTATCATAACAACATTACCCCTGTATAAAAAACAGCATGCTAATCATCAACACACCCGGTCATTTTATTGCCGCCAACGATGTTTGGATGTTTGCCACGCGGGCAAATTCCCGAACGGCACCAACCCATAGACCATCCCTTGGCATTTGCCGCCAAATACCAACCATCTTCGCATGCGGTCGCCGCACACGTGCATTTTTTTGGTCCTTTGCACATCAAATTATTAACACCGTTTCCAATATAGTGTCCGGCAATCACATGTGGTTTTAAATCGGATGCCCAACATGGTTTACCAATTTCACGTTCTTCGGGAATCGGTTCGGGCTTTGGTTCCGGTTTAATCGGTTCGGGCCTTGGTTTAAACCGTCCACCACAATCAAACGTCTCATTATATCCGACACATGTATATGTGAATGTACCATCACTTGCCATACCATCGGAACGCAAATGTTTTCCGGTTGTCGCAAGACACTTATTTTCATTTTCAACGAAATGATAGCAACCCGATTGCCCACCAACGTAAATTGTCGTATTTTCACATGTTAAATCACAATTCTTTTTATCTGGTTTGGGTTCGGGTTTAATTGGTTGTGGGTCATCTGGTTTCCAATTCTTACATTCTTGTTCCGCCCGTTTTAACGCAGATTGAATATCTGGGTTAGAACTAAAGTATGGCAATACACCACTATCGGTACCAGTATCATAATTACTTGATGTTATGTTACCCCAACCTGCATATTCTAACCCAACAATGCGATTATTCGACATAGTTTTTATACTACTACCAGAATCCCCACCCCAAGAATCACAAGTATGTGAAACTCTTTTGTCGGTTTCAAAACCAACAAACTTACAATTTTTAATAAGTTTTAATGTGTTATGATCCTGGTTATAATCCTTGTTAAAATCTTTACCAGTAATTCGTCTAAATTCCTCAAAAAACACCTTATATTTGGTATAGTAATCTGGATCATGATCATTAACATTCATTCCACCTGAAATATATCCTGTTGAACCACCTGCTTTTATGTGCGCTATATAAGCATTCCTTATGGCACTTATATCCGTTGAACTAAGCACACGCAAAGACCCAAAACCCGCACGCCATAATCCTTCCATTGTTGGTGTATAATCACCAAATTGTCTATATTCGGGCCGGCAATAATTATCAACAATTTCCAATATCACCCAATCATTATCCCTATTATTATCCCATTTATTAGCATCCATCTTGCCATCAGATCCCCGTAGTTTTACGCCATAAAAAACTTCACGTGCTTTTAAAACCAATCCATCGGATGTATGAATTTCACAATTTTTATAACCATCCATTCCACATTCTTGGCCAACATGAGCATTGGTTACAATATGTTTTGGCGATATAAATTCGCCTGATCCATATACTGGTAACACATGAACTATACTATTATACGGTGATGTATTCCAAATACTCTGTGTTGATGGTGAAACATAATCTGGCCGTGAACCATCCCAACCAATAACTATTCGCCTATCTGTACTACCGTTGATACCCTGGGTACCATATTGTTGTCCATATGCGTTTAATGCCAATGCAATTCCGATAAAAAACAGTGCTGTTTTTCGTATCATAATGTGCCTTCGCATTGTTCGGCCGATTTCAGCATTTTCTTGGTTAATGTAATCAGTGATATATTAAACCCGGTTCCAACCGCACCCGTTGCCGTTGCCAACCCCGCCGATACATTTGCCGCGGTATTCAGATTTTTTTCTTTCTGTTTTCCGGCGTCTGTATCATCGTTTCGCACAGAATCTTTATTGGCGGCGATACTGGTTCCCGCACCAACCGCACCGATTACCGCACCGCCGATACTGGTCCCCATAACAACAGTCATACGTTTTTCAATCTTTTCAACATCCGCAACATTTAACGCACCACACGATTCAATCGTGGTATTAAATTCGTTTATCATCGGATTTTCAATCGGGTCAACCCCACTGTTAATGGCCGCCGTACGTGCAACACGCAATTTATCAACCGCCGTGTTGCATGCGGTTATTTGCTGAATCAAATCAGATTGATTTCGGTTCAACCCCGCAATAATTGCCGATGCAACATTTGTTGCCGTTGTGCCAACCAACAACCCCGTCCGCCAATTACCCAATTTCTTGGATTTTGCGGTGGCGGCGTCTTTTTCCGCCTGCAGACGTTGCAATTCACGGTCCAATTCCATTTGGCGAATAAATGGTTGTGCCACAGAATGCAAAAATTCTTCATCAGACATGGCGGCAACTTTGTCCGGGTCGCATCCGCCACGTTCGCATATTTTCTTTTGTAATTCTTCTATTTTCTTGTCCGTTTGGGACTTCATAATACCGGCCACCAATGCACCACCCGCGGTGACCGTGCCGGTCGCCGTAACCGCAGTATTAACCTTTGATACACCGGATACTGATGAAATACGGTCTGAAATTCCATCGCAAAATTGCCGAACGGTTTCGTACGTTTCATATAATTCCGCCAATGCCGCATCACCCGCATCATCGGCGACCGCCATCACAGGCATAGTCAATGCCAGAAAAAACGCAAAAAACCTGTACATTTCTCACAAACCTCAGGAAAATTATACCATAAAAAAGAAATGAATAAAAGGACTTGATTTTAATATCGCAATATGTATAATTACACGGTGTCGCCAGTTTAGCTCAGCTGGTAGAGCATCTGATTTGTAATCAGAGGGTCGTTGGTTCAAGTCCGACAACTGGCACCAGGATTAAAAGAAACGGAACCTTTTGGGTTCCGTTTCTTTATTTCGTTTCTTGTTGCTGGGCACGTCGCTGTTCATGCTTTTCAACCGCATTCGCAACACTTTCTATCTGTAACAATTGATTTTCCAGTGCGTTACGTTCAGAATTTTTATACCCGGTTTCTTCGTTGCCCGCCGGTGCCGATGGTTTCACATCTTTTTTGTCGCCGGCATTTTCTTTATCAACGACACGTGGGTTTATCAAATTATCAAATATCTTTTTTGATTCACGTGTTCCATCAATATCACGCAACAGCAACTTACTGGTCGGCCCCGGAATAAACCATTCGTCCAGTTTAACCGCCGTCATTTGCATAATTGGGCGTGAACGCGCATCTTCTATCCAACGTGGCATGCGTGGCGTGTCGGAAAAATACCACAGTGCCGCCCAATATGCCGCCCCCATTACAACAACTGCACGGACAATTCCGAATATCACCCCCAACGTATGATCGGTGACACTCATCATGCTGGCCTGAATTCTGTCCCGTAATTTCTGATTGAAAAATCCCACAATCAGCAATATTACAAAGAACACGATAAAATACGATGCAACCAATGTTCCAACCGTAGATTCATTGACACCGAACCAACCTTGGAATAACTTATCCAACATCGGTGAAACAAAACGTGCCGTCACCGCCGCCACAACCCATGACAGTGTGGCGACGGTTTCGTAAATACCGCCACGTATTGTTGCCCAAACAGTTGATGCCAACAATACCGCAACATAAGAATAATCAAGCCAAGTTAAATTAAACATGATTTTAATCCGTTATTTTTTGCCTTTGCGCGTTAAAACAAACCCCAAACCTGCAACCAATGCGATTAAAATCAAATAGAATACCCAACTGTCATTTGATTTTTTTGCCGGTGTGTTTTCAGCGTTTTTTTCCTCGTTTGCGGTTTCCGGTTGTTCTTCGGCTTTTTCTTCGACCTTGGGTTCTTCGGTATTTTCTTCGGTCTTTATTTCGCGTTCTGTGACCGCAGATGCGCGATCACTGTGTGCTTTACGAAATGCATCCGCATCAGATTCCATTGCTTTTTTGTTATCCGCAGCAACTTTTTTTGCGGCATCGTCCATATCTGCCTCTACTGCGGCACGAACATCATCCGCCATTGAATCTGCGAAACCTTGGAAACATTTTTCACCAATAACAATAACCGGAACCCCACCAGATTCATATTTACATTTTTTCAATGTATCCATAAATTCTTGTCTGTTGGCATCCTGGGTGACGTCAATTGTTGTCACCTTTAATTCTGGATATTCATAAATCAAGTTCTGTGAAACAAATTCACGTGCATGATGACAATGCGGACATGTCGGCATATGATAGATTGTAATATCTGCGGCCAACGCGTTTCCAACAAACATCGCCCCCGCAATTGCACCAAAGATTTTCTTCATTTTTTCTCCTTTTTTGTTCGTGATTTGATTATAGAAACAAGAGGCCATAATGTGCAAGCAAATTTTATAAAAAAATAAACTATTTTTCCTGTGGCATGGCGGCAAGTTTTATGTAAAATATTTCTGTAATACAAATAAGGGGCCCCAATGTTTAATTTAAATGATTTTCCGTTGCCGTTTCGTGAAACAGATATGGAACCATATATGTCTGCAGAAACCATCCGTTTTCATTATGGCAAACATTTGGCGACATATATAGCGAACCTGAATAAACTGATTGCCGGCACAAAATACGCAGATATGGATTTACACGAAATTATTATAAATTCTGTTAATGATGAATCGGCGGAAAAAATATTTAACAACGCCGCCCAGGTTTTCAATCACGAATTCTTTTTCAATTGTTTGGGGCGTGGTAACAATGCAACCCCAGATATAATTTCTGATGCGTTTGGTGGGGTTGCCGAATTCAAAGAAAAATTCAGATTAATTGCAAATTCCGTATTTGGTTCTGGGTGGGTTTGGCTGACGCACGATAACGAAAGTGGGTTTGATATCATCGCGACAAGAAATGCCGACACACCAATTGCGCACGGGAAAAAACCTGTTCTGGCATTGGATTTATGGGAACATGCGTATTATCTGGATTTCCAAAATCGCCGTGCAGATTTTATAGATACTTTTCTGGATAGTATGATAGATTGGAAATTTGTATTGGATAATATGAACCTATAGGCATTATGGTTTTTTGCGGTTTTTACGCTGCGATGCGTATCATTCGCACATCATCAAATTCAGGGCACCGATTAAATACGGATTGAGCACGGGGGCAACGGCATAATATTTTGCGACCTGTATTGCGAGCAAATTCCACAACACATTTAACCAAATTGTAACATAAATCTGTATCGCGATAATCATCATCCATACGAGTGGTTTCAATAATTAACCGATCTATACCAACCGTGATTATATTTATTTCTCCGATTTGTCGCCCATTATATTTCGCACAGAAACCACCATTATTTTGTAATTCTTGAAATATGATATTTGATGGCATTTTTGTATTCCCCCTGTATCACAAAAAATACCATACACACATGACAACGTTAATATGAATGTTTACCAAAAAGCGGGGATGTTTTCCCCGCCAAAACTAAATGCGTGAAAAATTCTTTTGGATAATTCGCCCACTGCGTCGCAATGCATTTGATTCCGCCGCAGACATTTTTGGATTTAACGTCACGGTGGCCCCACCCATACCGACCACGCGTGGCAAAGACATTGCAAATGCGTGTGCGTTTGTGCCCGACACCGTTGACACCGTCAAGATGCGATGTTCATCATTTATAATGCAACGCAATAAATCTGCGACTGCGGCACCAATACCATCCCATGTTGCCCCACGCCCACGAATTATTTCATACGCCGCATTATGCACACGATATTCAATTGTATTGCGTGCAGCCGCGGTCAATGGATTCTTGGTTTGTCGGCAAAAATCATCTAATGTCAACCCGCCTATTGTGACCGAAGACCAATCTACGACACTGCTGTCGCCGTGTTCTCCAAGAACGTACGAATGCACCGATTGGGGTGATACATCTAATTGTCGTGCCAATATCGTCCGCAACCGTGCAGAATCCAGCATAGTTCCTGTTCCAATCACGCGCGATGGTGGTAATTTTGCAAGTGACTGGGCCAACATAACCATCACATCCAACGGATTGGTCACTAATATTAAAATTACTTTCTTGGCATCAACATTGGCCATCACTCGCGGAATAATATCACGAATAACTTCGGCATTGTTTTGCAATAAATCCGTTCTTGTTTCACCTGGTCGTTGATTTGCCCCTGCGGCGATAATGACTATGTCTGACCCACGAATACCGCGATAATTATTTACTGCAGATATTTTTACATCAAATCCAAATGTTGCCGCATGTCCCAAATCTTCGGCGGCGGCACGTGCGCGCATTGCGTCCCTGTCAAACAACACAATTTCATGAACCAGACCGGTATTTTTAACCGCCGTTGCCACAGCAGAACCAACAGACCCAACACCAATAATTGCTATCTTCATGTTTTTTCTCTCGTATTCTTTGCAATAATTATATCATAAAAAGTATTTGATAAAAACATTTATATTTTGATAAGATTTCCCCGTATATAATCCAAGGAATATTGTCATGAAAAAAATTCTATGTTTTGGAACGGTGTGTGATAAACATCAAAAGGCCATTGAAAATGCGATGAACGAATGTACAAATATTGCAGGTTGGGAATATGCCCCCAATGGCGATGAATTACCGCGCACGAATGATGATTTGATTTTGATGAAATGCGATATTCATTCTGAAGATTTCTTGCGCCATGTTATCGCAATAAATAAAAAATTGAACAATGGTGAAAAGTTTTATTTAACACACTGCACCGTATTTTTTGACAAAACAAACCGCCGCCCGCCGTTTATTTTAACCGATGCGGCATGCGTTCCGGCCCCCGATGAAAATCAGTTAACACATATAGTGCAAAATGCGGTATTATTATTTAAGCAAATATTTGGTGATAACCATTTCCCATTTATATCATTGATATCGGCGGGTGGGGATACAAATGCGAAAATAACACCGTTGCTTAATTCTTGGTATATGGCACACACAGATGAATTTCCGAAATCTACATTGCGAATTGAACAATTGGATGTTGCATTGGATAAAAATATCAGGGCTGAAAAACATCTGGGGGGGGAAATTGCAGATATAATTGTTGTTGATAATATCAATACAGGTAACGCAATATTCAAATCTTTATCCGTGCTGTGTGATAATTGGGAACCATTGTGTTTTTTAATGGGCGCCAAGAACACAATAATACTAAATTCGCGTGGCGCCACAGAACAAACATTAACCCACAACATCGTGTTGGCATGTAAGAAATAAAAAACGGATGCAAATGCATCCGTTTTTTACATATTTTCCCTTTGTTTCATTGGAATTGGGGCTTTTACACCACGTGACATATTTTGCAATATTCTGTTCGTTTTTTCTTGCATATCTGCAATACGTCGGATTGTTTCACGCCGTTGTTGCAATTTTTGCTCAATACGGGTCTTTATCGTTTCCATGCTATAAGCATTTTCGAACTTTTCAATTTCATCTAGTGATGGTTTATTTTGCATCATAATAAACCGAACAACAAATATCATAAGAAGACTAAACTCTGATAGACGTTCCATATCCGGTTTTGGTTTCGCTATTTCTTGTTCAATAATCTTATCCACGATTTTGGTAGTTCTTTGTACAACATGGTCTATAATTTCTGGTTTTGGATGCCGCCAAAGCTTAAATTGTTTCAATACATAACGTGCATCAAATACTTGATCTCTATAACCGGCCGATTGAGCCGTATAAAAATCCTTGATAATGTCAATGCGACTATCTGACCAAATATAATCAAAGTATCTAACCAGAAAATCTTCGTACAATGCATCATTGTCCTTTATGATCTGTTCCATTTGGTAAAAAGACATCTCTGCGCCAGATATTTTTCCCTCTTTGAATAAATTATATCTTTGTAATACGGCGGAATAAACCTGTGAATCATCTACGTATAATTTCAATACAACCGGATCTAGCATAATAGACATTTGTTGCATGATATACTTTGCTTGTTCCGGAGTTTTACCATTACATTGGTCAAAAACAAATTTGAACAAATCATATTCTTGTTGTGATAACCGACCATTATTAAATTCCTCTGTTACCTTATTCATATCTTCGGGTTTAATTGGTACACCATAAACTAATGACTTTTCCAAAAAGGGGGTAAATCTGGCCGGTATTCTTCCTTTTTCCCTTTCTTCTGCGGGTGAAAAATCATAGGCGTCCTTTTCCAATTGTTTAACCTTTTTATAATCAACAACTATCATTTGTTCTGGCATGTTACACTCCATTTGTTTCATTTGTATGAATTGTATCATATTTTATTACCAATTGCAAAAAAAACGGATGTGAAAGCATCCGTTTTTAATAATTAATTACACTCATATTTAATACGATTTTGCAACAAATACAAAACTTGGATCACTGTCATCCAAACAACGACGTGAAATTTTGTATTTTTCAATCAGTCCATCAAACTTTTCATTTTGTGTTTCATTATATTTAATACGGAAAAATCCGACCTTGCCGTCCGCCAATGCGGATTCTAGTTCGGCCAAAGTTTTTACATCATGAATCATCGTTTTATTACGTTCAGCGGCGGCAATATACATATCACGTTGAATTGCATCTAATTTCGCCGCAACCAATTCACCAAAATCAACAACGGATACTGTTTCTTTGGACGATTTGCCCAAATCACGACGTGTTATTGTGACGGTGCTGGTTTCAAATTCACGTGCGCCAACCTCTACACGCAACGGCACACCACGTTTAATCCATTTCCACATTTTATCGGCACTGCGCATATCAGAATTATCGGTCAACACACGAATACCACGTTCCCGCAATTGTGATTCCAGGTTATCTGTAAATGCTTTCCATGCGGATGTATCTTCGTCACCACGTGTAATTGGAATAATCACGACTTGGTGTGGGGCAACAGCCGGGGGCAAAATCAGCCCATCGTCATCACTGTGTGTCATCAACAATCCGCCCATCATACGCGTTGATGTTCCCCAAGATGTTGTCCATGCATGCGTCAATTTTCCATCGGTCCCCAAATATTGAATTCCAAAAGATTTTGCAAAATGTTGCCCTAAATCATGTGATGTTCCGGCCTGTAATGCCTTGCCGTCCTGCATGATTTGTTCAACCGTATATGTATGGTCGGCCCCTGCAAATCTTTCTTCGGGGGTTTTTTCACCCATAATGCATGGAATTGCCAAGACATCGCGCATATAATCACCATACATTTTATGCATTTTACGCGCATCTTCGTTTGCATCTTCATGCGTTGCAAAAACATTATGACCTTCTTGCCAATTAAATTCGGATGTGCGCAAGAACATACGTGGACGCATTTCCCAACGCATAACATTTACCCACTGATTCAATTTTAATGGCAAATCACGATAAGATTGCACCCAACGCGACATTGCTTCGCCAATAATGGTTTCAGATGTTGGACGGATAATGTATGGTTCGGTAAGTTTTGATTCTGGGTCTGGTTGTAATTTGCCATCTATCATTTTCAAACGATAATGTGTGACAACCGCGGCTTCTTTGGCAAATCCTGCGACATGTTCGGCCTCTTTATTGAAGAATTCAATTGGAATCAGCAATGGGAAATTCGCATTTTGTACACCAGATGCCTTAATACGCTTATCCATTTCATCACGCATCAATTCCCAAATTGCCCAACCATATGGCTTTATCGTCATACAACCACGCACAGGGGCATTTTCTGCCAAATCGGCTGCAACGATAAGATTTTGATACCACTCACTGAAATTTTCCGCTCTGGTTGGTGTTATTGCTGTCTTCATTTTATATCCTTTGTTAATTCATGCCACATATCATACACGTAAAAAAAGCATAAAACAAGTATTATAAAAAATAGGGCGTTTGCCCCATTTCCTATTTATGCGCCAACGTACATATTGTATCTTTTACTTTCGTCAGAAAATCTGATACACCAAATTGGTTTGGCATGTTGGATGTATCAAAATCGTTAACACGATATTTAACCTCTATCACATTTTCTTTTATGTTTTTGTCGGACACAATCAACCGAATTGGTGCGGCAATTAAATCAGCATCTGCGAATTTTTCACCGGCACGAATATCACGATTATCCAATATGGTTTCTATGCCATTTGCGACCAAATCATCGTGAATACGTTGTGCCAATTCCATCACGCGCATGTCTTTGCCATTAAGGCCGATTACATGAACCGCAAAAGGCGCCGTTTCCATATTCCATACCGGACCATTATCATCAGAACTTTCTTCTAATATTGCGGCCATGGCGCGCCCGACACCAATTCCATAGCATCCCATAATTGGATGTTTTTGTGTTCCATCTGATGCGGTATATGTCAGGTTCATTGATTTAGAATAGAATGTCCCCAATTGGAAAATATTGCCAATCTCTATTCCACGAACGACGCGCATTTTTGCACCACATTTTGGACATATCGCGGTTTCATTATCTACCAATTCTTTGTTGCATTTGTATCCGCATTCATCACAGATGAAAATTGTATCTTCACCCATATCGGTTATAAGTTGGAATTCGTGTGCAATCTTGCCGCCCATATCGCCGGTTGATGATTCAACTATAACAAAGTTTTTTAATCCGCACCTGCGGAACAATTTGTTATACGCGGCCCAACAGCGTTGATAATATTTTTCTAAATTCGCCCACGTTTCATGGAACGAATACGCATCTTTCATAATGAATTCGCGTGTCCGCACAAGCCCGGCCCGTGCGCGTAATTCATCACGAAATTTGCCCTGAATTTGATATACCATAAAAGGCATTTGGCGATATGTTTCCAAAACACTGCTGACAAAATCAACAACGATTTCTTCGTGCGTTGGGCTAATGACATAATCTGTTCCGTTACGCCCGGTAAATTTTACCAAAGAATCTATGGTGTCATAACGACCACTTTGGCGCCACAGATCCGCCCCACAGACAACCGGCATCAAGATTTCTTGACCGTCAATGGCATTCATCTCTTCACGAATGATGTTTTCTATATTTTTAACGACGCGCCAACCCAATGGTGAAAGTGTATAACCACCCTGAAATGTTTGATGGATATAACCACCCTTAATTGCAATTTTATGACCACGTGTCGTTGCGCCTGATACATCACCAATCAAGCGTCTTACACATAAATTTTCTATTTTCATTTTGATTACCTTTTCTGAATTTCCGTATATTTATCTGAAATAATTTTGTGCATAGCATTTGCCATTTCTTTTCTGTCTTTACCCGCCAAAGGCGGCGGCGGCAACATATACACATTTACGGTAAATCCACCCAAAACCATTACATGAAAAATTTGACCAAACGCGCTGCGTTCACGTGAACACTTTGGTCCCTGGGTCTGCTTTGCATTATCAAAGTACGCAAAATGTTCGGCCAAATTTTCTTCATCAATCGGTGTGCCATCATGGAAACAATATTGTGTCACCACAGGTTGCAGCGTGACATCTGTACCTTCGGCAACATTGAACAAACTGCTTTTAAATTCTTTCACATATGCACCGTTTGTTGTTGTTCCTTCGGGGAAAATATACAATGGGTATGAAATTTTGGCTATTTCATCTTGAACTAATTTTAACGCATCCAGTGCATGCGAAGGACGGCGGTCAATGAACACCACCCCAAATTTGTTTGCAATGTATCCGACCAACGGCCAATGGCGAACATCGTTCTTGGAAATAAAACTGCCCCCGAACATCACAGGGAAAGTTGCAATTTCAAATACTGATATATGATTACCTGCAACCAACAAAGGACGTTTTTTTGATATTTGTCCATGTTTCACAATCTTGATACTGGCCAATATCAACAGAATCTTCATAAATACAGCCATATATTTAACGGTTATCTTTTTGCGTTTTGGTAACAGTATAATTATTGGCAATTGCGCAACAACCATTATCCAAAATGCCGCAAATCGCAGTGAACCAGTTATTGTATTAAAAAGATTTTGTTTTCTGACCGTTGCCATTTTATATAATTATTCCTCGTCTGATTCTGGAACTTCATCAATAAATTCTGCATCGGCGGCATCTTCACGCAACAAGAATTCAAAGAACGCCCCTAACATATTTAATGAACCAGTTATTGGCTTTAGCATTATTTTTCCCAATGTGTGCAAAGGCCGTGGTTTTACATCCAAATGTTCCAGTGCGTTTTCACGACCATAAAAATGCTTTTGATATGCGGCATCCATATTTTTTGTTTGCAACATAACGAACACATCGTATGTATTAAACGGTTTATCAATAAATACGCCCTGACCAAATGTCGCACCCATACGCAAATACCCCTTGATAAGTGGCGTCATTTGTTTTTTTGCCTTTTCTTCATCAACGAATGCACGTGGCAATATATTCATTTTTGCCATGCGTGGATCTGCACCTTCGGCAAACTTTTCTGGGATAACACGTGCCCGCAGACGCACAGGCGACAAATAATTATAATACAGGTATGATATTGCCTGGGCCGATTCCACAGGTTTTACCCCAGTCCATGATGCAACACCAAATAATACCGCAATTTGACGACGCAATACATATTCACTAAGTCCCGCCCACAACATACGCATTACCAACGCATTTTCACGGTATTCCTGGGCCACGCATGCGCGTGACATTTCGGCAATATTATCAGATGCTTTTTTTATCTTGGAAATATTAAATTCTGTTTCGGTGTAAAACCCGCCCATTTTATCGGCGGCCTTTTTATCAATAATACGATACGCACCAACAATTTTGCCATCATGAAACACCGCCATATAGTCAGCATATTTATCAAAAGAATCAAATTCTTCTTGCAATTCATGCTGTTCTGGGGTTGCAGATGCACCTTCTTCGGTGACGAAAACATCATAACGCAACCGACGCACCAAACGGCGTTCTTCTTTATTGCGTGTAAGCCGAACCTCAAAATCACGAACCTTAATAGCCATATCTATAACCCTTGAATATTTTTTCAATTACAAGGATAGGATACCAAACATTGCAAGCCGGTGCAATATTTTTATTTTTGTCATATTTTTGGTAATTTTTTATTTCAATCTGTCCGCCAATTCTGCAATCGCAATTGCATACCAATTAGAATTATTCCATTTCTTGATGCGATAAAAATTTGGATATGTTAAATATGCGGTTATTACGGGTTTTGGCGCAACATCTGTATCTGGGTTAAAATCATCCGCAGACGAATCCGGCAAATTCGCCACATCTGCAACCAGACCGGCAACCATGTTACCCGATGGAATCGGGGTGCCATCTGGATTTAATATACCCTTTTGGGCCCATTCAGTCAGTGTCTTTTTGGTTTTGCCATCTAGTAAACCTGTATCAAAATTTCCAGGTAACACAACACGACGTACAATACGTTCGTTTTTATTCCACCCAAGTTTATTCAAATAATTTCCCGCACTGGCCATCGCATCACCGATGCTGTTGATAATATCAACATGTGAATCACCATTACCATCAACACCGTATGTTGCAAGTGTTGTCGGTATAAACTGGAAATGTCCCATGGCACCGGCCCAACTGCCCCGAATGTTATTTATATCCAATTCATTATCATCGGCAATTTTCATCAGTGCAAGTAATTGTTCACCAAAAAACTTTTCACGACGACCGTCATACATCAATGTAAAGAATGCATCAACCAAACGGTGTCTGGCTTTGACTTCGCCATAATTTGATTCCATTCCCCAAAATGCCAATATTACATGTGGTGGTATACCGTACGTATTATCAATACGCGACAACAATGTTGGATATTTTCCGTGCATTTGATGTCCATGTGCAACACGCGTTGAATTAACAGTTCTGTTCAGATACGCATCCAAACTTAATTTGAATTCCGATTGGTTTTTGTCGCTTTTTACAATAGACGGTATAAACGCCGGATTACGTAATGTTGCATTTATTGTTTCTTCGGATATACCTTTGGCCGATGCACGTGCCCGAACATCCGACAATATTGAATCCCAACGTTCTGTATTAAATTTACACTCTTCGGCAAAACCCCCAACACAAAAAAACAATGTAGATAAAAGTGCAAAAAAAGAGCATGCACGTTGCATCACGTTCCCCCGTTAAAATGCGTATTTAACACCGATATGTAATCCAAATGATTGCCAATTGGCCTGTTTCAGAGAATCACTAACATGTTCTGTATGTGCCGGAACCGTTTCCAAATATGGCAACCCATATTCATCCAACATATATTGACCTTCTTCGTCATACACAAAGTCGGTATATTCGGCAATGTAAAGTTTTCCTGGGATATTACCAACATGGAAGAAATTCGTATCAACCTTTAACGCCAATTGCAGACGCGATGACAAACGCATGTTATATTCCATTTCTGCCGCATATGCATATGCGCCATTGCTACCTTCGTCAAGGAAACTTGGGTTCTGTTGCCAATCAGTACGATTAGGCCAAATACCTTCGGACGAATAATTTGGCAAACTGAATTGGACATAGAAACGCAGTTTATCTGCCAATGTCATTTGCTTTTCTACTTCCAATCCAAAGTAAAAACCACTCCACGTAGTGTTGTAAATATGGGTCACACCACCAACCTTAATCGGACCATCGCCACCGATTATAACGCAATCACCTTCGTATACCCCCCATGGAATATCACCCATCGCAGAATTATAATCCGTTGTTGTCAAATATTCACCCAACGCGGTGACATAACCACTGGACGTTCCGTTTTGTTCAACAACCTTGATATCTTCGGGGCCCATACATACCTGGTACCAGGTATCCGGTGGCACAACATCTATGGGCATTGAATAATAATTGCCCTGTTCATCACCATATACATATTCACCCTGGTTCGTCATCAACGGCAAATAAACTCCCTGGTTCGGATATAAATGATCCGACATTTTCAAATCGTGTTTGAATATTTCATAACCAATAATTGGCGATAATTTCCAACCACCAATGTCCCAAATATGATGCGCACCGATTCCCAAACGTAAATGTTGGGTTTTACCACTTTGATTACCCATAGAAATTGTGAATATACCGTATGACGGGTCTGACCAATCATATGGTTCCAAATCATAATCCATGGATAATCCGCCACTTTCCATTTCACCGAATGAATATTCTCCAAATGCGAACATATCAAAATTACGCAGTGAAAAATTATGGCGCGCCCCAACAGTTATTTCATTGAACACCATATCATCCCATTCCAAGATTGAATTCACACCAGTTTTAAATTCAAAATCTGCAAATCTGCGTGTATAGTTGGCATATACATGGGTTTTATGATCTATTTCTGGGGAATTTGCAACACCATTAACGGTCATTCCACTTGCACCGGCGTATGTCAGACCATCTTGATAAGACATCGGGTCAATATAGGTGTTCGTACGTTCGTTGGTATAACTGTATGTGCGGGTTCCGACAACCTGTTTCCGTCCAGAATTTCCGATATATTTGGTGTATCCCTTGTTAGCATATCCACCATAATTCATCTGATTTGAATTGGCTGCTTCAATTTCTTGATAGTATACCGGCACCCCTTCATTCGCGCCAAAGGCCGCAAAATGAACCAAGGTCAACGATAATAAAGAAACTAATCCCTTTCTCATCCCCATTCTTTGGCATATTATATCACAATTTTGGTTTGATAAAAAGCACTTTATAACTTGCATCCAAATATATGGGTTGTATGATGCAAATTATGACAATGTCCCACAATATCTATATTCATGTCCCGTTTTGCATCAAAAAATGCCAATATTGTGCATTTTTTTCACGCGCATGTGCCAATCCGGACTGGGATGAATATGCCCGTAAAATTATAACAGAAATCAGATATTTTGGTGATATGCTTGGAAAAATAACCGTTCCAACAATTTTTTTCGGTGGGGGGACACCGTCACTAGTACCGACTGACATATTTGCAAGAATTATAGATGAAATACGTGGTAATTTTAATCTGGTCACAGATGCCGAAATAACATTAGAATCTAATCCTGGAACATTATCCACAACCAGATTAAAAGAATTTTGTGATGCAGGAGTAAATCGGTTATCGGTCGGCGTGCAATCTTTTGATGATAATAAATTACAATTTTTGGGACGAATTCATACCAAAGATGATGCATTGCGCCTTATAAATGCGGGTCTTAATAGCGGCATTCGTGTTTCTGGCGATTTTATATATGGGCTGCCTGGTGAAAATGCAGACGATGTGATTAAAACATGCAAAATGATAAACAATCTTGGTATTTCGCATTGTTCTATGTATGAATTGACCATTGAAGAAAACACACCATTTGGGCGAATGAATCTGGATATGCCACCAAATGAAACTATGGCAGAAATGTATATGGCGATTGCCGAAAATCTTAAACTGTCCCGATATGAAGTTTCTAATTATGCCACCCCTGGACATGAATGTCGTCATAATCAAAATGTATGGGATGGTGATGCATATATCGGTATTGGCGATGGCGCGGCGGGGCGTATTTTTATGAATGGCACATGGTATGAAGAACTGGGTGGGAAAAAATTATTAAAACCAATGACCAATGATATGCGTGCAATTGAACGAATTATAACCGGCATGCGCACAAAGCGTGGGGTTTTATTGGACGATGATATTTTGCATGTCATGAATATAGAATTTGCAAAATCGCATCCGAATATGCTAACGTTCAATGGGAACAGAATATCTGCAACCGATAACGGATTGTTGATATTGGATGATTTAATAACAAAATTGGTGAAATAAAATGCGACATACTTGGTTAAATATTATTGGAATAGTTTGCGTTATCTTTGTTATAATTTTGACTTGCTTTTACACAAAAGGAAAAACAATGGATATGGGAATTAAATATGAAAATATGGATATGACAATTGTCCCAGGCGATGATTTTTTTGACTATGCAACATTGGGATGGCGCCGTGCACACCCTATTCCCGATGATTATACCCGATATGACGCGATTGAGATTTTAAGAGAAACCAATTTAAAGCGTGTTCGTGAAATTGCTGAAAATGATACTGGCAAAATTGGAACATTGTATAAAATTGCAATGGATGAACAAAAATTAAATGATGACGGGATAAAACCCGTTCTAAAATATTTTGCTGAAATAGACGCGATAAAAAACAAATCTGAATTACCGGAATACCTTGGGAAAAATCATGCGTTCTTTTCATCATTCTGGGGCGATGCGGTCGCATTGGACGAACAAGACAGCGACCATTTCCTGTATAACATTGTCCAAGGTGGCACAGGTTTATCGCGTGATTATTATTTTGATGATGATGCACAAACAAAAAACATACGAAAAAAGTATATTGAATTTATTGCGGCCCAATTGAAAAACTTTGGCGTAAACGCAGATGCAAAAAAAATATACGCATTGGAAGAACGCATGGCAAAATCTTTCTTTACCAAGGAAGTATTGCGTGATCCGCATGCAAATTATCATAAAATGTCGCGCAAAGATTTTATTGCAGAATATCGTGGTTTTGATTGGGAAAAATATTTTGATGCCCGTGGCACAAATGCCGCCGAATATTTAAATATTGCCCAACCAAGCGCAATCAAAGAATCTATCAAAATAATAAATGATACCGATTTAGATTTGATAAAAGATTATCTAAAATACTGCGTGATTTTGGCGGCGGATGGATTATTAGATGATAAAACATACGATATATCTTTTGATTTTTTCAATCGTACCATTGCCGGCCAAAAAGAAAAGAAACCACGTTGGAAACGCGCAATTGGTATTTTGAATGGCACGTTGGGCGAAGAAATTGGACATTTGTATGTAAAAAAATATTTTCCAGAATCTGCAAAAAAACGTATGCAAAAATTGGTTAAAAACCTGCGCCGTGCATATACAATGCGTATTGAACATGTTGATTGGATGTCCGATACAACACGCGCCCGTGCAATTGAAAAATTAGATTCGTTTAATGCAAAAATTGGATACCCAGATAAATGGCGCGATTATTCCAAATTGAAAATATCAGACAATGAAAGTTTATTTGAAAACATGTTGCGTGTTGCAAAATTTGAAGATAATTTCTGGTTGGAAAAAATTGGTCAAGAAAACGACCCAACACTTTGGTATATGAACGCACATGAAATCAACGCTTATTATGATCCATCAACAAATGAAATTTGTTTTCCGGCGGGAATATTGCAATATCCGTTCTTTGATATGAATGCAGATGATGCATTTAATTATGGTGCAATTGGCGCCATTATTGGTCATGAAATGACACATGGATTTGATGATTCTGGTCGCCATTTTGATAAAGATGGTAATATGCGTGATTGGTGGACAGATACGGACGCAAATGAATTTGAAAAGCGCGCAAGTGTTATGCGTGAATTCTTTAATAAAATTGTAATTGCACCGGGCATTAATGCGAACGGTGAATTTACATTGGGTGAAAACTTGGCTGATTATGGTGGTGTGACCATATCATATACGGCGTATAAAAATTTTGGGACACAATCTGATACCATTGACGGTTTAACCCCAGACATGCGGTTCTTTATCGCTTATGCGGGTGCATGGGCCGGCAATTTACGTCCCGAACAAGAAATTGCCCAAACAAAAACAAATGAACATTCATTAAACAGAAATCGCGTGAATGGTATATTACCACACATTGATGCATGGTACGACGCATTTAATATCAAATCAGAAAACAAAATGTATATTGCCCCAGCAAACCGGGTGCATTTGTGGTAAATAAAAAACGGTTGCCATCGCAACCGTTTTTTACATAATCACTATTACTTATTTTTGGATACACGTTCGCGAAATTCATTACACGGCCGGAAAGATGTCACACGACGCGCAGAAACGATTGCGGTTTCACCTGTCTTGGGGTTACGCCCGATACGTGCAGATTTATCTAAAATCTTGAATGTTCCAAATCCGGCAAACTTTACTTCTTCGCCATTGGTCAATGATTCACAGATTTCGTCAAAGATTAAATCTATCAGTTTCCCCGACTGTGCCGCCGTAAAACCGAATTTATCACGCAATTTTAATGCCAAATCATTTCTTGTTATCGTTGCCATTTCTTACACCCTTATTAATGTTGCCCCCCATGTTAGCCCACTGCCAAATGCGGGATATAAAATTAACTGACCATGTTTGATTATACCATTATCAAACGCATATGCAAGTGCCAAAGCACCCGATGCACCACTGGTATTTGCATGCCGGTCCACTGTGATTAAAATCTTGTCCAGCGGGAATCCCAATCGTTCCGCGCATGATTGAATAATACGAATATTTGCCTGGTGCGGAATAATCCAATCTATATCATCTTGGGTAATACCGGCATGTTCCATAATGTAACGTGCCGCATCCGGCATCAGTGATACCGCCATTTTATACGTTTCCGGGCCATTCATAATTATTTTATGGTCTGGGGATCCATGCAGCATATCAAACTTTTTACCATCCGACATGACAACCGTATCTATTATTCCGGAATAACTTGACGTAGAACGTTCAAATATCAATGCGCCCGCCCCATCGCCAAACAGAACCGCCGTGGACCGGTCGGTCATATCAACAAAACGCGACATTTTTTCGGCACCAATAATCATTATTCTTTCATGTATGCCCGCGGTAAAGAAACCACGTGCACAATGCAACGCATATATAAACCCGGTACATGCACCACGTACATCAAACGCCGGAATATTTTTTGTTGCACCCAAACGCCCCATTACCTGAACCGCCACAGATGGAAAATCTAATTCTGGCGTGGTTGTTGCAACGATAATCATATCAATATCGTCTATACCGATTTTAGCATTTTCCAATGCACGACGTGCGGCATTTGTTGCCATATCTGCGACCGTTTCATCCGCGGCGGCAAAGTGTCGTTGTTTAATACCGGTACGTGACACAATCCATTCATCTGTTGTATCCATCGCACGTTCAAAGTCCGCATTTGTCATAACACGTGCGGGCAAATAAGATCCATATCCAATAAGTTTATTTCCCATTTCTATAATTCTTTTTCGTGTTTTGGTATTATACAGGTTTTAATATAACTTGCAATATCAAAATCTGTGATTAAAATATAATGCACACGTCCCCATAGTTCAATTGGATAGAACAAATTCCTCCTAAGAATTAGATGCTGGTTCGATTCCAACTGGGGATACCAAGGATAAAGTGAAAAGATATGAAAAACAAAGCCGTCAAAGTTGGAATTATCGCCGGAATATTGCCGCACCTGTTTTGTTGCGTATTGCCGGTTGTATTGGGCATTATCGGCATGGTTGCACCTGATTTTGCCGATCATGAAATTATTCCCGAAAGCGCAGAAATTTGGGTGTTCGTATTTTCTGGTTTAATGCTGATTTTGTCATGGGTTATGTATTTTAACCATGATGCATGCAATTGCGACCATTGCGGTGAAACGCACCATCATCGTGCACAAAAGATATTCTTGCTGTGCATTACGGTATTTACCATTGGTGGCATAGTAATGCATTTAATTTCGCATCATTAGTGCTAATAATTATAAACAAAAAACGGGGCAACGCCCCGTTTTTTGTTTATCGATCAGGCCCACAACCATCACCACCAACCCATTCACAAACTATGCCCGTATACCAAGCATTAGCCCCGGTTTCATTACACTGTTCACCTTCATCGTTACACTTTACGCTACTGGCTGAACCTGATGTCTTGGTATAACAACTAGCACATGTTGCATAGCCATATGTACAATTAGGCTGTGTACCACTTGTCACTCTACCAATATAGTCCAAATGTGGTATTTTGCTTTTCACATATTCCTTAGACGGGCATTCAAATACACACGCCTCAACACCACGGGTCATATTCAAGAATGTATTACACGCTTCGGCTGTTTCGCATCTGAATCCATTAGTACACTGGTCTGCTAAATTAGCCGTATTACATATATATGCTGGTGCATTACAATTTATCGTATAATTACATGCTGTTCCATTTTCTATACTTTCCATTGTAATCTGACCATGCGTTACTATCTTGGAACTTGGACATGTGACTTTGGCTTTACATTCTAATCCACTTGCCCATGTGGTGACGCTGTTGGTGCCGGTGGTGCATGCGCTGCCGGTACAGGTATGTGTTGCTGTGCCATTCGGATAGGCATAGCCAGTATCGCACTTTAACGTATAATCACATTTGTTACCAGTTTGTGTGTTCAGAATGCTACCATATCCACCTGGAACCGATGCATCTGGACATTTGAAATCCTGTTGACAAGAACGTTGCTGAAGTTGTGAACTTAGATAATTCGTATTACAAGTATCCCCAGAACATTCAATTGGATTATATCCATTAAGCGTATAATTTGTGTTACACGATAACTGATACTGACATGTTGAAACATTTGGTTTTGTTGGTTCCTCAATCCTTCCATTTGCCAAATTACCAAACGTACCCTCCGGTGGACATGTGACAGACACCGGACAGAAATAAGGTCTGAACATTGTTCCCAGGTTATCCCAAGTGTGCAAGTTATTGTGGCGCCATTGGATACCGCATCACCATTATACAATGTTCCACCATTGGTGCACTTTGGTGTATATGTACAGTTTGAACCTGACGATGATGGTCCATTGAAACTAACATTTGGCTGCATCTGCCAACCTGTTGTTGGACATTGGGATGTTGTCGTTTTACACAATGTTGATGACACACTACGATATTGATTCATCAATGTATTGCACCCTGATTCAGAATTGCATGTTTTTGTTCCGCACAATCCGGTTGTTGTATCACAGTTATAACCTGTATCCGTGCATGTTGCCTGATAAGAACACGATGTGGTTGTTGAACCGGTTTTGGTCACCCTTCCATGCGTAATTGTTGGAATATCACCCCCCGTGGGGCACGCCAGTCAGTTGCCGCCACTGATTGAACAAGAGTAGTTCGTTGTGGTCAATCTGTTGTTAATGGCCTTGACCGTGCATGCATCACCAGTACATGTAAGTGGATCCGACCCAGAACCAGTTAATGTACCAGAACTGCATCCCATATCATATGAACATGTTGTTCCAGATAATGCCGGATTACCAATTGTCACATTTGCCAAATTGGTCATATTCAACCAACGAACCGCCGGACATTTCGTAAATGATGGTCTTTGCAGACATGCAAACTTGCTAAGCATAACACCGTTCATATTCGGGTTAATCATGTTCGTATACCCCGGCATATTGTTATAACAATCATTACCTTCACATGACACTATTACAGGTGTCCAATCATCACCACTTGTTGCATATCCACCAAACCCGAACAGGATGCCATCATATGTCATCTGCCAACCGTTGCTTGCCGGGCAATCAGTGTTGCAAACAACCTTGTAATCGCATTTTTTACCACTTGTTCCTTCGCCATAGGCATGTGCACGACTGACTGATGTGTGCGCCGCACTGCCTGCGGGGGATGGGCATTGGAATTGGCATTGTGAACTGCCAATCTGGCTGGACAACCATGCATACGTACAACCGTGTGTTCCGTTTGAACCATAACATGTCACAGAACTGTTACCAACCACCGTCATATGGTCACCAGAACAAGACAGAGTATACGTACATGCATCCGCCCCGGATTTTGTCACATTAACCGTTACACCCGGCAGGTTTATTCCCAATTCACTTAAACTTGGACAAGTGTAACTTGGGGCATCGCCACCACCAGTTTTAACAACACAATGTGGACCCGTGCTGTCAACAACCAAACCATAACCATCATCGCATTGTAACGTTGGACAATCCGCGGTGCAAGAATTACCAGAACATGTTCCCCACAGGTTTTGGACCATATCACTGCCATTAACAACCCAATAATTTGTGCCATTATAGGTTGTGGTCCGTGGCATCGTCACGCCCAAACTGGTCGGGGTGTCTCCCTGGGTCGTAAGGCCAACACAAGTTGCATGTAAATTGTCATAATGTTGCCCAATTGTGCAAAAATTATTGCACACCGTTCCGATGATGGTTCGTGGATTACCCGACCCCAATAAATTCGTACTGCACGACATACCACTCTTACCTGGTTTCCACCAATCGCCCGATGCCCCGGTGGTAATCAGGTATTTCAGTTTATAATTACTACCACATGCCTGTTGAACCGCAGATGTATCGGTCAACCTGAAAGTATCACCCAATGTGCAATTTGCGGCCGGCCCATTACAAGACACCGTATTACCCCATTGGTCTTTGAATACGTATGCAATATTTCCATCGCCGCCCTTTTCTGTTTCACAAATCGGTTTATATGTGCCACCGCCCGATCTTAAAACATATCCATCGGTACAACCTGTATCATAACGGACATCCCCCTTGCCCAAATTATCACGAGTATTCCACCAGATACCCTGTTTTAAATCACAGATTGCATTCGGGTCACTGGTATCGCATTCACGTGCCCAACCGGCATATACATCAATGTTTATGGACGCATTGGTCGCAACAGGTGTATCACTCATCACGACAATCGCATGTCCGGTAATGGACATAGTTGTCGCATTTGTTGCGGTACTTTTCGGGAAGAAATTATTATACGCCCCACCGTTTGTTGTACTGGTTTGTGTTATGATATCCGTTGGTAATGGTGTCCGATAATATCCACGGAATTTATACCCCGTGGCCGTAGGCATGTGCATCGTAGCACATGTATTCGGAGCCGCCGGGGCTGCAAGATAACTTGCACAAAATCTGTCCGTACTCGTTGTGTGACATCCCTGGCCACCATAACAATTCAATGTTTTACCTTCGTTTGGATCTGTCACATTCAAATTTGAACCTGCTGGTTTACCATGGAATGTAATATTCACATGCCAATAGCAATAATTTGTATCATGTATGCCATCACCATTTTCATCACGCCAGCATGTTAATTGTGATGGTGGAACAGAATTTCCGCCACGGTCAATATAATCACCATCGGGATCAACACAGACACCCTGGGGATTCATCACCATACCATCTGGGCATGACCATACAACCTCGTATTCAGCGGAACCGCCACCATTATCAGAAACCGTCACGGTATCTCGGGCATCAGAACTGGATTCCCCAGCCCCCTTTAATCCCGTCGCTATCGCACCGTCACCACGGGTTATGTCGCCCAAATTCCCAACACTCACATTTGTGCCTTCGTTATATTTTCCGCTGACACTGCCTTCGCCGTCTATTTCACCACCACCCAAATTTATCGTCACGTTAATTTTACCATCGGAATCACCGCCATTACCACCTGTTGTGGCCGGTTCCAAATTGACGATATAGTTATCACCACTGGTTGTGTATTGCGTAAATACGCGCGTGACATTACAAGAATATGTTTCGCCACGGTTAAATGTGGTTCCACCCGATGCGACACCTTTGAATTTAAATGCCGTAACATTGGTTAACGTAGTTGCACCATTCAATGTTACGGTTTCGCCGATATTACAAGATGTATATCCTTTTTTATTACCACTGGCATCATAGTAATTTATTGTTATTTGCGATGCGCCGGCACCGTTACCACCCTTGTCTTCGCACCCCAACCCAGATGTTCCCAATGCAAAAGTTAAACTTTGTGAACCATATTTTTTCGTCACGTATTCAGTACCGATTGGCGTACCAGTTTTACATGTTTGTGCACGTTCATATTCCACCGCACCCGGCAACCATTGCCCCGTAATAGATGTGTTATTTGTTGCCATTACCATATGGTTCATGTCTTTACCATTTTTACCGGTAATCGTCATTTTACAATAAGAACTATCTTCACAATTTTCTGCCCAACCGGCATATAAATCAATCTGGTAACCGGCCGATGGACATGAAACACCGGGACCTGATACCACCCAATTGGGTGCACGCAGGAATAATTCATTACCCGCCGTATTTCCATTGACCAAATTTTCTTTCCACGGGATGTACGCGTTTCCAATCGTGCGATATGGACTTAAATTGTTTATATATGACGAAGAATCCGTCAATGACGAAGAACCGCCAACGGCATCCGTCCACACAGATGTGAAATATCCACGGAAAGTATAACCACTGCGCGTGGGCACCGATAATGTGGTACCACTGGTCATATTTTCATCTTTCAGACGTGATGATGAACTGTAATTTGGATTGGTAAAATACCCCGCATCTTTTTTGTAATATATTTCACCAACCTTTTGTTTACCGGTGCATGTGGTTCCACCACCGTTTGAATTGTATGTATACGTATTGCAAGTGTACAAATTCATATGCACACGTTCACACGATGGACTGCGTGGTTGTTGCCCCGTTTCTGTTATTTCATCACCGTCACCAAGTACAATATATGTAATATTACCCGTATTATCGTATTCTTTCCTGCCCAAACCGATATTTGAAGCTGTTCCTGTTTCCATGGATGCATTATTAATTATCTGAATTTCTTCTGTGGTAAATCCCTTGTTGCTGCGTGCACTGCCATCCGCATTAAACAATGTAGCTTGATTGCCAGCACCATCTTGTACAACAAAACCTGCCACAACCTTAGAAGAGGTATAACCACTGGATGTAACCCCACGCAAAACCATATCTGATGGACAACAGTAACCATCCTGGGGACGTGTCATACAAAAAGAATAACCATCGGGACAATCGCTGTTTGGATTCAAGTCAACGTAAAAAGTGAACGCCACGGCCGCACTGGTCATAAAGCATCCACAAAGCGAATAAAGGAATGTTTTTCTCATCACGATGTCCCCATTATTTAACTTATATTGCCCCAACAACAGCACTTATACTGCTGTTTTCGTCCGTTTCAATTGCACTTGACCATTGCGGACTCGTACTCATTATCGGTGTATCACCACCACTAATACAATTCTGACCTGCCGGTAAACATGTGCTGCTGCTTGCGCACCAACTGTTACCAACCAATCTGCAAATTGTTTCATTATTACACGCAGGTGATACTGTTGTGGTTGTATAGCAACATCCACTGCCTGATGTGCTGCAACTTGCCTTACTTGTTCCAGTTGCACAGTAATGATAATTATTACCCAACGCTGCACACGTTGAACCTGTGCAACGTTCCAAATCTAGTGCATGACACTTACAGGATGATTCACTGGCCAAACAACTCTTGGATCTCGCGGTTGACGACGCATAGCACCATGCACCTTGGCCGGTTGTGGCGCAATTAGATTCATCGCAATACTGACGATTAGACGGACTGCATTCTGTATTCCCGGCATTTGGCGTCCAAACCACCGTACATGTTACGTTACTTCTGATTGTTGTGGATTGACCAAAGTTTTGGTCTGTTCCCGATGTGTATCCTTCACGTGCACAATTCCAATTGCTTGCGGTATAATTCGTATACGAACAATGGCTGTTGACCGAAGATGCACTATCCCATGTCACACTTACACTACTGCTCGTGCCAGTAACTTGCTTGGTCCAATCACTGCCCGTTGCCCCAGAACCACATTTATACGTAATCGTATACGAAGTTGTGGTGCTGCCCCCACAATTATAATGTGCCACGCATTGTGCATCGCTACTTGGACTATACGATGTGCTATACGGTAAATAATTTGAACTACCCGGACAATCCCACCCAACAAACGTACAGTTCGCAGGTGTCGTACAACCGAACTTCGGTAATGTCACGGAACCATTTGTCGTTGTTTGCGATGATACACTTCCCGTCCCCTGACCACAACTAAAACTTACGGTATATTCCGTGCCACCGCCGTTGCCACCGGGCGTTGGGGTTGGGGTTATACCACTGCCATTGGTGGCACATTCAGATGTTGCGGTGTTAAACTGCAATCCCATAACCCAACAGTTCATCTCGCTGGGGGTTGGGGTTGAAATTGAATAACCATTAACCGACATACATGTCACAATTGTTGCACGGCATGCATTTATTGCAATATTCGCCTGGGTCTGTTCGGTTCCCGTCCATTGTTCCGTGCCGTATTCGTCCTGGGGTTCTTCGGTTGGATAACCGTTTTGTGCCAAACATGACGAAACGTCGGTTATACAACTTTCGGCATATTCAGATAAAACCTGGTCTTGCTTCGCCTTGATTTGTACCAAAACACGTGACAGGTATTGTTTAACAACCTCGTTTTCTTGATTATATTTTACATTTGTCCCCTTGCCCGTATATGTATAATCTTGACATTTATTCAGAACACCAACACACATACCAAAGTTTTTATCGCCTTCTACATAACCAATCTTTTTCTGCAAATATTCAGACATATTTATACTGGCTTTCTTGGCCGCCCCGGTAACAACCGTTGCGTCAATATATTTGGCCAATGTATCATTTTCACCCGATCCCCATGCGTTGTTTTGTTGAAACGCCGATGTATATGTGCCATCATAACCGGCACATTGTGAATCCGGGAAATCCCATGTCCGATACAGGTTGATGTCACAAACGTCACTGGTCATAACAGTACTGACATTTGCGGCCAATTCCGGATCAATTGCATGGCCTGGTTGCGAACCGACAACGATTTCACCATTAACAATGTAACGGCCCGATGGGTCCAAACAGTTTTCATAATCAGAACCACAAACAAATTCATCCTGCATACACGCATCCAGTGCGTTTATACATCCGCGCATATCATATTCATTTTTGGATTTTGCAACCATCAAACGCGCCTTTTGCAGAACGCCTTGGGCATTACGAACAGTTGCCACCATCTGATCGTTTGATTCATTCAACGATTTTTCATATGCGATACATTCTTTATCTATTTCCAAATCGTATGCATTTGTTATTATTGATGCATCAACCCCCTGGGCGGTGCAAGCCCGTAACACATTCGCCTTGCAACGCGTTGTCGCAGTTTTGAATAATTCTTCACCACGTTGGTTGCTGACATTATTATTACCACCCGCCAATCCACCAAGGAACGATGACAAATCAAATCCGGTGCTGTCTATGGTGAAATCCAACAAACCACTGATGTCAAAACTCATACCACTGGAAGAAGTGCTGACATTTCCAGATTTGGCGTCTATTATCATTTCTTTGACTTTATCCAAACTGGTCTTTAATTGACTGGTATCCACATTGGATTGCATTTTCAATTCCGCTTCGGTCTGACTGAACAATGTTTCAACTTCACGCGCGGACAAACCAATGTATTGAATTTTTTGTGCGACATCTTGCAATTCTTCGGTCGCCTGCTTCAATGCCGCCTCGGATTTTGCATAATTCTTCAGATTTGCACTACAACTGCAACGTCCCTGGTTTTCATCCAAGACATTACAATAATTATCCATACATGCCATATACTGGGCCTTGCAGTAATCTGTCAATTCCGCCAATTCGTCCATTTCTGTTGTATCTTTGGCAAACGGTGCCGCCGTTTCCGTAGACAAGCCACTCATCGACGATGCACGCAGAACCGGCGAACGTCTTGTAGAACTGGTTCGAATACTTGCACGATTAGAATTATACAAAGAAGTTGATTCACTCTTTTCATTTGGATTGTAATACAAACCAGTCTGGGCACCGACGATATTTTCATTACCCGACAACGTTACAACCTTGTTTTGTGTACGCGCCGCACGTGAAATACGCGAACCCGACGAATTTGTTGATGTGCGTGCCACAGACGATGATTTTACCCCAGACGACGCAACCGTTCCTGTACGGGTTGCCGTCCGTGTTGCGCCCCCGGTCGCACGCGCGGCCGCCGCACGTGTTGCACTGGTTGTTGCGGTACGCGATGAAACTGTGCGCGATGCATTTGTCCGTGGCGATACGGCCGTTGTTGTTCGGGCCGCAACCGCACGCGATGAATTTCCGGTTGATTTACCACGTCCAGACGCAACAGATGTTGCATTTGACGGTGTGACACGCGAAGCGGTGGAACGATTTGCAATATTACGTGACACAACCTGTTGACGCGAAACCTTGACCGGCGTTTTAACAGATTTTTTATCTGTTTCTTCAAATTCTTCCTCTTCTATGACATCTGCATCATCGTAATATGCATCATCTGCGTAATCCGCATCAACATATTCCATATCATATTCGTCATAGAACATCGGTGCAACCTCGCCAAATGCGGGCAGTATCAACAGTCCCCCAAGGAACATAGCAAATCGTTTCATTGTAAAATCTTTCCTTCCATTGCAATTATTTTATCATTATCGCGCGTGATAACGCAAGCGAAAAAGTATCACATGAAATGAATTTTATATTTGTGATTTCTTCTTTTAACTTGCAAATTACGAACGCATCACATAAAATCAGACTAAGTTGAAAATTGTAACAAACTTGAATAAAAAATTTTTGTCATCTTGTAAGTTTCCTTTTTTTGGTTGTGCAACCATACCAACCAGCATGCACGACAAAAAATTGGCAACATATAAACCAAAAATCACTAAACACGATTTTGAATATGACCCCATTACCACGCCCATTGTTAAACCATACAAAAAAGAATTAACCAAAAAAGAAAATATCAGTGGTGCAACACTAATTGATGACGGTCTGTCGGCATTTGTTATTCGGGCGGCATTTGCACGTATGGCGACAAAAACCATTGACCTGCAAACATATATTTACAGTAACGATTTTTCATCACACATTTTAATAGACGAATTGAAAAACGCGGCGGATCGTGGCGTCAAAGTAAGAATACTGATTGACGATTACGGGACAAATTCTAATATTGCGGATGTAATTATTTTGACCCAGCATCCAAACATAGAAGTTAAAATTTTTAATGCGGTAAAAAATCGTTCACGACTTTTATATTATCCGCAAATGCTGATGGATTTTAATCGTCTGAATTCTCGCATGCATAATAAACTTTTTATTGTGGACAATGTCGCATTTATTACTGGTGGTCGCAACGTGGGCAGCAATTATTTTATGCCAGAAACCGCCGCAAATTTTTCAGATACAGATGTGTTATTTATGGGGGCGGTTGCACGCGATGCAACAACAAGTTTTAACATGTATTGGAATCATCACTTGGCCGTGCCTGCATCTGTAATACCCAAGGCGTGTTCACGGCATGCATTAAGAAAATTAAGACGCCAACTAAAAAAACTGAACCGGACAAATCCAATAAACAAACGAAAATATGATACAATTATTTCGTTGGCAATACGTGAATTTAATCGCAAGAATTTTGATTTTTCATGGGGACATGGTCAATTTATCGCCGACCCACCAGAAAAAGTTGAAATGTCAATGGCCGATAAAGAAAATTACAGTGGCGAAATTATGTTGGCACTTGGGAAACTGTGGCAAAAGACAGAAAAAAGCGCATATGTATCGGCGGCATATTTTGTCCCAGGTCGTGGTGGCATGCGCATGATGTGCAACGAAGAAAAATCTGGGGTGCATTTAACCATTGTTACAAATTCGTTGGCATCAACAAATGCGCCAACTGTGTACGGCAAATGGGAAAAATATCGTACAAAATTGATTCAATCGGGGGTGGATGTGTATGAATTTATGCTGTCCGCTGAAAACAGACGTGGTAAAATACACGATCGTGAACGTAAACAATCCAGTTTTTCTGTTATGCACAGCAAGACCATCGTATTTGACGATAAAATATCATGGATAGGCAGTTTTAATCTGGACCCGCGCAGTGCATATTATAACACTGAAAATGTTGTTATATTTGAAAGTGCAGAATTTGCACAAAAACTGCGCGACATGATTATTGATGACACAAAGATATCTTGGCATGTAACCAATAAAAAAGGCGTTACAACGTGGACGGGGCTAAGACCGGGCGACACGAAACCACGTGTATATCATCATGGACCTGATACAACCATTTTTAGACGACTGTTCAAAATTTTCACAAAAATTATTCCTGAAAAATTCGTCTAATTGCAATATGTTGACCCACTGATAAAAAATTTTTTTATTTTTTTACATTTTTTCTCTTGACCCACGATTCGTTTTTATTCTATCATCCGTGTATAGACAAGGGACATAAGTATAAAACCCCCAGAAATCTAGGAAAAACTTGGTTTTCTGGGAAAAACAAGGAACAAAAGAAAAATTTAATTCGGTTTTTTGTAAATACATCGTGTAAATACAAAACTGCTTTAGATTTTGCCAACAACGCCCGAGAAAGGAGGGACACACATGCCAAAAAACATCAAAGAAATAATGATTGCGTTGCACAAGGTTTTAAGCACAACTGTTTGGGTCAACGCGGATCGCCAAATAATATCACTTAGTGATGAATTGCAAATCGGTCACAACAATTCGCCACGTTCTATTGAAGATTTACCACGTACATCCTTGATTGGTGCGTATGTTTCCTTGCAAATTCGTACGGACAACTTTGATGTTGCCGCCGAAAGTTTGGAAACAAAAGAATTGGCATTGCGTGTGAAAGAAATGGTTTTCGCCGAAGCAAAACGTATCTTGGATGCAGAAAGCGACAAATCAAGCGATAACGTTGCAATGGCGGCATAGTTCCGCATAAAAAGTTTCCGGGTTCCGGAAGGAAGGAGAGCGCGCCGGCGAGTAATTGCCGGCGTTGTTTTTTATTTTGAATGCATCAAATTTAACAATGCTTCTTTATTTGTATCATACATATCTATCCATGGAACACCGTGCATTGTTCTTGTTCTGTCACGTCCACCGTAATCAAACAATTGGTACCCACATTCGTTTGCACATTGCCAAAGGCAAGTATTCTGGCCCAATTTATAATATTCATCTGGCATAGGATTATGATATGAATCATAAATACCCTTGTCTTCCATATCAGACGCATCAATCGGGGTAAAATTATCCATAAAAATCCAAGAAAACTTTTGTGTCACCAAACATTCTGATAAATCTGTTTTCGTTAATTTACACCAGCAATTTGCCCCGCCCCCATTAACATCTATTACATCTTTTAATTCATCTTTAACGGTGCCACGTGTATTACTGCACATTGCGATGCCTTGCATTGTTTTGCCGTTTTGCAACGTCACCGTCCATTCGCCATTGGCAAGTGATGTGAACTTTGATTTCGTACATGGGTTTTGATTTTTTTTGTAATCATAGAAATATTTGCCGCCTTGGTACCCTTCGCACCATTTTCCATTATGTGACTTTGACCAATACCACCTTATTCCAACCTTTTCTGATGGGTTTGATGACAATGTCATTGCAAAATCAGTGTACACATTTGCAAGGCATTGTTGATATGCTTCCTTGGTCCACTTGGTGGCATCAACTTTTGGTTCGGTTGGGCCACTTGCCGCCACCGGCACCCCCGTATTAACAATTGGGGTCGGGGTTTCTGTGACCGGTTGTGCCTGCTGAACAATTCCAGGGGTTTTGGCAATACATTGCCCATTTGACCATTGTTTTGTTTCATCTTGTTCGCAATTGACACGTAATTTTTCTTTTTCTAATTTTTCTATTTGTGAATTTATGTTTTTAAGGGCCAATTCTTTATTTTTTGCTTCTATTTGGCCAGACAAATTATTGCTTTTATTCGCCTGTGCAACATTAACACCAACCCCCACCGCCGTAAGACCAATGGTTGATATACCCGCAATCATAAAGCCCTTGCGTTTGCCATCGCACTTTTCTAATTCAGCGATTTTTTCTTGCTTTTGCGCCAATAATTTTTGAATTTGTGGTGATACATTTTCAATTGCGTATAAATTACCCACAACGCATATCGCCGCCAAACAAGATACAGATATTTTAAACATAAATCACCACACAAAACTATATGTGTTCATTATATCACATTTTATAATTATGAAAAACAGAATTATTCGGTTGCCTTTAATTCCGAACGAATGTGCGCCATTGTTGCAACACGTCCACGAATAACATCATTCAGGTTTGCACCTGTCATATCTGCCGCATATTGAATTGCATTTGCAAATGCCAACGCGTCAGAATTTCCATGAGTTTTTACCGCAAAACCGTTCAGCCCCAAAAATGTTGCACCGGCATAAGAACGCGGATCTATTTTATGTTTTAATCTCTTGAAAACATGAACCAAGAAAAACGCACCGATAACCGCCAAAAATGATTTTTTCATATTTTCGGTAATAACACGCTTTATCAATTTTGCCGTACCTTCCACCGTTTTCAACACAATGTTTCCGGTAAAACCATCTGTCACAACGACCTGGACACGACCGGCACTGATATCTGTTGGTTCCACAAACCCAAGGTATTCATACGGTAATTCATCACGGTGTGCCAACAATACCTTGTTCACACGTTGCAGTGTTTCGTTACCCTTGGTTTCTTCTTCCCCAATATTCAACACCCCAAGTTTTGGTCGCGGCATTTTACCAATGATTTCGGCATACACACCACCAAGAATTGTAAAGTCAAACAGGTTTTCCGCATCGCACTGCACATTGGCACCCAAGTCCAACACAACGACACGTGAATCCCCGGCACCCGATGGCAACATTGTTGTAATCGCTGGCCGCGAAATACCATCAACCGTTTTTAACGCCAATTTAGATAACGACATTAAAACGCCGGTATTACCAGAACTGACCACCGCCGCAGAATTTCCTTCGCGAACATCTTTGATTGCCATATACATGGATGTATTTTGCGCATGACGGATAACATCGCGAACTTTATCCGTGCCATGAATTACATCTGGGGCATCTATGACCACACTGTTGCGTGCAACACGTGGATAACGTGCCATCATTTTGCGCAACTTCTTTTCGTCTCCAAAAATACGGAATGTTATTGTTGATTCGCCATGTTGATACAGAAATTGGTTCATTCCACCAAGAACCGCGGCGGGTCCTTTGTCACCCCCCATAGCATCTATTGCAATAATCTTTTTATCTGTATCCATCGCACATAAAAAATGCAGACAGGCACGAACGCGTGCCCAATCTGCAGTTATTTTATTCGGTTATTATTTTGCACCGCATGCAGGGCATATATGATGTGGGCGTTTTTTTTCGCCACATGTTTTGCAAACACCGCATGGCATTACAGACAATGCATCATGGCTGCGACGTTGTGCACCGCGTGCTTTACTTGTTTTACTTCTTGGCGTTGCCATTTCTTATCCTTTTTTATTTTATGCCTGTTATTCTATTACAATATTGCCGTTTTGCAAGTAAAAAACTTTCACATCATTGGCGCAGACCGATTATAAAACAATCTGCGCCATTTTTGTTTTCTACTATAAATCCAACAACTGTTGATGTTCACCACCTTCGCGTGCAATGCGTTCGGCTTTTTCTTCGGCCTTGGCGATTTCACGAACACGACGGACATATGCACCTGTTCCAATTGGTATCAAACGACCAACAATCAAGTTTTCATTTATACCGACCAATTTATCGGTTGAACCATTGATTGCCGCATCAACCAAAACTTTGGTTGTCTGTTGGAACGATGCATTGGATATGAACGAACGTGTGGTAAGTGACGCACGGGTCAATCCGACCAAAACCTGGGATGCAACCGCCGGTCGACCACCATCATGTTTAACGCGTTCATTTTCTTCTTCAAAATCAACACGGTCAACAACATGTCCTGTCAAGAACACTGTATCACCTGGGTCAGTGATTTCAACACGACGTGTCATTTCACGTATCAAAATTTCAATATGCTTGTCGTTAATGGACACACCCTGCAAACGATAAACCTGTTGAATCTGTTCAACCATAAAGGTTGCAAGTGCCTTTTGCCCCAAGATACGCAATATGTCTTGTGGTACCGGGTCACCATCAACCAATTTATCTGCTTTCTTAACAACATCGCCACTGCGGACCAACAGGTTGGTTCCCTTTGGTATTGCATATTCAAACGGTTGTGTACCATCGTCTGGGACGATGCGAACAATAATCTTGGATTTTGCATCTTCCAATTCAATGGTTCCATCAATTTCTGCAAGCAATGCTGGGTTGGCAGGACGACGAACTTCCAGTAATTCTTCAACACGTGGCAAACCACCGGTAATATCGCCTGTACGCTTTGCCTGAACTGGAATACGCGCCAAAACATCACCTGCGGCAACCTTTGCACCGTTTTCAACCATCAACACAGAATGTATTGGCAACAGATATTCTGCGATTTTCTTGCCACCCAACGACAACACATCGCCTTTTTCGTTAACCAATCTGATTGCCGGTTGCAATGCTTTCTTGGTATTTGTTTTCCAATTTATCACCTTGCGTGAAACGATACCAGTCATCGCATCAACTTCTTCTTGGAACGATACGTTTTCAGTCAAATCGTTGAAACTGACGATACCGTCTTTTTCTGCGATGATTGTGTTAGAATATGGATCCCATTCTGCAACCTTGGCGCCCTTTTCAACTTTGTCGCCATCGTTTACAATCAACATGGATGCATACGGTAATGCGCAACTGAACAATTCATCACCTTTTGGTGAAACAATTGCGACCTTGCCATTACGCGACAATACAACAACACGACCCACAGAATTAGTAATCGTATTCACACCCGACAATTTGATTGTTCCGGCAACCGGCACTTCGATATAGTGACTTTCGGCACCCCCAGACGCAATACCACCGATGTGGAAGGTACGCAACGTCAACTGGGTCCCAGGTTCACCAATTGATTGACCGGCAACAACACCGACCGCTTCACCAACATGAACCAACGATTGACGTGACAAATCCATACCATAACATTTTGCACACAAACCATCACTGCAGCATGTAAGAACACTGCGAACATCAACGCTTGGTAATCCAGATTCGTTGATTTGACGCGCGGCAACTTTGGTAATCAATTCGCCAGCCGGCACAATAACTTCTTTGGTTATTGGATGAACGATATCTTTTGCGGCGGTACGTCCCAAAACCACATCCCCCAGTGGTACAGACAGTGTGCTGCCTTGATAAACTGGACGTGCGGTAATAAATTCTTTGGTTCCGCAATCATGTTCTGTAATAACCGTATTCAATGCCAAGTCAACCAAACGACGTGTCAGGTAACCTGCCTGGGCGGTTTTCAACGCGGTATCGGACAAACCTTTACGTGCACCGTGGGTTGATGTAAAGTATTCCGCCATTGTCAAACCTTCTTTAAAGTTTGAAATAATCGGAACTTCAATAATTGAACCATCTGGCTTCTGCATCATACCACGCATACCCGCCAACTGTTGAATCTGGTTTTTGGAACCACGGGCCTTGGAATCAGCCATCATGTAAATTGAATTCCAATTATCACCCGTTGATTTACCCAACGCGGCATACGCCATTTTCCCAAGGTTATCGGTTGTACGCTGCCACATATCAATCAATTTATTGTAACGTTCCCCAGATGACAACAAACCGTTTTGATATTGTTCTTCAATATCCGCGGCGGCTTTTTCAGCGTCAGCAATCATTTGTTCTTTTTCTTCTGGAATGACAACGTCATCAAATCCAATTGAAATACCACTGCGGGCCGCTTGTTCAAACCCTGTGTTCTTTAACGCATCGGCCAACAGAATCATTGCTTTGTCACCACAACGTTCATATGTAATTGACAACAGAGATTCCAAATCACCACGACCCATTACTTTGTTTACCAAATCAAATGGCATATTGTCAGATTTTGGTAACAATTCACCAATAATCATACGCCCAGCGGTTGTTTTATAATTTTTCCCGTTGATACGTGCGACGATTGGGGTGTGTAATGTAATCGTTTTGTTTTCCAATGCTAATTTTACTTCGTCCATATTGATAAAGCGCGGTGATTTTTCAGTATGTTCACCATTTATCAATGAAATATAGTAAATACCCAACACCATGTCTTGTGATGGAACGGTCATTGGTTCACCATTCGCCGGTGACAAAATGTTATTTGTTGATAACATAAGTGTGCGTGCTTCCAATTGTGCTTCCAAAGAAATTGGAACGTGCACAGCCATCTGGTCACCGTCAAAGTCCGCATTGAATCCCTTACATACCAATGGGTGTAAACGAATTGCCTTGCCTTCAATCAACACAGGTTCAAATGCCAACAATGACAATCTGTGCAACGAAGGTGCGCGGTTCAGCAATACCGGATGTTCGTGGATAACCTTTTCCAAGATTTCCCATACGATATCTTCACCGTTTTCAACCATTTTACGTGCGGTCTTTAATGTATTCGCATAATCACCCGCCATCAAACGTGCAAACACAAATGGTTTAAACAATTCCAATGCCATTGCCTTTGGTAAACCAACTTGGTGCATCTTTAATGATGGTCCAGACACAATCACACTACGACCAGAATAATCAACACGTTTACCAAGCAAGTTCATACGGAAACGTCCAGATTTACCACGCAACGACCCAGATAATGATTTAAGTGGACGACGATTTTGTGAAACCATCGGACGTGCCTTGTGTTCGTTATCAAACAATGAATCAACCGCTTCTTGCAACATGCGTTTTTCATTACGAATAATGATTTCAGGTGCATGCATTTCCATAAAGCGTTTCAAACGATTGTTACGAATAATAACACGACGATACAAATCGTTCAAATCAGATGCCGCAACATGCCCCGCATCCAACGTGACCAATGGTCGCATATCTGGTGGAATAACCGGGATAATATCTGGCAACATCCACGCCGGTTCTGTTTTAGAATCCAAGAACGCTTCAACCAATTTCAATTGTTTGATGATTGATTTGCGTTTCGCTTCGGATTGAGTATTCGCCAATTCACCGCGCAGACGTGTTCTTTCATCACCCATATCCAAATTAGCAATTATGCTACGAACACCTTCGGCACCGATTCCAACGCGGAAACTGTCTTGACCAAATTCTTCAACTGCGGCACGATATTCATCTTCACTGATGACATCATACGGTTTTAAACTTGTCAGACCTGGTTCAATAACAATATACGCATCATACGAAATAACCTGTTCCAATTTCTTTTGTGACAAATTATTCAACAATGTTGCAATCTTGCCTTCGCGCAAGAACCACGTATGCGCAACCGGCATTGCTAATTTAATATGTCCCATACGTTCACGACGCACAGATGACGCGCCAACTTCAACCCCGCAACGTTCGCAGATTGTTCCGCGGAATTTAATTCTTTTATATTTTCCGCATGCACATTCATAATCTTTGACAGGTCCAAAAATCTTTTGGCAGAACAAACCATCGGCTTCGGGTTTCAACGAATGATAGTTGATTGTTTCTGGCTTTGTGACCTCGCCATGAGACCAAGAAAGAATTTCTTCTGGGGATGCAATCGTCACACGCAATGCATCAAATTGTTCCCTGGTTTCAATTTGTCCAAATATCTTTTGCAACATATTTGTCATATTTCTAAGCTCCTTAGTAGTTATTAGTGGTTAGTGATAGTGATTAGTGATGGCAGTGATTAGTATATTTTACTAACCACTAACCACTTACACTATCCACTAATCAATCTTCTTTGGTGTCATTGCCAACCCAAGCCCGCGCAATTCACGTACGAACACGTTGAACGCTTCGGGGGTACCGGTTTGGATGTCATCACTGCCCGATATGATGGATTCATACATCTTGTTACGGCCAACAATATCGTCAGATTTCACCGTCAACATTTCACGCAACAAGTGTGCTGCACCGTGTGCTTCCAATGCCCACACTTCCATTTCTCCAAGACGCTGACCACCCATGTGTGCCTTACCGGACAATGGCTGTTGTGTGACAAGCGAATAACTTGCCGTGGAACGTGCGTGAATCTTTTCATCAACAAAGTGATGCAATTTCAACATGTACATGACACCAACCGTAACCGGACGTGCAAACTTTTCACCGGTCACACCGTCATACAATGTGAACTGACCTGTTTCCGGCAATTTCGCCAATTTCAACATCTTGCGAACATCTTCGGGGGTTGCACCGTCAAATGTAGGTGTTGCCATTGGCACACCATCACGCAACAACGCGGCCTGGGCACGAACATCGGTATCGGTCATTTTGGCCAATTTTTCGGCGGTATCTTTACCATAAATCTTGCCCATAATTGCACGCAAGTCATCCGTGACAGCGCGTTTTTGTTTTACTTCGTCTAATACGGCGCCAATCTGTTCACCCAATGCACGTGCCGCCATCCCAAGGTGTGTTTCCAAAATCTGACCAAAGTTCATACGACTTGGCACACCCAATGGGTTCAACACGATATCAACCGGGGTTCCATCTTCCATGTGTGGCATGTCTTCAATCGGCACAACACGAGATACGATACCCTTGTTTCCGTGACGACCGGCCATTTTATCACCTGGTTGTAATTTCATCTTGTGTGCAATGTAAACCTTGACTTCTTTCAAAACGCCCGCATTCAAAGAATTACTTTCGGTTGCCTTTTCAATTTCGCGGTCTGCATTTTCGTTCAATTGTTTTAACTTTATTGCATGTTGTTCACGCAATTCGTCAAGCTTGGCCTGAACTTCTTTATTGCCCACAGATAATTTTTTAACATCAACCGGTTTGATTGCTTCAAAAACTTCTTGCGTAAGTTTTTTACCAACAAACGGTTTAATACTGCCCGTGCCAGATTCAATTGTTTGACCTTCGGCCATTTGGAATACCTGGTCTGCGAAACCCTTTTCAATAATCAAGATTTCTTCATCACGGTCTTTGTTTATCTTGTTGATTTTTTCAAGTTCAATCATCTGGGTACGTTCATCTTTTTTAACACCGTGACGTGTCAAGATGTTCACACCGATAACCGTACCTTCTTCGTTTGGACCAACACGTAAAGATGTATCTTTTACATTTTGTGCCTTGTCACCAAAGATGTTGCGCAACAGTGCTTCTTCAGGTGTAAGCAATGTTTCAGATTTCGGTGAAACATGTCCAACCAAAATATCACCCTGCTTTACGCGCGCACCGATGTAAATAATACCAGATTCGTCCAAATTCTTTAATGCTTCTTCACTAACATTTGGAATATCACGTGTTAAACTTTCTGGTCCCAATTGTGTATCACGAACTTTGATTTCTTTTTCAACGATTTTTACAGATGTATAAACATCGTCACGTGAAATCTTTTCGGAAATCACAATAGAATCTTCATAGTTGTATCCACGCCATGGCACGAATGCGACCAACACATTACGACCCAACGCCAATTCACCATAGTTCATTGACGAACCGTCTGCGATAATGTCACCCGCAGAAATACGATCGCCCGCTTTGACCAATGGTTTTTGGTGCAAGATTGTATCGTTGTTTGAACGTTCGTATTTTTCAAGGTTGTAAATATCAACACCGGTCACAACGTTGCGACTGTTCATACATTTAACCACAATACGATTTGCGTCTGCAGATTCAACGATACCGCTGTGTTTTGCAACTTTACCTGTACGGGAATCACGTGCAACTTCGCGTTCAATACCGGTACCAACCAACGGTGTTTGTACACGCATCAAAGGCACGGCCTGGCGTTGCATGTTTGATCCCATCAACGCACGGTTCGCGTCGTCGTTTTCAACGAATGGAATAAGTCCAGTTGATATTGACACCACCTGACGCGGTTCAACGTCAATCAAATCGACTTCGCTGCGCGGTACACGGGTAAATTCACCGTCAACACGTGCAGTAACCAATTCTTCGGTCAAAACACCTTTATCGTTTGTTGGGGTGTTACCTTGGGCAATTTTGTGACCCAATTCTTCATCAGCCGTCAAATACACCATTTTATCGGTAATCTTGCTGTTTTCTACAACATAGTATGGTGTTTCAATAAACCCATACGGATTAACACGTGCATATGACGCAAGGTGGTTAATCAAACCAATGTTTGCACCTTCGGGTGTGTTAATTGGGCATAAACGACCATAGTGTGTTGGATGAACGTCTCGGACATCAATACCGGCACGTTCACGATTAAGCCCCCCAGGCCCCAATGCAGAAATACGACGTTTGTGTTCCAATTCAGAAAGCGGATTATACGCATCCATAAACTGTGACAATTGGCTGGTTCCCAAGAATTCCGCAACCAATGACATCAACGGATTTACGTTAACAACATCTTGGGGTTGCATTGTCGCAATGTTTGGTGAAGACAAACTTTCGCGCACCAATCTTTCAATACGAACCATACCTGTACGGAAATTCTGTTCCAACAATTCGCCAACTGTACGAACACGACGATTTGACAGATTATCAATATCATCAATTGTATCTTTGTGATCAATGATATTGGTTAATGTTTTCAATACCGCCAAGAAATCGTTTTTCGTCAGCAAACGTTCGTCTTCTGGTTTTTTCCCAGAATCAATTTTCAGACGTTTGTTCATTTTGAAACGACCAACCGGCGATAAATCATAATATGCTAATTCAAAACCTTGACGCATAAACAGATTGATTGCTGCTTCTAATGTTGGACGTTCACCCGGTCTGATGATATTATAAATTTCAATCAGTGCTTCTTCACGGTTTGTTGTTTTATCCGCAATCAACGTATTGCGCATATGTGCGCTTAATGTTGTATTGTCTATGGATATAAGAGATATCTCTTTGATACCCAACTTTTCAATATCTGCCAAAACTTCTTCGGTGATTTCTGTACCCGATTGATACATAACCTGGTCACCAGACATAATTGGATCAAACAAGTATTCGCCAATCAATGCATCTGGCATGATACCAAATTCTTTGGATACGGTGGTAATCTTGGACAAACGTTTTGCATTCAACCTATCACCCTTGGACGCCAATGCCTTTTTATCTTTTGGATTTATCAAATCATAGTTCAAACGATATTTATCCAAACCTTCAAAAACATTTGTCGCACCAATCCACATTTTACCATTGGTCTTAAGTGGGATACGTTTATAGAATACAGACAAAATTTCTGTATCCGTCATACCACGAATTGTTGTTTTGCGTGGTTCGGCAATCCATTTCTTTTCGTCTTCGGCACATGGCAGGCAACGCAACAAAACCGTCGCAGGTATTTTACGACGACGGTCAATACGAACATAAATAACGCCTTTGGATTCTTCAAAATCAATCCAAGAACCATGTTCTGGAATGATACGCGCAGTATACGTAATAGGATTGCCCGCAATTTTGGCTTCTTTGGTTGTTGCGAAGACGACACCTTGGGTACGATGCATCTGCGAAACAATAACGCGTTCCACACCCGATGCAATAAAACTGCCACGTTCAGTCATAAGTGGCACTTCACCCATAAAGATTTCTTGTTCTTTGATATCGCGCAAGGTTTTTTTACCATCTTCGGCGACATCCCATAAGATTAATCTCAGCTTCAATTTCAATTTGCTGGAATATGTCATCTTGCGTGCAAGACATTCTTTCACGTTGTATGCCGGTTTTTCTAAATTGTATTCAACGAATTCCAATTCAGCGGCCCCCGCATAATCCTTGATAGGGAACATGGAAGAAAATACATTTTGCAACCCCACATTCTTACGATTTTGTGGCGCAACATCTGCCTGCAAGAAATCCCTGTAGGAGTTGTATTGAATTTCTATCAAATCAGGAAGCGGAGTTTGCAAAAAACTTTTACCAAAAGATTTTCTAAGTTTTTGGATAACTGCCATGGGTTTCTATCCTTTTTTTTATTGTGTGCTTTGCAAACGAAACTATTACGTATACTTTTTTTCGCCCGTCGCCCGCCAATAGATTTCTCTATGGCGGGCACGGATTTTGTCACGATAGTCGTGACCACTATTTTTTACGAACCGTGTTGGTTCGGTGAAATAATTATTTCAATTCCACCTTTGCACCAGCTGCTTCGATGGTTGCTTTCATTTTTTCTGCTTCATCTTTTGCAACTGCTTCTTTCACGGCCTTTGGTGCGGATTCAACCAAAGCTTTGGCTTCACCCAATCCCAAACCTGTGATATCTTTCACTGCCTTGATAACAGCCAATTTGTTTGCACCGACATCTGTCAGAACAACATCAAATTCACTTTTTTCTTCGGCGGCTGCACCGGCGGCTGGGCCTGCGGCAACTGCAACTGCGGCGGCTGCGCTAACGCCCCATGTTTCTTCTAATGCCTTGGACAATTCAACTGCTTCCAAGACAGTTAATTTTGACAATTCTTCAACTAATTTTTGAATGTCTGCCATTTTTTGCTCCTATTTATCTTTACTGGAAAGTTATATTCCAATAATTTATTGATTCTTTTTTCCATACTCTGCCGAAACACGTGCAAGGCGTGATCCTGGTTCCACCAAGATACGTGCAATCGTACCACGAATTTCCAACAGTGACGGAAGCTTGGATAATTGCACAATGTCGTCCACGCCCAATACATCCGCATCCATCTTACCACCAACGATGGTAAGGTTTGGATGTTCTTCGGCGAATTTAACCAATACCTTGGTCACCGCCAAACCATCTGTCGCCACCGCAACCGCAGTTGGACGTTTCATCAGGTCGGATACAGGTGCAAAATCGGTGTCTTGCAACGCCAATTTCATAAGACGGTTTTTAACAACCTTGAAAACCGAAACGAGTGGACGCAATTCATTGCGTAACCCTTCCATTTCTTTAACGGTAAGCCCGTGGTTTTCAACGACGAAAACACCGTTCGCATCTTTCAAGGACGACTGCAACGCTGAAATCAAAGTTGACTTTTCTTCGCGTTTCATCTTTTTACCCTTACTTCTGATTTATGCAAATGCACAAACCATTTCTTGTTAAACTTTCCATCCGGTTTTATCCGGGATGGGACCATTTCCTGTCCCAAAGAATTGTCTTTGTCTATGATGGAAATTAAGCGTTTCCGCACCATCAGTCACGGACAGAAATCTTGTTTATGGTTTGTGGAAAAATCCGCAAACCATATTTTTATTTTGCATCAATTTGCAAACCTGGCCCTTGGGTCGTAGAAACTGCAATACCCAAGATATATTGACCTTTGCAAGATGCAGGTTTCACCTTTTTCAACTGGTCAACCAACGCATTTGCGTTTTCAACCAATTTTTCTGTTGAAAATGACATTTTACCAATACCGGCGTGGATAATACCGCTTTTTTCCGCACGATATTCAATTTGTCCGGCCTTGGCACTTGCAACAGCCGTTGCAACATCATTTGTCACTGTTCCCAATTTCGGATTTGGCATCAAACCCTTTGGCCCCAAGACACGTGCAACCTTGGACATCTTGGGCATCATTTCCGGTGTTGCAATCACGCGATCAAAATCAATTTGACCTGCGGCGACTTTTTCAATCAAATCTTCACCACCGATAACATCCGCACCCGCCTTTTTGGCTTCGTCTTGTTTGTCATTAGTGAAAACCGCAACGCGAACCTTTTTACCCGTACCATTTGGCAAAGACAACATTCCACGAATGTTTTGATCCGCCTTGGTTACATCAACAGAAAGACGAACCGCAATTTCCAACGTTTCATCAAATTTCTTGGAACTGTATGGACGCAACGCTTCAATTGCATCGGCAAAAGAATATGTTTTTGCGCGATCCAAATCAGACCATGTTTTTTGTCTTTTTGTAATTCTCATGGCTTATTCCTCCACCTTTACGCCCATTGAACGGCATTGACCCGCAACGATGTTCATCGCAGATTCAATGGTAGAGCAATTCAAGTCCGGCATCTTACTTTCGGCAATTTCTTTGATTTGTGCCTTGGTTATTGTGCCAACAAAATCGCGTCCCGGTTTATGAGAACCGATTTTCAATTTCAACGCCTTTTTAATATAATAAGAAACAGGTGGCAGTTTCATAATAAATTCAAAACTGCGGTCTGTATAAACAGTAATTATGCACGGAATCGGCATACCTGGTTCTTTATCAGACGTTTTATCGTTAAACTGTTTGCAGAATTCGGCGATATTAACACCCGCCGCACCTAACGCCGGCCCGATTGGTGGTGCAGGATTTGCCTGTTTTGCGGGGACAACAAGTTTCACAATCCCCTTAAGTTCTTTTTTTGCCATTTTCTAATCCTTTTTATTTTGTTTTTTTGGATTCGTGGTGCGATGTGGCGCATCTACCACGGTTGTTGGCATGCCTTGCACATGCCCGTCGGCGTTTTACGGCCGATTAAACTCTTTCAACCTGTTCAAATTCCAGGTCAACACTGGTTTCACGACCAAAGACCAAAATAGTCACAGTCATTTTCTGTTTTACATTATCAACTTCGGCAACAACACCGTTAAAGTTCGCAAACGGCCCATCAATAACATGTACTTCTTGACCAACTTCGTAAACCATATCGTCTGGGACAGTGCTGCCCTCTTCTACCTGTTTCAACAGACGGCGCGCTTCTTCTTCGCTGACCGCCACCGGCTTTTGACGTGCACCCAAGAACATTACAACCTGGGGCATCAATTTCACCAATGAAAACGTTTCGTTATTCATAACCATTTGGACAACAATATAGCCCGGGAAAAACTTCTTTTCTGTTTTTACACGTTTGCCCGCCTTGATTTCGGTCACTTCACGCGTTGGAACCAATATTTCACCGAAATAAGCATTTAAACGACGTTTATCAATCTGTTCACGCAAATTACGGGCAACTTTGTCTTCGCACCCAGTATGAACATTAACGACAAACCATTGCATTTTATCTTCCATCTATATTCCCCTTGGCAAACGCATTAGAAAATCCAACCCACCAGTGCATTCAAAATACTATCAACAACAAAGAAAAACAGTGCCGCAAGACCAGAAAATACCAAAATCATAATTGTTGCACGCACGACTTCGGCACGGGTTGGCCATACAATTTTAAACCATTCCGCGCGTACACCACGTATAAAATCCAGTATTTTTTTCATCAAACGCACCCATTTACCTATGTTTTAACAAATCGGTAACACCCATAAGAATATGGCAGGGGCAGAAGGAATCGAACCCTCATCCGCGGTTTTGGAGACCGATGTTCTACCATTGAACCATGCCCCTTTGGAACCCCAGGAAATCGCACCTTTGGCCCGAATGTATACCGATATTCTGCGATAGAATAGCACACATTCGCAGAAAATCAAGTGCAAATATTATATTTTTTTTTGTAATTTAACGCAAGTGTTTTTTTACAGATTTGGCCTATTGAAAATGGTCGCCCGTTACGGTTTCAATTATCAAGAAACAAAAAATAACATTTATTACCAAAAACACTCAAAAAAGTGCTTGCATTGGGTATAAACTTTTTTCTACAATCGTTTTAAGTACAGGGAGAGTTATGCCGTGCAAAGTCGCATAGAACCGCCAATTTTACTATCCAGATTATTAATGTTCGTGTTCGCTGGAACAGTGGTGGTGTTGTTTGTTTTGTTTATGACACTGGGGAAAATGTTTCCGTTGAACAGACCCGAAGTGTTCTTTATAACTACGCGACCGGCTAATTCCACAATTGTTCAAATTTCTGAAATGCCCGCAAACAGCGATAACATGGCGGTTTATAAACGCGCATTTGTTATGGAATATGTTCGCGCACGTAACGAAGTTGAACAAAATACTTCATTTATGCGGCAAAAATGGGGTAATGATGAAGGTGGTGTTATCGCGTCATGGTCAACACCAGAGGTTTACAATAAATTCAGAAACACCGCCATGGCAACCGCACTGTTCGGTGAATATCCTGATTTTGAATTTAAATGCCCGGTTGATATCATTGGAACACCACAAACATTCCGCAAGGATCAATACACGGTAAAAATGCGTTATTATTGTTCATATAGTGGTGGACAAACAGAAATAAAAGATTATACAATTCTGGTTGGGTTGACGGTTGATGATGCACAAATAAAATGGACCGAACGTTTGGACAACCCGTTGGGATTAAAAGTTTCTCAGTACATTGTTGAAGGTGGGGCCGACCCGTTGGATACAGTGTACAAGTAAAAATAGTTTGGAAATGTAAGGAAAGGAAAGATGACACTATTAAAATATCTGAAAGTAAATATATCTGTGATTGGTGTTGTTTGTGCCATGATTGCAACAAGTGCAAATTGTGCAAGTAATTATGGTATTCAACAGGCATGGGACAATCCAAATGCCAACATGGCATCAGGCAGTATAAAGCCCGGTTATACGCAATTATCATGGGAAACAGGAACCGTGTTACCGATTAAATTGCGCAATGGTATGGTAACCATGGTTAATTTACCAATGGGTGAACAAATAGAAGATGCCGTTGTTGGCCACCAAGGTTTCTTTTCCATAGAAGGTTCCCAAGGTGACAGAACATTGTATATTACACCGGCCCCAGATAACATGGGGTCCGATACAAATTTAATTGTGACGGGTAAATCGGGTAATATTTATACATTTTATCTGCGTAGTGAACCCGCGAATGCGGCAGAAATTACTTATTCCCAGGTTGATGTTGTTCTGGATCATAATGCACGTTTACCAATGGCAAATTCATCGGGGGCGGCCACGGCATCGGGTTCTTCTATGGGGTCTATATTCAAGAAAACGCCAAAGAAAAGCGGCACAATCGGTGTTGATGGCGAAGATTATGATTGGATAAAAACAATGAAAATTGATCCATCAGAATTCCGCTTTGATTTAGATATATTCGTTCCAAATCCAGACGATTACGTAATTGCCCCAGAACGCGTATGGCGTGACCGGGTATTTACATACATTGATTTCGGTGACAAAGTTATTTCCATGACCCAACGCCCAGTTGTTGCGTTGTTGGTCGAAGGCGGTGAATCCCCAGTTGGTTTCCGCACCGATGGTCAAGACGGGCGTTTATTGATTGTAGAGGCCGTTGGCGATATGGTTCTGCGTAGTGGTCAGCGTATCGTATGTATCAAAAAGCGTTCTAAACCATTCTTGATTGCGGATACGGCAAGTGTCATGGCATTGGCCGAAGCCAATGTAGCGCAGAGCATGCTGTCTGGGCAATCATTGAATAATTTGGCATATGGTGCCGACGTTGCCGCGATGAATTCTGGTATGGGTGGATACACCGCGCCCCCGATGCAACTGGGCAGTTACGCAACACAACCAATGCCAAATGGGATGATGCCAATGCAAAATGGTATGACCCAGGTTCCAAACGGTGCGATGATGATGAACATGTATGGTACCAGCGGTGGTTCAACATCTGGTCTAACAATGTTGCCAACCGAACGAAATACCGCAGGTTCTTATTTACCAAACAGCAATATTCCATTGATTACCAGCAATCAAAACGGTGTCGCCGTTGAATTGAAATCTGATTCAAGTGTCAAAGCGTTGGATGATTACTGGGCGGAATTGCTGGCAAAATTCAGCGGTAATGAGGGTAAAGGTTTATTGACCAAGTACAAAGACAGCGTTTTCTATGCGGTTGATGAACAAGGTGTTGGCGAATTGGGTTCAGGAACATCGGCGGCGCGTTTGTATCGTCTGCGTATCGGTCCAATGCCTGATATAGATACAGCGCAACAACTATGTGACCAATTATTGAAATTCAGTGGTGCAAGTTGTCAGGTCGTTAGAATCCAGTAATAAAAATTCTTGGGGTAATGATATTATGGGAAAAGTTGGTCAGCATTTTTCAGATTTTCGCAAATCTACACCACGTTCAGTGTTATGGGTGTTGATGTTTGCGGCACTGATTATCGTTATTATTCTATTACTGCTGTTGATTGGCAGCAAAAAGAATAAAAAGATTATCCAAGATGAAGAAGTTATTCCAATAACCCCAACGTTACGGTTTGACCCTGATACGCCAATTGATTGGTCAAACACACTTGTTAATGAAACACGTAGCGCTGAAATCCAAGTGTATGCAAATACACGTGTTCAAATCACAAATGTTGTTGTCCAGGTTGAAGGTGAACCAGACGAAGATGTCGGTATTTCTGCAATGGCCACGTGCACCAATGAACACACATTTGTCACCGAAGCAACGCCATGTCTTATAACATTGGATTATGCGCCAAAACATGTTATTCAACGGACACATGTTGGGGTTTCACTTACATGGACGGCATTTGAAATTGGCCCAGACCCAATTGAGACAAAAAATGCAATAACTGCGGTGATTGGTGCGCATGAACCACCGAAAATACATCACGTTACGGCATCGGGGCAAGATTTGGATATTGATCCGATGGATGAAGAACCTGTTGTAAAACCCACACCGATTCCAGAACCTGCGGATGATGAACCTGTGGATGATTTTGATACGGAATACGAAGATGAACCCACAGATGATTTGGATTTCCAAGAAGATATTGATGATATTGCACCACCAATAAATTTTGCCGCTCCACAACCAATGGCCAAGGCAAAAGATATCGAAAAAAAATATTATTCACCATTTGGGAATAATTGTTCTGATTTCTCTTTCCCAGGGTATAATACCGCCGGTATCCAAAGTGGATGGATAACTCCAGAGGCCGGTGCATATTATTATCATCCGTTTTCTGATGTTGATTGCAAGAACGCAACCGGTATTTACAATGCCGACACAGGTTATATCATGGATATAAAAAATCCATCGCGTAAAATTGGTTCTGACGCCGAACATATCCGTTTAACAGTCCAAGAACGTATGCCTCAATTAAGTGGGGGAAAATCAAATCGTGGCGTTGCCGCGCGTGCGCGCCAGCTGACCGATGAAGAATTGGGAATACAAATTGCATCCGCGGCTGATGCGGGTGATGCGGGGGCCCAGGCATATCATGTCAATTTAACACCCCGAAAAAAAACAAATGAATTTTCTGGGTATGATAACGGTGATACAGTGTATTCAACATTACCATACGACCGGACATTTGTATTGCGTCAATATAAACCAATTCCGGCCACAATTGTTTCCGATGTCCAAGCAGATGCCAAATTACTGGAAAGTGGATTACCTGTGCGTGCAACGGTTGATCGTAATGTTTATTCTGATAATGGACGTACTGTTATAATTCCAACAGGCACATTGATGTTGGGCCGTGTTGTTGGCGATTTACCTGGGCCATATAAGGCTGTTGGTCGTATGCAGATAGAATGGTATCAGTTTATTCGTCCAGATGGTGTTGAATTTGCATTTGACAATGGTAAAAATCCATTCTCGGCTGATTCCCAGGGACGTAAAGGTGTTCCCGGCCACGGCAGCACGGATTACCTGCAACAATTTATTATGCCTATGTTGACGGCGATTGTTCCGGCGGCGGTAAATATGATTGCACCAATATCTGATGCATTTGTAAATCAAATTGATTTGGATAATAACACCGTTGTACAAAGTGGAACAGTGCGTTCATCTGAATTGGCCAAGAACGAAATTATTACCGCATGGAATAATGTTGCAACAAAATTACTGGTTGATATGATGGACAATACCACCCCACCGTTTTCAATTGCGGCAGGAACACGTATTACCGTATTCTCACCGGTTGATTTGGTTATAACATGTGGTGATCCAAATACCGATAGTCGTAATTGCGCCGTTCATGCGCCTGCACCGATATCACGTGGCGAAGTCAGCAAAGATTTCCAAGAAAGTCAAAATATAGAAGAATTAATCGGCCAGGTTCGTTCAATGATGCAAGCGTCTCTAAAAGATAGTTGCTGTGAATGCAAAGATGATTCTTGCGCAGCGCCAGTGTCATACAAAAGTGAAGAATGTAAGAAATACAGTTTCACTACTCTTGACTTTTATTGCCGTTCGTTTGGTACATACGAAGCAAAAAATAATGCAAAGCAAAAAGCCGTATATGAAAACCAAAAAGAACAATTCCAAAACAATACTCCCCAAGGGTCCAAAGAATATAATACTCAGGTTCTTGGGTTGGAATATGACGAAGACGGAAATATTAAAAATCCATTCAAAAAGGAAAAGAAAGAATCCGCCGCGGCCCCTGCCCAAGATTCATCCACCATTACATGTGGTGATGGCGCAAACCCTGATGCAAATGGATGCTGTCCGGGTGAAACGTATACCGACATGGGCGAACAAGGATTTAATTGCTGTCCGGATGCGGGTGGTGATTGCTTCCCGCCCATAGAATTATAATAAAGGGGATTTAATAAAAATAACTTTAACCGCCGATATGGCGGTTTTTTAATCAAAAGGATTCAATATGACATAAAGAAAATATTTTGTTTTGACCGCGAATAATAGGGAGAGACGTCGCATTTTGCACGTCTTTTTTTTATAGAAAAACATAAAAAAATGCGATTCGTAACCATAAGATTGAAATTCTTATGCGAATCGTAATTCAACGAACTGATTCAATTTATAGTTGTAATATTTTATTCGGTCAATTGTATGCTTTTATATAAAAATAATAAAAAATATTAACCCAAGGAGAAATTATAATGACAGAAATACAAACAGAATATACCCCGGAAAAATTCCAAAATGCAGAACAACTTTGGTTTTGGTTTCTTTATTCCAAATCTGTACGAAATGATATCGGATTGCGAAATAACAAACCAACGACACGTCGCATATGCGAACTGATTGATGTTGAAACACTGATTACAAAACTTTATTTGTGTGGGAAATTAAATGACGCACAATTGGCCGTGATAAAGGAATTTGGGGATCGGCATCGTCCGCCACATCAATATGTATGGCGCGAAAATCACGCCGCAGCAATTTGGAATGATGCTATGCGTATAATTGAAAATGCCGCACGTGAACGTGGCTGGATAGAATAAATATAAAGGGAGATAAAATATGGTTATAATTGCATTCGCACCAAAATCATCAAAAATTTTACCGAATATTTTCTGTAAAAAATATAAACATTGTGCCGTTATGGTGCAACAAGGAAAAGATTTTCTGCTCTATCAATTTATATCACGTGGCAAAATAGATATTATAAAAATTAAACAACGTGATATTGCCATATTGTATGCGCACGGATGGCGATTTATATACACCCCATATAATTTGCCACGCGAATTTCCAATTAAAACGTGGACATGTGTTGGCCTTGCAAAATATGCGATTGGATTACATGCGCTATCTGTACAAAGACCAGATGCACTTTACAAAAGAATTCATGATTAAAAAAGTCCGGAAAATAAATCCGGACTTTTTTCTACTTATTTGCCAATTGTTTTTTGATTATATAGGTTTGGATGATTCCAAATATATTTGATACCGTCCAATATAAAACTAAACCAGCCGGCATCCATGCAAACATAATCGTAAATATGATTGGCAACCATTTCATCACACGTCCAGTTGATGCCGCAATATCGTTTGCATTTTTATCTGTTTTGGTATGTGGCGATTGCAAATACTGTTGCAACCACATTGTTGCACCCATCAATATCGGCAATATAAAGTACGGATCCATGGCGGCCAAATCGTGTATCCATAAAAATCCTGCATTGCGCATATTTACCGAAACCAACAATGCTTTATATAATGCAAAGAAAATTGGAATCTGTAACAACATCGGTAAACATCCCGACATAGGCGATGTTTTATGTGTTTTGTACAAATTCATCATTTCCATTTGCAAACGCATTTTGTCATTTGCATACAATTTTTGTATGCGCTGCATTTCTGGTTGCATGCGTTGCATTGCGATAGAAGACGCATACGATTTACGTGTCAATGGCCACATCAACAAACGCAATAATATGGTCAGCAATATTATCGCAACACCATAATTCATAACAAAAGAATTCAATATGTTTAATATCCACAACAATGGTTCCGCAAAGAACCAAAACCAACCATAATCAACCGTCTTATCTAATCCAGAAATACTGGTTGCGGCGGCATCCAATATAATCTGGTCGCGCGGCCCAGCATAAATAGTTGTGTTAAATAAACCAATATCACCAGGTTTTACAACCACAGGCGCCGCAACCGAATCTGCCATATATTTTTCTGCAACAGATTTTGCACGTATTGTCTGATCAGGCGATTTAATTTGGGCAATCGTTTGCCAATACTGGTCGGCAAACCCAAAGAAACCATTTGTTGTAGAATACGCATACGATTTTTTATCCAAACTGCGCCAATCGTTATAACGAATCTTGGAATTGGTATTCGTAATTGCACCCGTTGATACGCCCGCCGCGTTTTCATGTCCATTGCGAACCATGCGCGCATAAGGTGCAAATGTTAAATCACGATTTGTTTTATTTTCAATTGTATCTGTAACAGTAATCAGATATCCATCAACCGTGACATCACGTGCAAACACAACGCCATCACTGTTACGCCATACCATTTTGCCGTCTTTTTCTGTCCATACTGTCTTCGCATCGGGTGCGGTTGTTCCAGTCGCAGTCATACCGACTTCGGCAAAATCACTTTCCCCCGAAAGCAACGTCACACGTTCGCCATTATCGTCTTTGGCATTCGCAGCATAATCATTCAAGGAAATTTTTGATACACGCAACCCGAGCATATTGGCTTTGATTTTATCGCTGCTGATTTCACGTGCCGGCATTTCAATATTATCAGTTGCGACAATCGCGATATCTGCATCGGTTGGCGTTGGTTTGTCTTTGGGGGCAGTCCACATACTGATTAACCACCACGTTCCCATAAACAAAATCAGCCACCATAAAAAACCACCCAATTTTGATTTCGGCTTTGTTGTACCCGCATTGCGATTCGCATTCCATGCGGCAAACCCAGAATTATTATTCAGATATTGCACCATCATTTACCCCTTTAGATTTTTCAAGCAACGGCGACGTTCCATCCACCAATTCAATATATACACCAATATACCAATCGTAATAAATGCGTCCGCAATATTAAACGATGGCCAATGCGCACCACCAATATGAAAATCCAGAAAATCAATTACCGCACCAAAACGCAAACGATCAACCAAATTTCCAAGCGCCCCACCAATAATTAAAATCAACGGTGTGCGTTCGTAATGTTTGCACCGCATAATCAGGTAATACAACAACAATGCAATTATGGCACCCGTTGCAATAATCATTATCAATGGTGCATTGTCGCCCAACGTGCGAAACAGCGAGAACGCCGTTCCTGGATTCCACGTGAAAACAATATTAAAAAAGTTTGTCACATGCGCCATCAAATATGGTACGGGAATCACCGACCACGCCGGTCCCCAAACAAATGCGGATCCGGTAATCAAAAATAATAATATTCCTTTGGCAATTTGGTCTAATGCAACAATCCCCAAAATGGCCAAAAATGTTTTTAATGTCTTTCTCATATATCCTCCGTAAACTTTCGTCAATATAGCAAGATATATGCAGAAAATCAAACATAAAAATGCCCAAACGGGCATTTTTTTTGTTCAACAAAACAATTCCTGTTAATTGTGTTGGCCTGTCAATGCATTATCCAATTCAGAATAATTTTCTAAACGCATTTCATTTAATAATTTAGATACCACTTCCTCAGATATGCCTAATTGACCCAACACCCCACGTGCCAACATCAATGAAGACTCTATTGTTTCTGGCCATACTTCTTGAACACCTTCTTTGATAAGAACACGTGATTCCGTTAAATTTCGTGCCCGCGCAAAAATTTTAACACGTGGCGCAATGCTTTTTACTGTCAACAGTGTATTTTTTGCCGTACCACTGTTATCTAATGCAATTACAACTGCACGCAAACGCCGATTTGTAATACCAAAATCGCGTAATACAGACGCATTGGTTGTATCACCATAAAAAACATTATAACCACTTTCGCGTCCCATCATTACTGCATTAACATTTAAATCAAGTGCAACGTATGGAATTTTTCGCACACCCAAGACATAGGCAATTATTTGTCCGACACGACCAAAACCACATATCATTACAACTGGTTGAACACTGCCTGTATCGGTATTCAGTTGCTTTTGACGTGATTTTACAAACCATTTACGCGTACGTGCAATTTTGTCATGAATTGCCAACAAGAACGGTGTTGAAATAATAGATAATATTATGATTGCTGTTAAAATTTCTTGATGTTCCAATGGAACCGCAGATATACCACTGGTTTTCATTGTCTGAAACATCAACAACGCGAATTCACCACCTTGGCTTAACATCAATGCAATCAATCGCGCATCATACAAAGGTACATTACGAACACGTGCCACCATGAACAATGCAATGAATTTTATACATACCAAACCTATCATGCCTAATAAAACTATATACCAATTAGCACCCAATACACCAATATTCAATCCCATTCCCAATGATATAAAGAATAACGCCAGGAACAATAATGCATACGGACTGATTTCTGCACGAATTTGATGACTGTATATGGTTTCAGACATTAACATACCGGCCAAGAATGCCCCCAACCCCGCCGGCAATCCCAATAAATCCATAATTACAGCCCATAATACTATGTTCAACATCACGACCAACAAAAATGCTTCGCGTGATTTTAATTTAGAAACATAACGCATCAATGGGTTTAATATAAAACGTCCAACAACAACCACCCCAAAAATTAATGTGACAGTTGTCACTAAAACATCTATGATTGTTGCGCCTAAATTAAATGAACGTCCCGCCAATACCGGCAACGTGGCAAGCAATGGAATAGACAACAAATCTTGGAATAGCAAAATAGAAAATGTTTGATGCCCCATATTTGTATTCAATTGGTTTCTATCGGTCAACAATTGCATATCTTCGGATGTACTGGACATCGCCATAAGCAAAGATACCGTTATTACCCCCATAATTGACCACGGTGTTATCCCAACAAGAATCGGGAATAGCATAACTGCAACCATCAAAACCTGGGCCGCACCAAAGCCGAAAATGGTCCGCCGCATTTGCCATAAACGTTTCATATTTATTTCAAGCCCAATAGTGAACCATAAAAACATTATGCCTAAATCGCCAAGAAACGTCCATGTCTCGTTCACTTGAAATAAATCCAGAACGTATGGACCGGAAAGTATACCTGCGACCAAGAACGCCACCAACGCACCAACACGCGCGACACGCAATACGAATACCAACGCAAAAATAATCGCAAAAAATATCAATACTGATACAGACATAATTCTCTCTCCTGTATAAACCCGTTTGTATTATAGCAAAAAAATAATCTATCTATGCAACCAATTTTTTTGATATTTCCAAAAATTTTTCCGGGCTGATTTCTTCGGCGCGTTCTGTTCCAACCAAACCAAAAACATTCCAATCAATATCACGCATTATTCCACGTATCATCTTGCGTCGCATACCAAATAACCGTGCAGTTAAATTTTCCAAATTTGCAATGTTACCAATATGTTTTATTTTATTTGCGTTTGGAATTATTTGCACAACCGCACTTTCAACACGTGGACGTGGAACGAACGCAGTAGATGGTACATTGAATAATATTTTTGCATCCGCAATCAATGATACCAATACCGCCAAGCGACCATATTGTTCAGCACCTGTATGCGCGATGATTCTTTCTGCGACTTCGCGTTGAAACATTAATGTCAAAGATTCTATTGGTACCCCACTTGCCATATCATGCAACCAACGAACCAATAATTCTGTGCCAACGTTATATGGTAAATTAGAACATATTGCAAACGTGCCACCCGCCAACTTTGCCATATCCGTACGTAATGCATCATCATAAATAACATTGAAACGGTTATCCGATGCCGCAACAATTTGCGATAAAATTGGTTCGGTTGTTTTATCTTTTTCAATTGCAATTACACGCGCAGCGCCCGCCATCAACAATGCACGCGTCAAACCGCCTGGACCTGGTCCAACCTCTATGACCGTAGATTTTTCTATGTTTGGCACACTGCGTGCAATACGCCCTGTTAAATTCAAATCAAACAGAAAATTCTGGCCGAATTGTTTTTTCGGTTCCAATCCAGACGCACGCATCATTTCTGAAACAGGTGGTAAAGATGAAATTTTATCCGTCATAATGCACGCCGCCCCCCGAATGCCAATGACAGGGTTCCGTCATCTATATAGTCCAAATCGCCCCCCAATGGCACACCTGATGCCAATTCACTGTAATTTACATTTGCATTATTCAGCATTGAAATAATATATTGTTGCGTTGTTTTTCCTTCTACTGTATTGGGTAAAGCAAAAATAATTTCTGTTATCTTTTCATCTGAAATACGTGTCGCCAAATTGCCCAGATTTAAATCATCAGGCGTAATCCCCGCAACCCCAGATAATAATCCACCCAACACGTGATAACGTCCATTAAATACACCACTTTTTTCCAACACCCACACATCCGACAAATCACGCACCAAACATAACATACCGTTTGCACGCGCCGTATCAGAACAATATTCGCATTTTTCACGCACCCTATCGGTCAGTACCCCACAAACCGGGCATGGACATATGTTTTCATTTGCATCCGTTAATGCATCAACCAATTTTCCAATACGCCCTGTTTTATCTTGCAATAACCCCAGAACAATGCGCCGCGCCGCACGGTTACCAACACGCGGCAGCTTTGCAAATTGCTTAATAAGTTTTTCTATTTTTGGATTCATTTGTCCATATCATAGCAATCAATGAAACACATAGCAATCTATACCTGCAGAAATTGCACGATTTTTTAGATTCTGGGCCGAACTTTCGGAAAGCCCTGTGACACGAACACGATACAGTCCTGTTCCTGTTGGTTCAATATGTGCGTTTGCACCGGTTGCACTGCGCACACGGGCAATCATAGAATTTGCCGCATCTGTGGTTGAAAACGCCCCAAATTGAACACCAACACCCCCGGTTGAATATTGAACATGTGGTGCATCAGACGCGTACTTTTGGACAATCGGTGATGTCACCGGGGCCGGTTCCATATGAACACTGCTTGCATTGTTACTTACAACCATTGGTGCATTCTTGTCCAACATCGCAAAACCACGGTTCAACATATTTGTTGATACGACTGAACGCACATCTTTATTTTCTGCGCCTAAAACCACAGATATCAACCGATGCCCCCCACGTGATGCCGTGGCCACCAACGAATATTTTGATTTGTTGGTATATCCAGTTTTCATACCATCACACCCCGGGTACGTTTCTAATAAACGATTACCATTAGAATATGTTTTTCCATTGTATGTCCAATCTTTGATGCCAAAATATTTCCAATATTGCGGGAAATGTTTATAAACCGCCATAGACAGCAATGCGATATCACGCGCCGTTGACAAATGATCATCATCCGGCAGACCAGATGAATTTTCAAAATTAGTGTGTGACAGCCCTATTTCACGCGCCACACGCGTCATCAACGATGCAAATGTTCCCTCTTTACCGCCTTTCAGATTTTCTGCCAAGACCCGTGCGACATCATTTGCACTGTATACCGCCAATGCGATAATTGCATCTTCAACACGTATTTTTGTACCGGCCGACAGTCCTAATTTTACCGGTGATGCGGCGGCGGCACTGCTGGATACAATTAGATAATCATCTAAATGCAAACGTCCGTGTTCCAACGCATCAAACGTTAAATACAGCGTCATGATTTTTGTTAAACTTGCCGGGTAATTTGTTTGATTGGCATTTTCGGCAATCAAAACACGCCCCGTATCCATATCGGCGACCAACGCCGCGCGATAATTCGCCGCATGTGCAAATGTGCACGCAAACATTAACGGCAAAGCAAATAAAATCTTTCTCATTTCCATAATGGATATGTTAGTAAAAAATTACTTTTGCGGTCAATTATTTTTTTACTTCGTCTTGAATAAATCCACCTGACTGCATTTTCCAAAGTTTCGCATATTCACCGCCACGACGCAACAACGCGCTGTGTGTCCCAGATTCTATGATTTTACCCTTTTCTAAAACAACAATTCTGTCCATATTACGCAAAGTTGAAAGACGATGCGCAATTGCAATCGTTGTGCGATTTTTGGATAATTTTTCAAAAGATTTCTGAATCGTCACTTCGGTTTCACTGTCCAATGCGGATGTTGCTTCGTCCAATATCAATATTGGGGCATCTTTCAGAAACGCACGTGCAATTGCGATACGTTGACGTTGTCCCCCCGACATTTTAATGCCGCGATCACCAACCAATGTATCATATTTCTTTTCCGTAGATAAAATGAATGCATGTGCCGATGCACTTTTTGCCGCATCATGAATTTCCGCATCTGTGGCATCTGGACGACCATACGCGATATTATCACGAATTGTACGATTAAACATCGCAGGATCTTGCGGGATAAACGATATATTTTCACGCAGTGATCCCTGGGTCACATCACGAATATCCGTGCCATCAATCAAAATGGCCCCACCTTTGACATCGTAAAACCGCATAAGCAAATTCACCAATGTTGTTTTGCCTGCGCCCGATGGTCCAACAATTCCGACACGTTCGCCCGGTTTAATTGTCAAAGACAAATCACGCAACACATAACGGTTTTTATATTTAAACGAAACATTTCTGAATTCTATTTTACCCTGCTTTACAACCAAATTTTCCGCATTTGGTTTGTCCATAACATCAATTGGCACAACCAATTCATTATATGCCTTGGTCGCCGCAGACATGCGTTCAATAATGGTCGGAATTGCATCCATAACAACGCTGATTTGCATGATAACCATGTTATAAACCGATATAGAATAAACGATATCAGATATTTCCATTTCCTGTTTTGCAAACAAATAAACACAGAGTATAACCGTCACCCCGAACATCGTATCCCACAGATATGCCGGAACAACCATGGAAATGCGTTGCCAGAACGATGCGCGACGACGCAATCTTACATTTTCTGTTCGGATTGGGTCCATATAGTTATGTTCACGCATAACGCCCGCAAACAATTTTACATTTGTTGCATTGGAAAAACTGTCCACCATTTTGCCGGTCAGTTTTGCATTTGAATCCGACACATCTTGGGCGCTGCGTTTAATTGGTTTACGCATACGCCACATGAAAAACGCACGAAACAAGAAAATAAATATAAACGAAAGCGCAACATATTTATTAACTGTAAACAATGCAAATGAATTGACCAACGCCATAAGTAGCATGACAACCGCATTCCAGCATTCAAATATTATTGTTCCGATACCTTGGACAATGTCGTTTATGCGTGAATAAACCTGCCCCGCCATACGATTCACCCAAAACACCATGGATTGCGAATGAACATAATCCGTCAATGTTTCAGATATTTTGCGTGAAACGCGTGGCCCCAACCATGCCTGGGCCCAATTACGCAACAGAACAATCGAACTGGTGGCCAAATTCAATATCGTAATCAGCAAAACTGTTGGTAAACACCATTTTATCAGGTCCACATCTTTTGGTGCGTTTTCCAACATTGCGACAATCCAACGTTGATACGTTGGCCACAAAACAGAATCCAGGCCAATTAAAAAGCGCAAGAACCATACCGTTATCAACAGCCACCAAACGCCATGAAATATATAGCGCGTATAAAACCCGACAACCGTTTTCGGCATATTATTTACAGTTTTTTCTGATTTTTTCATGATATTTGTCCCATAAAATGCAAGCCAATAATGACTGATATTTCTTGCAAATGCAAGAAAGTTTTTTATAATCTGCCCGTTATGGACGTTTCTTTAGAAGAATTTTCTTTTCGGCATATTTGTTCACAGCTTCGTGAATTTAATACCGTAACCAAAAATAATCGTGCACAGATTGGACCGCATTTCTGGTGGGCAAATGCAAATGATTTGACCAGATTTAGATTTATTATGTCATCATTATTGGCGGAAAAATTGTCACACAGATTGTCCGATTTTCCATATCACAAACGATTTATCATTCGGCATAATGGCGAATTTGCGGGCGTAATCGGTCTTGATTTTATGTCTGTGGATGCACCCCGGTCAGAGGTTTGGATATTTGTTGATTCTAAACATATGGGGCAACATGTTGCATCAACGGCTGTCAAAAAAATAGAAGATTACGCAAAACAAAAATCTATTCATTCCATTCGGGCGTGCATTGCAAACACCAATCAGAGATCAAAAAATTTATTTTGCGCGAACAATTACGAACCATCATATACCGACAGTTCGCGGCTTTATAATCAAAACACAATGGTGTGGTGGTCCAAGGCATTACAAACAAAAGTTATTGAAAAATAAAATAAAATCGTTAAAATTACCGCGTGTTTTGGTCCCATCGTCTAGAGGTTAGGACATCGGATTCTCATTCCGGTAACACGGGTTCAATTCCCGTTGGGACTGCCAAAGTTCAAAATCCCGATTTTTTTACGAACAAAGAAAGCGATTTTTTCAGAGAAAACCGGGCTTTTCTCCATCAACATAACAGTTCGAGATTATCAGCCGTAAAAACGCACTCCCTATCTCAATTTTCGAACTCTTTAAGAAAAACGATGGGGCTTACATTACATGTGGGTCATCTGGTTTGATGCTATTTTCAATATCCTGCACTGCACTCATTGCACCAACCACTTTTGTCCCATCCCGTATTCCTTTAATGTTGCCTTTTTTCTGCTCTTTTTTGTATTCCTTAAACCAAGCTTGTAATTCGTCCACTGAGTCAAAATATTTACGAGATTCACTGGGAAAATAACTCCGTGCTTTTGGCAATCCATCTAATGATTTTAAATTCTCTGCATCAAAAGAGAAAAAACCGCCTATTTCTTCCGGTGCTCCCTGTAGTGATTTTATTTTGTTGCCACCCGTACAGATATAGTCCCCTGTAACTTCTGTCGGACCGCCAATCAAATTCTGTAATTTATTATTTCGACAAGTAAAGTCCCCATTTACTATATTTGGTGCACCATCTAATGAAACTAGTTCATTTGAATCGCAATGAAAAGACTTTCCGACATATTTGGGGGCGCCCTGTAATGATTTTAATTTGTTTGACCGGACATATACATGCCCTTGTACAAATTGTGGACACCCAACAAGAGATTCTAGGTTGCCACCAACTATTCTAATATCGCCATTAATCTTTAATTTTGATATGTTCGGCAAATGCGACAGATCAAATTGTTTAAAACAAAATGCAGGGATTTCCGTATCATCTGGTAAATCTTGCATATTTTGCACAATACCGTCATTATCAACAAAATATAATTGTTCATTCCTAGAAAAAACTATTCCTTTATACAAATCACTTAAAACACCAATCTTTTCAAATTTATCTTGGGACAAGATCGATAATTTTTTCTGTAAAGTAAAATAATTTTTCGACATCCAGAACATATCATCATAAGCGCTTGCTAAGGTTTTAATATGGTGATTGTACCAACGGTAAGATTGATTAGGAAGTTTTTCTAGTTTCCAAGGCACCCCTTTTCGATTTATATGATCCAAACAAAATGGCAAATCTATATTTTCATTTCCATGAAGCAAAATAATTTCATCTCCAAACCTTTTTATAAAAATAGCTTCCTGTGTTGTTGGTTGACTATCTCTTTGGTAAATGTTTCTCCACCAACTAGGAAAAAATGATATTTCTATATTCCCAAAAACAGCCGTAAAACAACATTCTGCCTGATTTCCCGGCTCATTTACCCCCCACCAAAGCCCACCAGATGATTCTACATTTCTGATTCTTATACAAAAATCTCTATAATATTTAAATTCATATTTTGGTGTGATATCTATGATATCTAATTTTTCATCATTATAAACAGATTGTCCATTTATATCATCCCATAAGAACAGATATCTTAAAAAGATGCTCACTTTGATACAATAATTCATTAAAATTCGTGCATCTTTTTTAGTGATTTGAACATCTGGTTTACCAAAATTATTTAAGATTTTGCTGACTGGTTTCTCTAATTCTTTGGCCCCCATATCATTACAAACCTTATGGACAGCAACCATAAATTCAGATTCTATTTTTAAAAAGGGATCTTCTTCATCAATTGCCTGTTTTGCAGCAAATCTAGAATACACATGTTCAAAATTTACGACACGGTTTTTGATATCTTCTTCCGTATACGATTTTCCACAAAAAGGACATATACCATATATGCCATCTGAAATACCAACCCGATAACCTTTTGGGATCCCCTTTTCGTTACGATATAATTCTGGTTTTTTGTTTTTCATAGTTAGTATTATATCATAAAATCCATAAAAATTCTTTTATTTCTTTCCCAAACAGCAACAAATCACGAATAAAATCAACTCGTGAATTACACAGATAGCCCTGCCAAAATAGATAAAACCGCATTTTTGCGGTTTCTTTGTTAGATTTCTAATATGTTCAGCGGTTCGTAAATCAGGTATCAAAAACCACCACCGTTTTAAACATTTACGAACTTGTGATTATCTTTTTTCAATCTTTCTTTTACCACGAAATTGTCCAATTTCAAATCCACCACCGCATTTCATAACATAGTTATATAATTTATCGATGGCCGGCATTTTGTCTTTTGCCTTGGCATTAAAACAATCTAGCAATAACTTTATGAATTTCTTATCCGGTAATTGATACGCATGATACCGTTTTGCAAAATCTTTGTTGGTTAAAATCTTTTCCAGTTTCGACCATGATACATGTGGCAAACATTTGAAATCATAATATGCCTCAATTAACCTTTCTACCAATGTCCAATACACTAAATCCGTATGAAAACCGTCATTTTTCAACGATTGCAACTCATCATATCTGTCCCACAAATGATATTTTCTAAAATCATTGGAATATTTAGTAAAAGGTTTTAATTTTTTCTTTAGGTCGCGCACCGATTGTTGGCGCAATTTCTTGATTGCACCGTTTTTATCATAAAGTACAACCCCGTATGCAAACATATTTTGATCAATTAAACCGTGGCATTCCATACCAGATTTCATATACTCTTGGATTTTATAAATCGGGTTAATCGTATATTCCATTAAAAATCCATCAACATAGCAATTTGATTTTTCTTGCCACCCCATATCGTTTGAACCAACGATACTAACATCTATATCAGAAAATTTATTCTGATTGCCGGTTGAATAACTGCCACACAGAACAGCGCCTTCAAACCAAGGTTTATTGATATATCGTTGTAGGAATTTATCTAGTGCCTTTTCCCATTTTTGCATCCGCCCCCCCATTTGCATATATTAAAAATTAAACCTTAGACCGACATTTGGACCATAACTGTATATGCGGGGTTCGGCAATATAATCAAACGAAAATCCTAAATCAATTCCCATGCGCCAGAAATTAAAACTTAACCCCGTTGTTGCACCAGTGGTAAATGTTATACCATGCTTTTCTTTGGTGGAATCATCATAACGATTTGTTATTTTATAATCGTATCTGTCACCACCGATACCGGCACCAATATACATGGCAAAATGCTTTAATGATACATAATCATAATATCCATTTACACGCACCGCATTATTTGTAATAGAAATTACATGTCCAAATAAAATTTGGAACATTTCGGAAACTTCGGCACGTGATTGATAATTTAATGCGATACGATAACGATCTTTACGCATACCCAATTCAAAATTAAACACACCGCCAAAATCAAAAAAATCTTCGCTGTGTGCCGTCACATCAGATGCACTGATTCCCATATTTGCCCCAATGTATGTATTCCATTCATGTGGCGTTGGTTCATACCCCCATGCCGCATTAGATGCAACACATGGACCCATCGCAAAAAAAACTGCCAGTAATATTTTTTTCATCAGTGCACCAATTTTTTGTTTAACGATGTGATGCCACATTTTTGCATATTACATGCATTTGCATATATTTCGCACAGATAGTGTGGCATATTTAAATCCATTATACTGTGCTTTTCCTTGGAGTCTGCAACTTTACGCATTTCAGGGGTCATACCATTTACATATGGTGCGGTTGTTTTATCCAATGTGACCGCCAACATACGCAACCACCAACTTTGATTATGGACGAAACGAATAATAGACGGGCACAAAAACACCGCCGTTAACAAAAATTCTTGGGATGGGCATCGTGACAAGCCACATACAGCAGTCGGATTATTTTTTATTTTTCCCAACAGTTGTTTTTCTTCATCTGTCATATATGTAAAACCATTTGGCATCATCATTTTTTCCTTTGGTTATTGCAACAAATCTTTTGCTTGGCCCAACAATCCAATCGCCACGTCTAATTTAGCCCCGTCCACAGAATTACTGATCGGCATACGAATATTTTCACGAAAAACACTTTCTATATCTTCTATACCGCCTTCGTCCATGTTAATGGTCGGCTTTGGCTTTTGGGTTTTGGTTGGACGCAGTGGAACACTTTGTTCAGTACATTCGGTAAAGAAATCACCATTGCGTATCAGTTTTTTCACACCAGCAATTGTCATTCCACGGTTATAGAGCAAATCTTGAATCGTGCGCAACCGTGCAACCATTTCGGCACGATAGTACCGACGACCACCTGCGCCGGTCGTTGGATGCACGATTGTTGGAAATTGCTTTTCCCAATAACGCAATGTATACGCCGGGATACCCAGTTCCCGTGATACATTATTTATAGAAACAAAATATTCACTATCCATTTTCGGTTTGATCTGTTGTTATTTCGTTGGCTTCTTCGGCGTCATCTGATTCAATAGATATTGCCGACATAACCTTTTCATTTTCAGCCGTACGGAACAAGGTTACACCCGCGGTGCTGCGTCCAGCAATACGTATATCAGATGCCGGTGTGCGAATAATTTTTCCGCCATCGGTCACCATCATAATATCGTTGTCATCGGTGACCGGGAACGAACCCGCAACCGCAGTGTTTTTACCACCCAATTTAATGTTGGTAAATCCGCCACCACCACGATGGGTTAAACGATATTCATACGAACTGGTCCGCTTTCCAAAACCGTTTTCAGAAATGGTTAAGATAAATTCTTCCTTCTTGGCCATTTCTGCCATCTTGGCATCATCCAGAACCAACGTCGTTGCTTCTTCTTCGGTGTCGGCCTCTTCTTCTATACCGGTTGCCGCACGACGTGCCGCACGACTTTGTTTAACATATGCCGCACGCACCGCAGAATCAGATTCGCCACGATTCAACATTGCCATACTGATAATTTTATCGTCTTTGCCAAGTGTTAAACCACGAACACCCGTTGAATTACGTCCCGCAAACACACGAATTTCTGGGACCGGAAAACGTATGCAACGACCACGATATGTCGCCAAGAACACATCTTGGTCTTCGGTGCACGGCAATACAGAAATCAAACTTTCGCCATCATCCAGTTTCATTGCGATCTTTCCATTACTGCGGATTGAATCAAAATCAGACATACGATTACGACGCACCGTCCCAGACGATGTCACAAACATCAAGAAATGTTCTTTGCCAGAATTTTTTATCGCCGCCACATCTTCTTCGGGCACCGGTAAAATCGCCGTAATTGTTTCATTATCGGCCAATGGCAATAAATTCACCAACGGGCGTCCCTTGGCTGCGGCCGCCGCTTCGGGTAACTTATATGTTTTCAATTTATAGCACAACCCACGTGACGAGAAGAACAACAATGGCGTATGTGTATTTGCAACAAACACCTGAACCACATAATCGTCATCTTTTGTTGTCATTGCATTGCGACCTTTGCCACCACGTTTCTGGGCGCGATATGTATCCAACGAAACGCGTTTAATGTACCCGGTATTAGAAACCGTCACAACCATATCTTCGCGTGCAATCAAATCTTCAATATCAATATCTATTTCTGCATCAGAAATTTCTGTTCTGCGTGCCGATGACCAATTATCACGAACCGCCGCGGTTTCTTCACGGATGATTTGAATGATGCGTTCATGTGATGCCAATATATCCAACAAATCACGTATTTGTGCACCCAATTCAACCAAGTCCGCATGCAATTTGTCGCGTTCCAATCCGGTCAAGCGATGCAATTGCAATTCCAAGATTGCCTTGGCCTGATCTTCGGACATATAAAACATTCCGTCTTTGTATTCTGTATTCGGGTCATCAATCAATTGAATATAGTTTTCAATATCAGATGCCTTCCATCCACGGGAAACAAGTGAAACCTTGGCGTCTTCGGGACTTGCCGATGATTTAATCAGTTCTATCACTTCATCCAAATTGCCAACCGCCACAGACAATCCCAATAATGTATGCGCACGATTACGCGCCTTGTTCAAATCAAATATCGTCCGGCGGCGAATAACTTCTTCACGGAATTCAATAAATGCATCCAAAACCCCACGAACATTAAACAACATTGGGCGCCCACGATTCAACGCCATCATGTTCACTGGGAAATTAGTTTGCATTTCTGTGTATTGGAACAAATGATTCAACACAACATCTGGTATTGCATCGCGTTTTAATTCAATAACGATACGCAGACCTTCTTTGGATGATTCATCGCGAATTTCGGCGATACCTTCTATCTTTTTATCTTTGGCCAATTCTGCAATTTTGATAATCATTTGGGCCTTGTTGACCTGGTACGGAATTTCATCAACAACAATTGCTTCGTGGTCGTGAAATTTTTCATTATGTGTTTTTGCACGAACGATAATTGAACCACGCCCTGTTGTGTGCGCTTTATATGCGCCACTGCGCCCCATGATAATTGCGCCCGTTGGGAAATCAGGTCCCGGAATTATTTGGAACAATTCATCATCAGAAATATCACGATTATCTAGAACCGCCAAAATACCATTACACACTTCGCCCAGATTATACGTCGGAACATTGGTTGCCATACCAACCGCGATACCTGAACCACCGTTTACCAAGAAATTTGGAAACTTGGTCGGCAACACAACCGGTTCTTGTAAAGTGCCATCAAAATTCGGTTGCCAATCAACCGTATCTTTGTCCATATCTTCCATAAGCGTGGCACCAAGTTTTGACAGACGCGCTTCGGTATAACGCATAGCCGCGGCCTTGTCCCCGTCACGCGAACCAAAGTTACCTTGGCCTTGGACCAACATTTCACCCATTGAAAAATCTTGTCCCATACGAACCATTGCTTCGTAAATAGAACTGTCGCCATGGGGGTGATATTTACCCATAACATCACCGACAATACGTGCCGATTTAACGGTCGCCTTGGTTGCAGGTGCCACATCGTTCATAACATATAAAATACGACGATGCACCGGTTTACAACCGTCACGCACATCAGGCAATGCACGGTCAACAATGACAGACATTGCATAGTCCAAAAAACTGGTCCGCATTTCATGTTCTATGGATGATTGTGGAATTTTAATTTCGTTTATTTCATTTGTGTTTTCTATTTCTGACATAACCTTACTCTTTCCTTGGGTTTTTAACATGTAAAAGATAGCAAATTTTTCCCGCACAGGTCAAGAAATAAACACTAAATTTTGCTATTGACAAACTAACTATTTTGTAATAGCATATTCGTGAACCAAAGGGGGCAACCATGACAATATTTGCCGCATTTAAAATGATTTTTTACTGGTTATTGGCATACCATTTAATTTTGTTGGCCTTGCAGAGCATAGGTTTAATAAAAAGTAAATAAAATATTTGCTTTTTTATAAAAGGTATGGTTAAATATACGCACAAAAGGATTTGAAATGGCAACAAAAAGAACTTATCAACCGTCAAAAACACGCCGTATTCGTACACACGGTTTTCGTGCACGCATGGCAACCAAGGGCGGACGTGACGTATTGAATCGTCGTCGCGCGACTGGTCGTAAACGTATCGCGGTGACGGCTGCAAATTAAAAAATCGCCTTTTGGGCGGTTTTTTTATTGCAACACAGAAAGAATACAAGGAAAGGAAAACTTCATGAATTATAAAAAATTAACAATTTGGTGTTTAATTGCATCACTTGGTGGCATGGTGGCATATTATCTGTCATACCCAAGTGTTGATAAAATGGTTGGCCAAATGATTATGACCGGATTTCATGGTGATGGCACTGGTGAAAATGCCGAAGATTTTGTCGCAATTGAACAACAAATTGCCAATGGCCATGTCGGCGGTGTAATTCTGTTTGATGTTGATGTTTCCGGACTGGTCGCCCAAGGGTTGACTATTCCAGAAGCAAAAAAACATATCTTTTCATCAAACATCAAAAATATGACCCAAGTAAAAAATTTAACAACACATCTACAATCACTTGCCCCAAACACACTGCTGATTGCGGTTGATCAAGAAGGCGGAAATATTCAACGTTTGAAACCTGAACACGGTTTTGCCCCAATTCCATCCGCCAAAGAATTGGGACGTGGCACACCAACAAACACTTACCAAACCGCATATAATTTGGGAACCCGTTTGGCAAATGTTGGTATAAATGTTGATTTTGCGCCATTGTTGGATGTTGATGTGAATCCTGAATCCCCCGCAATTGGCGCATTGGAACGCAGTTTTTCATCTGATGCAAATGTTGTGACCAAACACGGAAATGAATTTGCCAATGGTCTAAACGATGCCAACGTCATCAGTTCTTTCAAACACTTTCCCGGTCATGGCAGTGCCGCCGGCGACACACATGCGGGGCTGACCGATATTACAAACACGTACCAAGATTACGAATTGGCACCATGGAAAACATTACTAAAACATACATCACCATGCGCAACCGTCATGGTTGCCCATGTGGTCAACACTAACATTGATACCCTGCCCGCATCTTTATCAAAGAAAACTATTCAAATGATACGCGACATGGGTTTTGATGGTGTTGTGGTTTCAGACGATATGGATATGGGCGCAATTGTCAATCAATATGGTCGTGAAAAAGCCATTGAAATGGCGATAAACGCCGGAAACGATTTGTTGGTATTTGGTAACAACCTGACATTTGACAGGAACCGTGGCGAAGAAGTCCACCAAACCATTGTAAAGTTGGTCAACGATGGCAAAATCAAGCGTTCCCATATACGCAAATCTTATAACCGTATTATGCGTATGAAGAAATGCATGCAAAATAATACCGAAAAGAAGTAAGCACGGAATAAATGCTTGCGTTCATGAAAAAATAGGTTATAATAGCATGGCTCTTGATTCATTGCGGGCATAGTACAAGGGCTAGTACGCAAGCCTTCCAAGCTTGATGTGCGGGTTCGAGTCCCGCTGCCCGCACCAAAAAATGAGTTCTGGGCGTGCGCCGGAGTTGGAGAGCCGGGGCAGACTGTAAATCTGTTGGCTTAAGCCTGAGGTGGTTCGAATCCACCCACTCCCACCAAAATAGAAAATGACCCAAACGGGTCGTTTTTTATTTTGTGGATGTGGGGTGGGTGGATGCGCAAGAGCGCCATGGCACGACAGTGCCATACGAAAATGAAATTTTCGTGAATAATTGGCGCACATGGCGAATACGAGAATACACAATTAAGAAAATCTTAAAAAATCGAAGTGTACGAGATTTTTTTGATTTTATTTATTGCGTATCAAGGCGCACCCACTTCTACCAAAAGATACACCGCACTTTTTTAGTGCGGTTTTTCTTTAGATTTCTAATAATTCTGCGAGTTCGATAATTATGGTTTTAAGAAAGACCTATTTTCACCCATTATCGAATACCCCAGTTTTCTAATACTGTGCCACGTTCGAATCCACCGAGGTGGTTTTCAATTAAAAGACAAACAAAATTATGATAGAATATGACTATGAACAAGGGAAATAATTATGTCTAATCAACAAACACAATTGGAAACTTTGCACCGTTGGAGCGGGGTTGATTTTAGATTTGTCCAAACAAATGAAAATCAATTTGGCCTTAGATACTATGAACATAAATGCAAAAGTGATGACGAATACCAATCTATTGCCGAACGTTTCAATGATTACAATTTCTGTAACGCGGACGGTTTTATCTACAGATGTTTAGAACACGATGACCATACATGTTCTATAATCGTGTTAGAAAATGAATTGGATATAAAAAAATATGATAATATTACGATGTATAATCGTATTACTGATTTGTCCGCATTAAAATCCATTGGTAAATTGGGCGAAAACGACGTTTTTTTGGAACCAATTTTAACATCGGATGGCAAATATTCAACAATTGTTGAACGTGGGCTTCGTGCCATCGCGGTTGTAAATATTAATGGTCGGCGGTTACCATTTTATATTTCGTCTGGTAAATCTGGCAAAGAACAAGAATTTGGGATACCTTCCGGGAAATGGTATCCATTACAAGGTATATCTTCTGGGTGGTTAAACAAAATGCCAGATATGTTACACAACCCATATCCAGAATTGGATACAGTGTGCAATATATTGGAACAAAAATTTCCAGCCATAAAATTGAAGCACGATGCTTTAAATGGAAAATTACCAAAAGCAAATGCTAACGATTTGTTAAAGACCGCAAATTTTGAGTTCCCAGAAGGAGTATCTTTCTCTGAATATGGTGGGTATTCGCTGGTAAAAAATCATTGTGTTTATTTGCCTCAAATTATTACTGCATGGCGATCAAAACCAAATGATTTTTTAAATGTACGCAAGGGCATTTTGGCGGTACCCGGTCAAGAAATTCTAAATAAAATACAGGAAATGCGTTTATTTTGCGGTTCAATGATTGATGGTGACTGCATCTGGTTTTACCCCATTGACGACAGCGAATATATTGCATCTGCAGGTTTTGGTAATAATCTCGGCATAGAATCCGCATTATACAAACTGGGCATAGATTATCAGATTATAGAAAAACCGGGCAGGAAAGGATTTGGTGTTCCTATATCATGTTTTGTTGATTATTTTTCAAGACAAAAACGTGAAAAATATGAACGAGCATCTGAACAATTCACAAAATTCCAAACAGAACCATCAAATCCAAATGATAATTTGGCGACAATCATTAAAAGGATTGGAGACATATTCAGAAGTTAATTCATCGCACCAATTTAGGTGCGGTTTTTATTTCGGTCAATGGGTGGCCAACCCTGTTGCATAAGTTCTGTGAATTCTGTTTTATTTTCTGCTCGATTAATGCAAGATGTCCCCCACCAAAAGATACACCGCACTTTTTAAGTGCGGTTTTGTATCAAAAAATAGTATAATTTTATGCAATAAAACTTTTACGATTTTTTATAAACCATTTA
>CACXXP010000004.1 GCA_902771695.1 uncultured Pseudomonadota bacterium | reverse complement strand
GCCGTGTGATGCCAATGGTGTATATTTTCGGTTTAACTGTAAAAAGCCAAAATCGGGAATAACCCTTAAACAAATTATTCGCAGTCATATACGACCATACAAATACTATTCCGATGATAACAAACTGGTTGGATCCTATGTCATGCATATGCCGAATGAATTTGATGGGCGACCATGGCCCAGTATAAAATTTACCCCATCTGTTGGAACGTATGTCGAAACCGCGGTTGGTGCATCAGTTCAGATATCGTACGATTATCAAACCAATGTTTGGATGGTGTTCCGTGGTGTGCAAATCGATGTGCCGTATAAAACTAAACCAAGTGAGACAGGGGCAATTATTGATAAATACCTTAGCGCATGGCATCAACTGGTGGCGGCACGGGGGCATCTTGTCGCTGCAGATTATAGCAATTAAACCATATAAAAAGGACAATAAAATGATGGATAAAAAAATGGACAATGCTAAAACTGTCGCTGCAGATTATAGCAATTAAACCATATAAAAAGGACAATAAAATGATGGATAAAAAAATGGACAATGCTAAAACACAAACCCGTGTATATTTCAGAGCATCTGGATATGACAGTTTGTCATGTGGATATTTGCCGAATAATAAAATATATGAATATTTGGAAAAATTGAGCAAACAAGATTTGGGTGAGCCACATTGTGCACGATATGGATTTTCTTTTACAGGTTATCCGTATAACAAAAATTTTAAGCAAACTTTAATCATAGAGTCCATTATCGAAAACGGCGTATGCAGTGTATATGGCCTGAATCCGTTATGTGGCGCACGCAGTGTTGGTGGGTGTTTCCGCAAATTAAAAAAGGGGGAATGTAAAGACCCGTTTGTCGTTGAAAATGTCGGTAAAGTTTTCTGGCCCGACAAATATGGAAAACAACGTTAAAAACCAACCCCGAAGAAATTCGGGGTTTTAAATTGTAAATATTAAAACGCGTACGATTCCAGACAAATCTTTTTCATCGCGGACGAATTTCCAACCATTTGATGAAAATATTTTTTTGACCGATGTTTTTTGTCCCGCACCAATTTCAAGATATATGCGACCGTTTGGTTTTAACCAATTTTTTGCATTAATTGCGATTTGTTCGTATGCGGACAATCCATTATTTTTTGCATATAATGCGCATTTTGGATCATGCATCGCACCGTCATTCATACGGGTATCGCCGTATGCAATATATGGTGGGTTTGATACGATAACGTCAAACTTTTCTGTTGTTAACTTTTTGTTCGCAAAAGACCCACGAATAATTTTTATTCGTTCTGTTAAATTTAATGTTTTGATGTTTCGGCGGGCGACCCGTAATGCCCCGTATGAATAATCAACGCCAATACCCGATGCACCATAAATATTTTTTATAATTGCGGCAATTATGCATCCCGTACCCGTTCCCAAATCCAGTATTCTTGGCTTTTGCGGATTATCGGTGATAACCGCGGCGACCAATGTTTCGGTATCGGGTCGGGGGTCCAATGTTTTGGAATTTGTATAAAAAGGTAACCCGTAAAACCATTTTTGATGAATTATTTTTGCAATTGGCATGCCGTGACGTAATTTATATGCAAAAATTTTTACCCGCCACCACGGCAAATATTTAACATTATCCGTGATAATTCGGGCCGCACGAATGCCGCCCGCATCTTTTAGAAGGTCAAATGCTTGATTTATTGTCATAAAACTATTATAATGGACGCTATGGAAAAAGCAAAAAATATTATTTTGTCGCACAAAGTTATTCGCATGGTTTTGTGGGCGGCGGGCATATTGGCGGTTGTTGCTGTTGTGGCCGTGTTGGTGTTTTCTGGACGTGGTGAAAAGGGCGCAAATGAAACGCCTGTGGTTCCGGATAATACGGTTGTTGTCAATGTTATGTCGGGGGATACGCTGTCCAAAATTTTATCTGCCCAGGGTTTTGGTGGTGCCGACATAAATAAAATTGCCGATATATTAAAGACCAAGGCCGGTATTACCGGTCTGCGTGCAGACCGTGATAAGATTGAATTTACGCGTGATGGTGGACCGAATACTCCGGTGTCAAAAATAACTGTTTTGCCTGGACCATGGCGTCGTGTGGAATTAACATGTGACGATGGTGGCGTGTGGAATTGCAATGCAATTGATATAGAACGTGATACACGTCTGGTTTATCGCCAAGGTGAAATCTTGGATGGTGACAGTTTCTATTTGGCCGGGATGCGTGCGGATATTCCCGCCGGAATTTTGGCCGAAGTATATGATTTGTTGGCGTTTGAAATGGACTTTGAACGTGATGTTCGTGCCGGTCAGAAATTTTCTGTGGTTTTTGAGGAAAATTATTCTGATAACAAAAAGATAGATAATGGTTCGGTTATTGTTGTGTCTTTTGATGCGTTGCGTGGAAATGTGAAGATGTACCGTTATCGTAAATCTGATAAAAGTGTCGGGTATTATGATCCAAACGGTAATGGCGCAATTAAATCGTTGAAACGAACACCGATAAATAATGCTAAGGTCACCAGCAGTTTTTCTACACGGCGTAAACATCCCGTTTTGGGATTTACCCGCGCGCACAAGGGTGTCGATTTTCGTGCGCCAACTGGAACACCAATTCCGGCCGCCGGTGCGGGTCGTGTGGTTGCACGTGGGTTTAATCGTGGACATGGTAATTTTGTTAAGATTCGCCATAATGGATCGTTTGAAACGTTGTATGCACATATGTCAAAGTTTGCCAAAAATGTAAAGGTTGGGACCGCGGTACGCCAAGGTCAGATTATCGGATATGCGGGTTCAACGGGGTTATCAACGGGTCCGCATTTACATTATGAAATAATCAAAGATGGCAAACATGTGAATCCATTGACGGTAAAATTACCGGCCATAGATAATTTGGATGCGGCAAATAAAAAGAAATTCTTGGAATATCGTGAAACACTGGATAAAGCCATTGAAAGTTTGGTTGATAATCCAAAGTTATTTATCCAGATGTAAAAATTTTATTTGCCCCAAAATGGTGCAATTACATAATCGGCACGCAGTGGCACAGAAATTGTTGTTATGTTTTCCATGACGTTCTTGATTTTTTCAGCAAAATCTTTTGCAAATGTTTCGTCACATTCAAATACCATTTCATCGTGAACCTGCATGATAAGTTTAATCTTATCCTTGTTTGGCACAACGATTTCATTATATGTCTTTATCATTGCAAGACGCATCAGGTCTGCTTCAAATCCTTGGATTGGGGCGTTTATTGCGGCACGCATTGCATATGCACGCATACGCGGATTTTTCGTTTCGGGTAATTCTATACGGCGGCCCCATGGTGTATAAACGCATGCATTTTCAGTTGCGAACTTTTTAATATAATCCATGTATTGTTTGATTTCGGGCAACCCGGCCAGATAAGAATCTATGATTTCTTGGGCTTTGGCGCGTGGTATATTCAGTTGTGCGGATAGACCAAATGATGATATTCCATATATGATTGAAAAGTTTACGGTTTTTGCGGCACGGCGCAAATCTTTGGGAACAATCGTAGATTCAGGAATATTGAAAATCTTGCGTGCGGTTTGTTCATGAATATCGCGTCCGGCAATAAATGTATCTTTGAACGTTTTTATGTTTGCCACATCTGCCAGTAATCTCAACTGAATTTGTGAATAATCGGCGGCAACCAGGACGCGCCCAGTTGGTGCGACAAAGCATTTGCGTATTTCTTCGCCCAGTTCCGTTTTAACCGGGATATTTTGGAGGTTCGGATCGCGTGAAGACAGACGCCCTGTATTCGTACTGGTTTGCAGATATGTTGTATGAATGCGCCCATCGCGACCAATTTGATGGGGCAGGGCATCCGCATAAGTTCCCGCCAATTTTGCAATTGAACGCCAATTCATAATCTTTTCAATAATTGGGTGATGTTCCATCAGGTCATTTAATGTATCTGCATCGGTGGAACGTTTTTTGTTTTCTGGCAAATGCATTTCATCAAACAGAACGGTCGCCAACTGTTTCGGACTGGCAATGTTAAATTCATGCCCCGCCATTTCCCAAATTTCATTGCTGATATCAGTCAATTGTTTATGAAATACCCCCGACAGTTGATTCAATTTTGTTCGGTCTACCAATACACCGGCACGTTCTATTTGTGTTAAAACCATCAATAATGGTCGGTCGCATTTATCGTACAATTCAGATAATTTTTCGTTTGCATCTAATTTGGGGCGCATATATTCGTATAATGCCATTGTGACGACGGCATCTTCGGCGGCATATGGGTACGCAGTGTCAATTGGCAACATGTCAAAGTGCATATCCGCATCGCGTGTTTTCGGCGGAAACAGTGACGCAAATGTTATGTTATAATGATTCAGATATTTTGCCGCCAATTCGTCCATACTGTGTGAATGCAATGTTCCGTTCAGCGCGTATGAAATCAGCATAGTATCATCAATTGGCGATATTTTTTCGATGTCCCAACCTTCGTTTGCCATAATGTGCAAATCAAATTTAATGTTGTGGCCAACCTTGGTGACTTTTTTGTTGGTAAGTATTGGCCAAATACGTTTGTAAAGGTCCGTTACAGTAATTTGTCCATCGGCAAATTTTGCGTCCCCGAATAAATCGGCCGATGCAGTTTTATGTCGCAACGGAATATAAACACCATGCGTTGAATTTATCGCCAACGACATTCCGACCATTTTATCGTTTTCTTGGTCCAATCCTGTTGTTTCTGTATCCAATGCGATAACATCACCGACACCGGCCAAGAATTTTTCTAATTCAGTAATGGTTGAGATTTTATCAAACTTCATTTTCAATTCATTTGTTGGCTTGGCGGGTGTGGATATCACAGGAATATCGGTTGGACATTGCGAACCCGGAAAACTAAACGCAGGTTGGTCGGCGGGTGCAGATGTTTCTGGAAAAGTGCGTGATATTTTTTCAACCAAAGAATTGCTTTCCAATTCGTTGCGAACAAAGTTCAGAGCCGCTGCGCGATTAAACCGAAATGGTGCGATGGTTAAACCCGATAAATCAACATCGCGTTTCAATGTGACCAATTGTTTTGATATGTATGCCATGTCGCGCGAATCAGACAACATATTCCGTGTGCGTTCGTTTTTGATATCGCCAAGGTGAGCGTATAAATTATCCAATGAACCAAATTCGTTAATCAGTTCTGCGGCCTTTTTGGGCCCAATTCCGCGAACCCCCGGCACATTGTCGGACGAATCGCCCATCAGTGATTGCACATCAACAACTTGTTCTGGGGTGACACCGAATTTTTCAATGACTTCGGCCCGACCAATTGTTTTTTGCTTCATCCCGTCATACAGGTATATGCAATCAGACACCAATTGCATTAAATCTTTATCGCCGGTCATGATTCGTGTTTTATCGGCAATTTGGCAACTTTGTGTGGCCAGTGTCGCGATAACATCATCGGCTTCTACCCCGGGGATGCATAACACCGGGACACCCATTTCGCCCAATCCACGTTGGACCATAATTGCCTGGGATATTAAATCAGCGGGTGTTTCATCACGATTCGCCTTGTATTCAGGATAAATTTCTTGGCGGAAAGTTTGGCGTGATGCATCAAACACACATACAAATGTATCGTCTGGTTTGGCCGCTGCAAAAAACGGCAACATCATATTCAGAAACGCATACACTGCACCTGTGGGTGTTCCATCGGATCGGGTCAGGCGGCTGTGCACACCGTAATATGCACGAAATAAAATTGAATTACCGTCAATCAGTGTCAGCATCTGCGTTCCTTTGCTATGATTAAATTCAGGGGCGTTGCCGCCCCATCATGAATTAAAATAAATATCTGATTTTGACGCGTGCTTCGTATTGCAGCAAATCAGGTTTGTTGTCTTCTAATTTAACAACGTTTGGAATATATACGCCGCGAGCTTCTATATCAAATTTGAAAGGCAATGCCGGAACGCCCAATGTCACCCCCAACATACCTTGGTATGCGGCAGATGTATCCATATGTGCATCATATCTGTCGCTTTCGCCATCAAACATTACACCGACACCCAATCCCATGTATGGTTTAACAACCGTTGATGGCATTTTGAAATACGCGTTCACCATCGCCAAATTCACATGAGATTCAGATTCGTTAAGGTAATTGTATTCGGCCTCTATACGAAACGCCGGCAAATCTATACCGAACATACCGCCAAAAGATTGTGCGGTTTCGGTTTTGTCGTGTCCATCGTTAAAAAGTGTTTGGCCACCGGCACCAATTGAAACCCCGGCATACAAATCCCAAACTGTATTTGCCATTGCGGGTGTGGATGCGACCGCAATCATGGAACATAAAATAATTGATGTTTTTAACTTCATCTTTATCTCCTTTGTGTGATAATATAATAGAAAAAGAGATATTCATATGCAAGAAAATAAACCGATTTTAATTGTTGGCTTGGGGAACCCCGGGGATGAATATGAACGCACGCGTCATAATGTTGGCTTTATGGCGGTAAAGCATTTGGCGGGTGATGCGGCCACATGGAAAACAGAACTGTTCGCAAAAACTTTTGCGGCAAATATTGATGGGCGGCGGGTGATATTTGCGATGCCACAAACATTTATGAACGACAGTGGTCGTGCCGTGCGTGCAATTATGGATTATTACAGAATACCAATTGAAAATATTATCGTGATTCACGACGATATGGATTTGAAATTGGGAACTATTAAAACCAAGGTCGGCGGGGGCAGTGCCGGTCACAACGGGATAAAATCAATTGATGCACATGTGGGAAATGAATATACGCGCGTGCGAATCGGAATTGACCATCCGCGGAATATGGGGTTACCAATAGATGCGGCGGATTGGGTGCTGGGGCGGTTTACCGACGAACAGATGTCGGCAATACAAACCGCAATAAAAAATATCAGTTGTGAAATATAGATTTTGGCTCTTTAATTCAACATGGATGTCCATGTGTTAGCGGCGGCACCACTTAAAATCTGGTTTAAACTCTTGCACCCGGCCACATCACAGACTTGTGTGTCATCTTCGTATTGACAATCTCTGATATCGGTTGAACCTTCGCCAGATGTGGTTTGACCGATTGGGCATTTTGAATGACATTGATTTAATGTCATGTTATTATTCCAACCAGTACTGCAAGAATTGTAATATCCTACTTCAATTTTTATACAACTGCATGCTTTGGTTGTTCCACTTGGGTTGTTGCCACAACTGTGATATTCATTTGGTTTATTCGTTGTTGGATAATATTCTGTACTTTCACAACTTTGGCAGTAGTAAGAAGACCCAGAACCACTTGCATAACTTATTGTTGCATTTGCATTAATTGCGGTTTGCCCACCATGGTAACTTACCGCTTGGTTACAGTGCAATGTGTCATTTAATACGGTATCCGCATATGTGCAACCACTGGTGGTATAGTGTTCTTCGTCAGAATTCCAAATCGCATTACCACTTACGTTGTCTGGGTTTGGACTTGAAATTCCCTGAACTGTGAAAGAAAACAAATTGCACGGACGGGTATTCAGAAAACATTTATCACCTTCGGTATGAAAATCATCTGATGGCATTAGGTTGTCTGTATTTGTGACAAGGCATGATACAATATTGTTCCATCCTGTTGCGTGATAAACACCGCATTCGTCTGTTCCACCGTCACTGCCACTGGCACATGGTTTATAACAAAAATCTATGTTGTCATTTCCAACCTCAGATTTTGGGTGATCCGGTGGACAATCGTGATATTCAAAATGGTCTGTTTCCCATGTGGGATATTTATTTTCCGATGAGTTTTTACTACACATTTCCATTGAGTTCAATTTACATCCAGCATAATTCTCACATGTAGTTGTGGTCAAATGCTCACAATCCGGAACACAAAAAAAGTTATTATTGGCATTTTGGGCTTCAATTACGGTGCACCCCGGTTCGTTATTGCAATCGGATCTGCTGTCGTTATGGCCGGAACATACAACACCCGTGGCGTAAACCATGGTTATTGACATAAAATACAAAAAAACAGATGTAATAAATCCCCTTGCCATGCATGCATGATATTAAAAAATTTTATTTTGGGCAACAATAAAATTATGCTAATGATTGCGACGCACGTAAATATCAAAACCCATTCGGCGGAAAGCGACACTGTCCGACCTTGGTAAACCTGACACGTAATTCATACTGTCTGGTACAACTTTATGGACGATGAATGTACCATGACCAGAAACTTCATCTGGATTAACGTCTATACATTCTTGCAGCATTCTGCGCACTTTTCCATACGTTGAGGCCCCCCAACCAGATGTGTGCATAGAATCCATTGGTTTTAAATCCATAATAATTTTTTTAACATCTGGTTGCTGGGCGTAGAAACGGATTGTATCAACATTTGGCATATCGGATAATTTTAATTCAAATGGAACATAAATTGTTTCGGGATAATGGTGTGTTGGTTCGGGTTCCGGAACCGGCGGCTTTTTACATGCCTTGGTAAATGCCATCAGGCCCGCCAACATTAAAATTTTACCAACTTTGTTTGGGACTTTACGTGACATGTGAAATCCTTTTGGTTATATGTTCATATTATAACACAAAAAATCTTGTTTTGTCAAGGTATTGGCTTAATTTCCGTAATGTATAAAGTATCCATTGCCCGTCGGGGTAAATGGTATCGGGTTTGTATATGGATCATTCCCTTCTTCTGCCTGGTAATAAACGGTACGTGGGGTATTTGCATCCACCGTATTAACATCGGTTGGGGTTGTATATGTGTTATTCCCAACCAAAACAAACCGGCCACCATTACATTGTATTTTGTTGCCATTTGGATAATTGTTATTTGTGCCGGTACCACTGACCGTGCCACCAACGCACACCAAATAATATTGGCCGTTGTGTTCATTCTGCATTACCAGAGTTGGTTCTGGGGCGGTGCGCGGCACGCACATTGGGATGTTGTCATTAATATTTGCAACCCGACCTTCACAGCACGGACCATCGGTGTCCATTTGGGTGTGTCCCCAAACATTTTCGTTGCTGTAACAACAATTGGTTAAATTATTTTGTATTTGCATTTGAATGTTGCCAGCGTCGGCCGGACAATACATGCCATCGCCCGTCATATCGTTTGTGTATCCGTCATCTGTCATGCAAACGGCATTACCCATTGCGCCGGGTGCATACACGCCCGAAGAACAGCGTGTGTTGACGCAACTGCGCTGGTTTGGAACATATGTACCATCACTTTGCTGGGTCGCCGTGCCGGTGTTGATTGCAAACCACGCCAACAATGTTGAATGTGCCGGTATAGATGATGTTGGTGATGCGGTCGTTGGTATAAGTATTCTGTTATCACCCGCATTTTGTGGTGGATATTCACAATTACCCCAAATGCGTTCAGCAATACGGCACTTGGCGCATTCGGCATCGGTGCTTTCTTCACCGCATTCGTTATAACATATGCTGTAAATATGTTCCTGGTACCGGTCGTACATTTCATCATAAAATGCGTATTTGTTTTCGCCACTGTCCGATTTGCCAAGTAATGTGACGATGCGGACCAATGCTTCGTCACCCGCGGCACCAACGCATTCTTTCAATTCCGGCCAACATGATGTGCGTTCCAATATTGCGTGGCGATTTGCAGAAAATTCTATGTCGTCACACAAATCAAAGTTCCCAGATATAGATTTACATGCCTGGATAATGCAATTGCGGCCGACCTGGGTGCAACTGGTCAAGATGGTTTCATATGTTTTGTTTGTTGCAATATCGGTCATGCCGGTGTTCCACGATTCCGTAGAAGAACTGTCGGTGTCAATCAATGTTGTGCATGCCGTTTGGATATCCGCGCATACAGAATTGACCGTGCGATCCGCCGCCACGCCGAATATAGATAACGCGCGTGCATCAAACCCAGATATTGTTTCCGCCGTTGATGTTAAACATTCCGCCGTCAGTGTCGTGCAGGCCTGGCGTATTTCTTCTAGTTTTGCGGTTTGTGCCAATTTGATTTGTGACAGTGCGTCTTCTATAAATGCGTCCCATACCGAATCGGCAATGTCTTGACAATTTTCCATTGCCGCCGCCAGATATGTCTTTTTATTTTTCAGATATGCTAAAAACGAACTGGAACTGTTGGCGGATGTCCATGTCTGGTTCACAGATGGGCGCGTCAACAATAAATCCAGGTTTGACAAATCAGCTGTTAAAAATGCCTTGCCGGTTGTGGGGTCAATATATTTGCCCGTCATATCAAGACAGTTTTGCAAATTTTTGCCACATACCGTGGAATCAGACAACATTTCCAACATTTTGCTTTTGCATGTTAACATATCATCAGAATTACGGGTCTGATACGCCTCTAGCCGTGACATGTCAAGTAATGCACTGCTTTCAAAAACTTTGGCGCGGGCGGCATCGGCCTTGGATTGATATGATTTGAATACCGTATTGCAATCTTGTTCCATCAGCATTTGATAACCACTGATTGCCAAAGATAATTCGTCTTCGGTACATACCTCGGTCGCGATGTCACGGCATACCGGAATTGCCGCGTTGTACAGGGCCGGGCCGTTTTTTGTTGTTGTATCCACGCCCATAAATGAATCAACCGTATCAAATGCAGAATCTATGTTCAATGACATCGTTATCGGTGCCAAAGATGAACCAGAATCCGAATCGCCAAATGTCGCATTTAATTTTTTCGCAATATCGTCCAATGCACGTTTGGATTTTGTTTTGTCCTTGGTGGCATAAAATGCGTCTTCGCCTTCGGTGGCGTTTGTTATGGCATCCACATCTTCGGCATCCATGTTCACCATCAGCAATTTTTGATTAAAGTCCAACATTTTATCTTCAACCTTGGACATTTGTTTTTTTATGCTGTTAAATTCGTTTACACGTGATGAACATGCGCACCGCCGCAGGTTTGTATCCTTGGTCGCACAGAATTCGTCCATGCATTCGTAATACACATTGCGACACCCTGAATAATTTGCAACCAATGCCCCCGATTCATTCGTGGCCGCACGTGAAATGCGGCGTGTATTGCGTGATGACCGATTGCGCGAAGTGGTTGTTGTTCGTGTGGGTGTATTCGCACTGCGTGGTTTGACGGTTGAATTTGTTGTGGTGCGACGTGCGATTCCAGTGCCAGTTGTGATTACGGCACGTGGTGCAATGGTTGAACGCGTTGAAATATTTTGTGTCGCGGTGCGTGGGGCATTTGCACCCGTGCGTGATGTAACGTTTTTCGTTTGTGAATTATCAACGCCCGTTGTTGTTGCACGGTCACGTGAAACAGGACTGGTAATTGTGCGCTGTGTTGTTCCGGTTGATGATGATTTCGTGTTAGAAGAAGAGGGCGCCGTTCTGGATTGAACCCCAGACGATGTTTTTTGTGCAGTCGCCCGTGACGCCGCACGTGCGACATCATCCATATCCACGGCATGCGTTCCACAAAATGCAAGCATGCCAAGGCATACGCCAAAAAGCAGTTTTAATCCTTTCATCCCTGTATGTGTGTATCCTAGCAAAATTATAATTTTTCGGGCAAGTAGAAAATACATAAAAATATACAAAAAATGGTGCGGATAGGGGGACTTGAACCCCCACGGATTTCTCCACAGCATCCTTAGTGCTGAGCGTCTACCAATTCCGCCATATCCGCATATGGTCCCTGTAAAAACCTGTGCCATTTTACACATTATTGTTTTTTTTTCAATCATTTTATGATAAAATGTATCTGATATATAGGATGGAGAAAACTATGCCAAAGAGATTTTATTCACTGATTTTAAAGTTTGCTGTCGTTGCGATATTGCCGGAAATGACCTATGCGGCGGGCACGTATTACAATGGGGTTTATAATTCACCGCAACGGAACTATTCAACCAATGGGTTCGCCACCCGGCCTATGACAAATACCAGTTATTCCAGTGATACAACATATACACGGACACGGACGGGTGTCGTGCCGAATAATAATGCATATATTGGAAATCCATATCAAAATTATACCCGTGTTGTTGGAACAGAAACTCAATCAAAACAAACTAAGATAGTCACGCCAAATGCACCCCAAGAACGACAAGGGTTATCGATAAATGCGGCGTTGTTACATGAATTTGCATCATGGAATTTTTCTATGAATGATGCGGGCAGTTTATTGCATTATGATAATTTGCGTTGGAACGTTTTTGATGTTACCGGAAAATATAAATTTGGCAGCGGAAACACAAAAATGCAGATTGATGCAGGGTTCAAATATGGTATGCAATTTGGCGATTCTACCATGATTGACGATGACGTCACAAACGGCGGTTGGATTGTCACAGAATGGAATGATTGGAATGATGCAAACCATAACGGCGAAATTGATAACGGCGAATTAACGTATATGGGACAACAGGTTGGGCATTCACTTTCCATCGGAACCAGTAACAGTGGCAGTTTGCTTGGGTTCAATGTTGGATTTGGTTTGACCGATGCATTCAAGGTTGGTGTGGCGCGCGTGACACCGTCGGTTGGGTATCGCTATTTCAAATATAAATTAGAAACGAAAAATGATTACGGTTTAACGGTTGATACAGGATATTGTGAAACAATTGCAGGCAGTGATGAAACACAATGTGATCCGATACTGATTTTCTATGACACAAGCACAAACACGCAACAGGTTTTATGGGAACATGGTCCTGATTGGAACGGGTATTGGGAAATACCATCGGGCGAAACCCATGTTAGTACCGGTGGTACATACATGTTCAAATTGCCAAGTATCAGCCATTCATATGAAACAACATGGGCCGGTCCATATGTGGCATTGGATTTAGATTATGATATCAATGCGTATAACGCGGTCAATGCACGTGTAGAAGTTGGATTGCCAATGTACACATCAACCGGCGATCAACCATATCGCAGTGATTGGAAACACCCGAAAAGCGTGGAAGACAAGGGTGATTTTGGCAAGGCATGGCATATTGGTTTGGCGGCAAATTATATGACGGCGTTGACAGATTCGGTTGCGTTATCTATTGGTATGACATTTGATTACTACACATTGTCAGGCGGTAAAGCCAGCACCTATTTGAACGAGGGTTATTACCAGGAAATATATGATGAAATGTTGCAATATTATATCAACGAAAACCCAAGTATGTCGTCCAGTGAAGTAGAAGCATGGATGCGTGAGAATGATCCAACGATTATAAATATACTGGAAACAGAAAAAGAATGTTCTGGATGGGTATGCAAGGTTGACAATGAAATAGAATCGGTCTATAAATCTATGGGTGTCCGTGTTGGTATCCAGGCACGATTCTAATGATAGGTTTGTTGTATGAAAAAAATAAAAGCTTTTATTGCGGGGGTGGCATTGGCAACGTGTAGTGCGGTTGCCGCTGTGGCCGCAGAACTTGGGGGAACGGCGTCGGTCAATGTGACCAGTGATACCGCCGCGACCGCAAAAAATATGGCCTTTGACGAGGCACGTCGCCAAATAATTGTTGATGCGTTGTCACCGTATTCGGATACGTCCGCGTTGCGTGCGGCCGTCGCAAATGAAAAATCATCTGGATTGACGCCGTTAATTGCAAGTTCCGGTATCAGTGGTGAAAAACTTTCAGATACGACGTATGCGGCAAAAATAACAATGACATTAAATCGTCGTGCGGCAAAAAATTGGTTGGCGACACATGATGTGCAAAACTGGTTAACGGTTGAAGATTCTGTTTCAGGAACTTTCCCAATGGTTTTGTCGTTGCATAATCGTATCGCCGATTGGTCAAGTGTTCGCCGGGTTGCCGCAGATGCAGGCATAGATTTGGATACGGCGGCGATTTCAGACGGTCAAATTGTTTTCCATGTCGCGTCCGCGCGTCGTGGCGCATTGACAATCGCGTTGCGTAATGCTGGGTGGCGTTACACTGACCGTGATGGTGCACTTTATATTTACAAATAATTTCTGTAATCAAGGGGTATGAAAATGAAAAAGTTATCAGTGTTCTTGTGTGCGGCATTGACACCATTTATGGCGTCTGCATCAGATATTGATTTAGAAGGTAAAGAGTTGATATTGAATATTCGACGAATCGGTTTGGATATGTCAAAAACATCTGTGCGTCATTCAGACCAATATTCAACATCACCGATTTCTGCGTTAAGTGCCGATGATCAAGAATTTATCAAGGGTGTGTTTGATACCGCGTTGGAATATAATCACAATCGTTTCAGTTGGGATAACAGCGTGTTTATGGAATATGGTCGGACCGAGGTTAAACCATACAACGAACCGCGGACTGTTAACGAAAGTGCGGATAAAATATTGTTGACCAGTAACTTGAATTATGCGTGTTGGGATTTTGATTCGTTTAAACTTGGACCAATGGCGCGTGCGGCATACGAAACAGAATTTGTTCCGGCAAACGATACCGATAATCGTTTAAAGGTTCTGCGTGGCATGGCGGGTTTCGCCGTGTTTGATTCACCGGTAATCAAAGATTTACATATTGCGGGTGTTTACGAATACGATTTCACATATGGTCATGATCAGGTCAGTAAATTGGCGGCGGAACTTGGGTGGCGTTTGGAATACACTGTTCGTGATGGTGTGAAATTATCAACGGACGGATATTATCGTGAATACCTTGATTATTCGCAATATGTTGGTACCGATTTGGAACGTGATTTAAGTGTTGTTGCGCGCTTGGATACAAATCTGTGGGGCGATTTCACAATGGGACCATATGTTCAATATCGTCGTGCCAAGGCGCGCGATGCCGAAAATTATGGCAGTAATTTTATTATCGGAATATCGTTTAATTACATAACAAAGTATGGTTTGTATTAAAATTATTCGGATTAAATGAACGGTTGCAATTGCAACCGTTTTTTATTTTATTACACTGAATTCCATTTCGGTTGTGGTGCCGTTGGTGTCCGTCACACTTAATTTATGATCGCCCATGGGAACGTTATATTCCAATGGTTCACCGTTCTTGGTGGAACCCAATATTTTGTCATCCAAAAACCATATTAATTTTGCATCGTCTGTCGCCCCCAGTGCAATAAAACCGACGCGTTCGTAATCTTGGTCGGATGTGATAACGATTTTTGTGTCGGCAATTGGGTATAAAATTACCGGTGCAATTTGGTCGTCCATGGTTTCGTTTATGTCGCAATTTGGCATATATTTTGGTGGTGTGTTGCGTTTTATGCCCGCACGTTTAAACAGGTCCAGATATTCGCTGTCCCAAAATTCATATATTTCATTATGTGTTGTTTTGGAATCAGATTTGCATGCCCGCAGGCCCGTTGCATTATCTATTGGTATCATGCGATGAACGGTGTTGCGCGTTATCGGCGATTTGCCTGGAATAAAATACGTCTTTTCTGTGGATGGACAATATGGACCGGCAATACCGCCACCGATTGTGCACATTTCAACACTTATTATATTTAATTCGGGGGTCATGAAATTATTGTCTTGGATGGGGTGCCCAATTCCGCGGTAATAATCACCAACCGCATCAGACAATGCAAAATATATTGGTGCGGCGGCGCGGGCGCCACTGAACGCATTGTTCGGTGTGCCATCAAAATTTCCCACCCATACGATTAAAACAAAATCGCCGAATATACCCGCCGTCCATGCATCACGATATGATGATGATGTGCCGGTCTTCCAATAGTGCCGCATCGGTGCACGATTATTCTTTGCAAATGGAATTTGTTTGGTGGGAATTGATTGGTGTGTCAACATATCCAGGGTCAGAAAAAATGCTTCGGGTGACAGGATTTGTGTTATTTTATTATCTGGCACATCACGTAAAAACCGTATTGCCCGCCGCGTGCCCAGGTTCGCCATCGTTGCATAAATATCAGCCAGTTCCAACATTGAAACCTCGGCACCGCCCAAGGCGACAGACACACCATAATGTTCGGGACTTTTCAGATTTCCAACGCCCGATTCCGAAAGTATTTTATAAAAATTGTTTGTTCCGATTTCTTTCAGCAGATTTATCGCCGGAATATTACGCGAATGTGTCAACGCATCGCGCGCCAATATCGGCCCATAAAATTCATTATCTGAATTTTCGGGCGCATATACACCGAAATTGACCCGCGTGTCCCGCAATAATGTCATGCCGTGAATCAGACCGCGGTCGGTGGCGGTTGCGTAAATCAGTGGCTTTAATGTAGAACCAGGACTGCGCCGTGCCCGGACACCATCGTTTTCACCGTATATATCGCGGTTATAGTAATCGGCGGAACCAATGTATGCCAATGTGTCCATGGTTTTATAGTTTATCAAAATCGTGGCGGCATTTGTTATGCCGACTGCGCGTCGCGCATTTATTTCGCCACGTAATGCGTTTTCCAATTTTGATTGCAATCCCAAATCCAGTGTCGTGTAAATTTCTGACATTTTCGTGGGTATCTTTTTTGTGTTCAGATTGTCAATAAAGTGTGGTGCCAAAAAGGGCAGGTCAGATATATTTTTCGTCTGAATCGGCATGTCGGCAAGGGTTCGTAGGTTCGTATCATTTGGATATTCGGCAATCCATCGTTCAACCAAATTTTTACGCATGTTTTGTATGTTGGCAATTCCGGTTGGTGTGTTCAGTCCACGTTTTGTCGGGTTTTGCGGAATAGTCGCCAATGTAATAGATTCTATCTTCGTTAAATCAATCGCGTGTCGCCCAAAATATATTGTGGATGCGGCCCCGATACTTTCAATGTTTCCACCATACGGCGCCAAGTTCAGATATGCCTCTAGGATTTCGTCTTTGGAATGAAATAAATCAATATAGGCCGCCGCCACAATTTGATGTAATTTGCCAGGCAAGGTTTTGCTGTTTATGTCATATTTCAGACGTGCAACCTGCATAGTAATTGTTGATGCACCAACGGGGTGTGCGGTTCCAGATGCATATTGTCGGATGGCGCGCACCAATGCGATTGGATTTATTCCCGTATGATGATAAAAATGTTTATCTTCGTACAGAACAATCGCATTTTTTATATGTGAACTGATTTGTGATAATGGTGTGTATATGCGATATTTATCGTCCGCAGACAATGTTATTCTTATCAGTTTCCCATTGGCATCATAATATGCATGCGAAAAAGATGTATTGTCCAATAAAGGCGTGATAAAAAATAGTCGGATAATAAACCATACGATTGCGTATGTGCCGACTATCCATGCTGTGTTAATTAAGAACTGTTTAATCCGCCGCATTTGATACCGTAAATGTTTCGGTCGTACCGGTTGCGTTGGTTGATGGATTATACATATCTTGGGCGGTTATCGCCGGGACGGTAAATTCACCAGACACAGACAGTTGTGCCTTGTATGTAAATGTGCGTGGTGTGCGATTCAGGTCGGTATAAATCAATATACGATCTTCACGAATTTCACTGAAATCCATGTCGCCGGTCAATGAATCAGAAATTGGAACAAAACCACCGGGTAATAAATCAGAAATTACCGCGTTGGAAACATGGTCTGTGACACCACGAGTGCGGACACTGATTTTTACATTTACGATGTCGCCAATTGCACCAGAATCAATTTCATTGTCATTTGTGTCGTAATAATGGCGAGATATTTCAATTCCATTAGATGACGATTTTGTGTTTTTTGGATAACCTTGGGTCACCATGCCATAGAACAGTGGGCTTTTTGATTTGCATGTATCACAATTTATACGAACCTTGGCCGCATTCGCCGGAATTGTTGCGCTGATTATATTTTTTGTTGTATTGGTTTCAACCTTGGTATCGTTTACGAATACGGATACGGCATTTGGGGTAATATCATCTTTGGCGATACCAGTCATAGCGGTGACAATTGCCGCCGCAGTAAATGAATCATAGTTGCCGGCGTTTATATAATTCTGAATTGATTTTGCGATGGTATCGGTTTTCATATCAAAATACCGTCCGGTAATAAATGCATAAACCGCGTCATTTGCAACCGCATTGTTAAATTGCAAATCGTACAGTTTTCGGTCGGCTGAACCATTACGATATTTGGAAACCAGGTTATACGCTTTATCTGTTTGTTTCAACATTTGATAAGATGCCGCGATATATGTGCCGATTGTCGTTTCCTGCCAATTTTTAATATTTGCGTTGGCGTATTCTTCTAATGATTCAATATAACTGGTCGTGACGTAATCGTTCAGTGTTAACACATAAATTGCAAAAGATTTTGCAAATGCATCAGTCGGGCTTGTGGTATTTTCTGTGGCAATATCGCGCAAGAAATCAATACCGCGTGAAAACATGGATTGTGGAACGTTATATCCACCGCGCCGCGCAATTGTCAAGAAATTGATGGCATATGCTGTCAAATACACTGTTGTTGCATTTGTTTTGTTATCTATTGAATCTGTGCCGGACGCCCACATGCCAAAAGATCCATCGGCGTTTTGACGATTGGCAAGTGTCTGGATAATCTTGTTCACTTTGGCATCTGATTTATCAGTTTTGGTTAACACATACGGCATCGCACGTGAAACCATCTGTTCGGTGCATGTATATTCATAACTGTCCAGATACATTACCAAAGGACGTGCCAAAATGACAGGTGTTTTTGATATATAGATTGTGCGTGTGGCCCCAACATTATATAAATCATTTTCCAAATGTCGCAGGTTTAATTGTGAACTGTCCATGATTCCCGTTTTTATATCTGTGGTTAATGCGGACGCCGGACGGACCGATAATGTTGATGTCGTGCGGCGTGATGCGATTGGAATATTTTTATTATCAAATAAAGTGGTTGATACATTTATTTCTGCGGCACCCGGTTTTTCATTAGCAGTAATACCAAACGACCATAATTTTTCAGTGTTTTCCGGTAAATTCATGGTTGCCGCTGTATTTTTTGTTGCTGTAATTGGCCCCGATACAGATGCATCACAACGCGCAGTTGCGGCGTTGCCGGATTCTTCGGCGCGATTAGAAATGATTGTATTTACGGTAAATTTATCATTGGGCGCAACAAACAACGGTGACGCAACAGAAATGATAACCGGCGATTGAACCAATGTTGCGGTGTGCGCCGAACCAATACGACCAGTATCTGCGGCGACAGCATAAATACTTAATTCACCGTTAAAGTATTCTGGAATGTCAAACTTTACATTGTGTGGTTCGTTGGCCTTGGTATTTATGATGCCAGAATAAAATGCGACCGGTGGAATATTTTTGCGTTCAAATGGATTGGTAAGTGGTGTATCAATTCCGCCCAGGTCCGCAAAATCGCCACCGCCTGTTTTGGCGACTTCACGCAATATATTAAATTCAGGCAATAACAAAGATAATATCTGATATGTTTCAACCTGTAATGCGGCCTTTTGGAAAAAGTGCTTAATTGGGTTCGGCAGGTTATATTTTGCAACCTGTAATATTCCGGTGTTGACCGCAAACAGCATCACGTGTGCATCGGTATTGGTTTCAACATCAATTGATAATTTATTATCGTGCACGGATTTTGGGGCATCCAATTTAACATTTATTTTATGCTTGTCCAGATTGGTCGCAAACGGCGCCACCGCATATGTATACGGTGTTGTGAATACATCGCGACTGTTTATATCGCGTACAAAAGAAACATTTACATATCCGGTGCCTTCAAAATCTTGGGGCAGGGTAATTTTCTGGGTTGACGAAGTCGTTGTTGCGGTAAACCATGTATGTGCATACACACGATCACGTTCAATCGTGATAAGACCCGTCCCAGTGTATGGGGCAACAATTCCAATATTGATTGTATCGCCTGGCTTATATTCAGACGCATCCAGTTTGATTTTTAATTCAGCATGCGCGTCTGTTTTCATTTCTACGTTTTCGTCCGATGCAACAAAGTATTCAATGTTTGCCAAAATATTGTCGTTTTTATCTATGATTTGCAGATAGTATGTTCCACCATTTGATGTGTTTAATGTAATTTCTGAACCTTTATGGGACACAGCAATCTGAGATTGTGTTATAACAGTATCGTGCGATATTGTTTGATACTTATAATGATTGTTGTAATCTTTCACCAAACTGGTCAGGTTATCACGACGAACCAATTTCATTGTTAAATCATTTACATCAATTTGTTTCAATGATGGGTCTATTGCAATCAATTTTACTGTGTGTGTGGCATTACGTTTAACATACCCAAGGTCCGATTTGGTACTGTATCCAACCAAATATTCAAAATTAGACACACGGGCGTTAATGATGTTTTGAATACTTTTGCCATCGCCGGCCTCGAACCCGTTAACTTTCAGATTCAACATATATGTGCCGTATGGAATTTCGCGATCAAATTTTACATTTATGGTTGCGTTTCCGTTTTCGTCTGTGCGGATATTGTCTATATCGGCAACAAATGTTTGTGACGAATTGGCGAATCCATTGGACATAACACCGTTTTTGATAAAGTTTGGTGTAAATGTGTATCCGCGGTAATCATCAAATGTAAAATCTGATGGACGTAATGACGCGTTTGCGGAAATGCGTCTGTCGGTGGCGGGGGTGCCGTATAAATTATTTAATGTAATGTTCGCTGTTATATCGTCTGGCGAAACCCAACCTGTATTTTTGTTTATGACGGCCGTCATTTTAAGGGTATCGGGAACAAATTCTTGAACCATAAAGTTGCCGTTGCCAATTGTACTTTCAATGTGGCCGCGACCATTTAAAGTATAAAGATTAATTTCATATCGGCCAATTGTGGCATCGGTAGATAATTTATATGCAACGTCAATCATTCCATCGGCCGGTAATGATATTTTGCGTTCTAACATTGTGCGGCCACGTGGATCAGATATTTCCAATTTAACCGGTATGCCCGACACAGACGTAAAGTTTTTGTTTTCAATAATCGCGCCGATGGTTAACTGTTCACCGGGACGGTAAATACCGCGATCCGAAAATATAAATGATTTTAATGGGGTGTCTGTTGATGCATATACCCCACCGACATCAAATTTAGAATATTCTGCAATCTGTTCATAGTTTGCATTATACGGTATAAATGATAAATCTGAATCGCGTCTTGCAACAATTGCGACAGGTTCTTTGCTGTTGCGATATTCAGACCATGACAGATATGGAATATCAACACGACCATCGGCATTTGTGACCCCCGCCCATATTGGATAACCATTTCGCCCAAGTACTGTGACATCAACATCTTGGACTGGGCGTCCGGTTGATAAACTGGATATAAACACAACGGAAGTTCTGTCCAGGTTTATTTTCCGAATGATACCTAAATCTGTCAGTAATATCAAACGCTTGTCAGCATAGGTTTCGGCGTCTTCATCGGCACTGGTTTTAATAATAAAGATTCCTGTTTTATCATTATACGTCCGGTCCAAATATTCACCAAGGTTTATTGATGCATAATTAACCTGGTTCATGTTGGTATTTGCAAAAGGAATCTTTTTTTGAAACACAGTGGACATATCGTACGCATTAAATGACCAAGAATCTTGGAATTCCAGATTGGAAAATAAATTATATGTTTGTGTAATAAGGTGATTTAATTCACCGGATTCAACTTTATATAAATTCACATATGCTGTATCAACACCGCCACGTGCAACAATGCCCAATTGTTTGTCACCTGCCAAAGATAATATTGCACCGGTGCCGGCAATGCTGACACTGCGCCGTGGATATGCAACCGGCATAACAGTACTTAGTCCGTTTTTAGATGTGAATCCATTGGCGGAATGAATATCTGGTTTCACAGCCACATATATATAACGTTGATCTTTATCGTTTACATCATAAGAAAATGCGTACTGATAAACCCCCGATGGATTTACGAAATTGCTTACACTCAGGTTGATTTTTTTCGCTTTATTTATAACATCGGCGTTGATTTCGTCGTTTGCCCAATGGTGTGGTTCATCTTCGGCGGTTTCATCTGCGGTATTACGTGGCAACAGATATGCCGATATATATTTGCCCCAATTTGTGTCACGATATGCCGCCGCCGTCATATTTAACAATATTAATTGGCGTGGATTTCCGTTTTTATCATCGGCGACAATTGTTTTCAAATCAGATATCTTGAAAAAATTATCTGATGAATCTATGGTCAATTTTGCGGTTATTTTATCAGTACGTGAACGACCGTCCGCATCGGTAATTCTGTTTATCTTTAAACGCAGTGTCTGAGAATCATCGGTTATTTGTATTGGGGCGGTTCGTATTACCACTGTGCGCATATAACGGTCAAATTTTACATCAAAATTTATTCTGCTGCCGTCAAGACGCATAATAACTTTGTCTGCGAAATCACGTGTTTGGACCGGGTAATCAAAAGATATTACTGCAACGCCAACAACATATCTGTCGCCACTGGGCAATGGATATATATTAAATAATTCTGTATGCGCGGTGACCGGTGCGGTTTTAAATGACAGGCGTTTTTTATTCGGACGTGCGTCACCCGCAAAGATACTTTCGCCAATTTTTACATCAAAACGTGTGGCCGATGGCCAATCTTGTTCGGGGCGAAATTCAAGTTCGTACGGATTGACAACCGCCCAATGTCCACGGATTGCCGGAGTAATTTTAATATTTTTCGCCAAATCTTTGTTTGTTAAATCAACACTGAATGGGGTGCTGTGCGGACCAGACGCGAATTCATAAGAAATACGCAACGGTGATGCGGGTATAATATTGCGATTATTATTTACATCGGGGATATCGTCAGACAAAATAACCGTATTTTCATCGTCCAGATGTGCCGCCACCGGCGTTGTAAATTCCATATTAAAGCGTGTAATGTTCTTGCCATTGCCACTGATTAGCCGATAAGACACCCCAATCAACACAACCAATGCGACAAAAGCGCCAATGATACGAACCATTTGGCCAATAAATGTGTGTTTTTTTTGCTTCATGTTAAAAATCCCCAATCCTGTAATATAAATATATGTTAGAGTATAAATATCAAAACACAAGTTTTTTATTCAGAAAAAATCAAATTTTTACTTGCAATTTTTTGTTTTTTGTCATATTATGCGGGCACGCACCCACGGGTACGAAGAACACAACCATCATGGGAATTTCTGTCCGGACGACCGGTTTTCATCCCCAGATGGCGAGGATAACAACAGAAATAAAAGGATAAATCATGGCATTGCCAACTTTTACTATGCAACAATTGATGGAAGCCGGCGTTCATTTTGGACACCACACCCGTCGTTGGAATCCGTTGATGACACCATACGTTTATGGGGTCAAAGATAAAATTCATATTATCAATTTGAATAAAACTGCACCGTTGTTATATCGTGCATTGGTCGCATTGGAAGCTATCGCGGCCGCCGGCGGCAAGGTTTTGTTCGTTGCCACCAAGCACCAGGCCAAAGACATCGTCAAAGATGCGGCGGAACGTTGTGGGCAATTTTATGTAAATAATCGTTGGTTGGGCGGTATGTTGACCAATTGGACAACCGTTTCACAATCTATTCGTCGTTTGAAAAAAATGGAAGCCGACATTGAAAACGCTGACAAATTGGGGCTGACCAAGAAAGAAGTCGGTGTTATGACCAAAGAAGTTGCGAAATTGCGTGACATTTTTGGCGGTATTTTGGATATGCATGGCATTCCCCAGGTTATGATTGTTATTGACGTTCCACGTGAATTGAACGCGGTTCGCGAAGCAAGAAACCTGGACATTCCAACAATCGCGATTTGTGATACGAACGCGAATCCAGAATTGGTTGATTATCCGGTTCCGGGTAATGATGACGCGGCACGTGCGACACAACTGTATTGCGATTTGTTTGTTGATGCGATTTTGTCGGGTATTGAAAAACGTCTTGGTGGTGCGGCCGGTAAAAAGGTAGAAGCATCCATGGACGATGAACACGACGCATTGGAAGATGAAATCAAAGACAAAGAAGCCAAACAAAAATCACGCGCATCTGCATCACGTGCAGAACGTCGTGAAAAATTGGCGGACAAGGCAGAAAAGGCCGACAAATAATCTTTTATAACGGTTGCCCGGTTTTTCGGGCAACCCGAACAACAATCAAATATATGGGAGATAACAAAATGGCAGAAGTAACCGCAAAACTTATTCAAGAACTTCGTGAAAAAACATCCGCGGGCATGATGGATTGCAAAAAAGCGTTGATGGAAAATAACGGCGATATAGAAGCGGCGGCCGATTGGTTGCGCCAAAAAGGTATTGTCAAGGCGGCGTCCAAGGCCGGTCGTGTTGCGGCATCTGGGTTGGTGACCGTTGTAAAATGCGACAATATGGGATGTGTTGTTGAATTGAACGCCGAAACAGATTTCGTTGCGAAAAATGATAAATTCCAAAAATTGGTTGCAGACGTTGCAAACAAAGCATTGGAATTGTCTGGCGATTTTGATGCCACATTGGCGGCGGTCAAAGACGATATTGCGGCAACAATTGCAACAATCGGTGAAAATATGAACCTGCGCCGTATTGCCAAGGTTTCTGGGCAACATATTTTCAGTTATATCCACAATGCATTGGTTCCGGGCATGGGTCAAATTGGTGTTGCCGTTGCGATTGATGGCGATTCCGATAAAATTGCCGAAATCGGTCCAAAGATTGCAATGCACATTGCGGCAAACAAACCAGAATTTATGACAATTGCCGATGTTGATCCGGCGGCGGTTGAACGCGAAAAGAAAGTATTTATCGAATCGGGTGCAACGGCGGGTAAACCAGAAAACATCGTTGAAAAGATGGTTAATGGCCGTATCCAAAAATGGTATGCCGAATCGGTATTAGAAGAACAACCGTTCGTTATGGACCCAAGCAAATCTGTGAAACAGGTTTTGGACGAGGCCGGTGGCAAATTGGCAGGATTTGCGTATTTCGTACTTGGTGAAGGTATTGAAAAACGTGAAGACAATTTGGCGGACGAAGTCGCAAAAATGTTGAAATAATGATTTGTTTGCGAACATTTATACATCACCCCGGCGAAAGCCGGGGTCTCTTTGTGTTCGTTGATAATAAAAAGATACTGTGTCAAGCACGGTATGACGCAAATTATGCCTGTTTTTTTATTGCATATTTGATTTTGTTGGCTAAAATGCCGTTTAGTGCAAACAAAGGGGTATGGTGGTGGATATAAGAAAGATTAAACAGGTTAATACCAAGAATTACAAGGTTGTATTAAATGTGCAGGGACATTCTATTACTTTAAGTAAAAATAAAAGAACCGAACGCATAACCCCTGGACAACGTGTTATTTTATTATATAGCGATTTGGACGGCCGGCCGGTCGCATGTATTTATGGTTGGCGGTTGTATTTCCTGGCTGCGCCGTTGCGTTTTGATGCGCACCAGGTATCAACCAAACCACGTGCAAATCAATTCGCGGGTATTCGTAAGCGCAGTCTGGACCGGGCGGTATATCGTTTGTTCAGGTTGCCTCAAAAAATAATGAGCAAAAGACGATAATGTGGGGGACACCATGCACATATATCATATTGTGGAAGTATATGATGCCAAAACCACTTTGGATTTAACAATAACCGATGATAAACCATCACGGCGTAATATATCGCTGAATAAAAACAAACGTGTTTCGCAATTCAAAACTGGGCGTGATATTATCGTGCTGCGCGATGTGCATTTTGATATGGATGATATTGTTTATATCTGTGATGGGCAATTATATTTCAATCAACGACCACATGGGTTGGATCAGTATACATGCGAATGTTTCATAGATTATGTCGCGGGTTGGGAAAATGGCCACAGTTTTGACCGCGATATATTAAAATGCGCAATCGCGCACGCGTGCGAACAAAACAAAATAGAATTATCGGAAAAACCAAATATAAATTTGCTGAATTTGCTGACAAAGGCAAAAGGTTATTGAAAAAAAATCTGATTTCGTGTAAATTTATGTCTTAAGAAGGGTGGATGGTTATGCAGAATGATTTGTTACATGAATTGGAATCGCGCGGTTTTATAAACCAATGTTCAAATATGGACGCGTTAAATGATGCACTGAATAATGGAAAAATTACGGCATATTTGGGGTCTGACCCAACCGCAGATTCTTTGCACGTCGGGCATTTGGTGCCGGTTATGATGATGCGTTGGTTGCAAAAATACGGGCATCGGCCGTTAATGTTGGTTGGTGGTGCAACGGGCCGTATTGGTGACCCGTCGGGGCGTGATACGGGCCGCCCGATGATGACCGAAGAAGTTTTGGCACACAATATTGCGGGGTTGAAAAAATCTTATTCTAAATTCTTGAAATTTGGTGATGGAAAATCTGATGCGGTTATTGTTGATAACTATGATTGGATGAAAAATTACAGCCATTTGGATTTCTTGGCACAATTCGGAACCGATTTTACTGTGCCGCGTATGTTGTCTATGGAAAGTGTGAAACGTCGTTTGGATAATGGAATGACGTTCTTGGAATTTAATTACATGACGTTCCAGGCGGTTGACTTTTTAACATTGTATAAAAAATATGGTTGTGTGTTGCAACTGTGTGGCGCAGACCAATGGGGCAACGCGGTTATGGGAATCGAACTTATCCGTAAAAAAGAGGGCAAAGAGGCGTTTGTGTTGTCAACTGCGCTGATTACCGATGCGGCGGGAAATAAAATTGGAAAATCTGCCGGAAATGCGGTTTGGGTTAACGAAGATAAACTGTCGCCATATGAATATTGGCAATATTTCCGCAACACCCCCGATGAATTGGTTGAAAAATTCTTGAAAATCTTTACGGAAATCCCGTTGGATGAAATTGAAAAATTGGCTAAATTACAGGGCGCAGAATTAAACGAAGCAAAAAAGATTCTGGCGCACGCGGCAACCACAATCGCACATGGCGAAGATGCGGCAATTGCGGCGGAAAATGCGGCGGCGGCTCTGTTCGGTGGCGGTGGTAATATGGAAAATGTGCCAACGGTTGAAATCAAAATGGACGGTGAAATGGGAATGTTGGATTTCCTGTGCGCGATTGGGTTGTTTGATTCTAAATCTGATGCGCGCCGCATGATAGAGCAGGGTGGTGTCCAAATAGATGGTGACAAGGTTTCTGATTGGCGTGCATCTGTAAACCCCAAAAACGAATTTATGGTTCAACGGGGCAAGAAAAATCACCTGAAGGTTGTGGTAAAGTAAATGTTGCGTTTCGTTTTGTTATTGGCGGTTGTATTTGGAGGGGCGTCCGCAGGTTTCGCGGGACCGTCTGAATTGGATCAAATTCAGAATCAAATTCGCCAAACAGAACAGAAAAATAAGCAGTTAGAACAACAAGTTAAAACATCTGACCGTGATGTCGCAAAAACAAAAAAGCAATTGGTTTCGGCGGCCGATAAAGTCAGTTCTTTGGAAGAACTGCGTGCCGATATTATGAAAAAAATTGCTGAATTGGATGAACGGCGTGGCGAAATATCGGCGGAATTAGAAAAAAATCGGGAACGCGTGGCCGATGCCAGTGCGGCAATGTTGTTTATCGCATCGCATCCTAGTTTTGATACTGAAAATATGCATAATTATGTTTTGACTTCTGCGGTTATGACGGGTATGGCGGATAATCTGGACGAACATATCCGTGACGCAGCAAAAAAATTGGCGGAATTAGATAAAATTCGCGAAGCGCGCGCCATAGAAAAAGAAAAACTGGACCGGACGGCAAAAAAATACAGCGATGAAAAAGATTTGTTGGATCGTCTGTTGCGGCGCCGTTCGGCACAAAATGAAAAATTGAGAAATGAACAGATGGCTTTGCAGAAAAAATTGCGTGAATTGTCGGCACGCGCAAAGACCATTTCTGAATTGTCGGCCGGCGTAGGGAGTTCGGAAATGTCTGCGGATTCACGTTTTTCAATTCGTAAGTTAAATCAGCCCGTGCGTGGTCGTGTGGTTGCACATTTCGGTGAAAAGACCGCGTTGGGATTAAAATCTGATGGTTGGCGCATACGCACACGTTCAGATGCCTTGGTGACGGCGCCGGCGGATGGTGTCGTGAAATTTGCCGATGCGTTCAAAGGATTTGGTCGCGTGATTATTATTTCACACAAAAACGGTTATAATACCGTTATGACAAACCTTGGGGACATAGATGTCGTTGTCGGTCAAGAAGTATTGGGTGGTGAACCAATCGGCCGTATGAATCCCAATAAACCAGAAATGTATCTGGAGGTGCGTCGTGGCAACAAGGCCGTTGACCCAGCACGTATATTCAAAGAGGAATAAATGTATATTTTATGTTTGATAATATACAAAAATGATTAGAAAGAGGATTTTATGTCAGAGATTACTTTATACCATTTAATATCGCAACCAATGGAAGCAGAACAGGCCGTTTCTTATGAGTTGAAGGCAGAAAATATTATGGCTAAACGCGTACCGTTGGGCAATCAATCTGGGGGCGCTTTCTTCTTTACCACGCAAAGTGGTATAGCAAATCATTCGCAAGAAATGCAGAGTCAGTTTGGATTAAATGTAGAATCGAAAAAAAATCTGTATATGGTGACGGCCAAGGTTGATGCAGATAGCATAAAATATCCGCAGTGGCAACTTGATTACGAAGCGATGCGTGACGATATTTTCGATTTAATTTTTGCGCGTGTGAATGTTGCACCGATTGAATTTGATAACGTAAATATATCTGTGGTAAGTGATACTTTACAAATTAAAGATGGCGAAAAATTTATGCGGCTACGTTCTTTTGCACCTGAACATTCTGGCTTGATAGAAAGAATTGTTAAGTATTTATATAACAAGGAATCCATGTTTAAAATAAAATACGATAATTTGTTACGAGATGTCGTAATGGGGGTCGGACAAGATACGGAATATTATGCGGTTAAAACTATGAACTGTCCAAGGTTATTATCGTGTGTAAAGTTGGAAAATACTATTCCAGTGGTAAAAAGCTCGCAGATAGCGAAGTGGAATCAAAGATACAGAAAATAAGTTTTCATTGTTAAATAAATCCAAAAAATCGTGTTGCGGACACGATTTTTTTATTATAAAATGCCTGAAAATAAACAACAGGGGTAAAAATGCTTAAAAAAATTCTCGTTTTAATTGCTTTGGCCTTACCAATGATGACCAATATCGCCGATGCGGCATCGGAAAAAAAGAAGGAACCAATTGAACATCTGACCGATGAACAAATCTATGACGAATTGAAAAAATTGGCCTTGGTATTTGAGGTTTCGCGTGATAATTTCGTGGAAGAAGCCGATGAACGCAAAATGTTAGAGGCCGCCATGAACGGTATGTTGGGGGCGTTGGACCCGCATTCTTCGTATTTGTCCAAAGATGATTTCAAGGATTTTAATGATAAATCCCATGGCGAATTTGGGGGATTGGGCATACAAATCACGTCTGATCGTGGCGCGGTGCGTGTGATTTCGCCAATTGATGATACACCGGCGCAAAAGGCGGGAATCAAGGCCGGTGATTATATCACGCATATTGACGATGAACCGGTGTTTGATTTGACATTGAACCAGGCGGTAAAAAAGATGAAGGGGCGGCCCGGGACCAAAGTTAAATTAACTGTTATTTCGGGTGATAAAGAACCAAAAACAATCACATTGAAACGTGCAATTATCAAGGTTCAATCTGTTAAATTCAGCGATAAAACCTTGGCCGATGCCGAAGAAGATGCGCCACGTATTGGGTATATTCGTATTTCTGATTTTGGGGCAACGACCGCAAAAGATTTACGCAATGCAATTGAAAAATTAGAAAAAAAGAAGGTGGTCGGATATGTTTTGGATGTTCGTAATAACCCGGGTGGTTATTTAACCGCCGCCATAGATGTGTCTGACGCGTTCTTGGATGGGGGTGAAATTGTTTCAACACGTGGTAAAGACAAGAATGATATAGACCACAGTTTTGCAAAGCCGGGTGATTTAACAAATGGCAAACCATTGGTTGTTTTGATAAATCATGGGTCGGCATCGGCGTCTGAAATTGTTGCAGGTGCAATCCAAGATAACGGTCGTGGTGTGATTATGGGTTCGCAAAGTTTCGGCAAGGGCAGCGTACAGCAACAAAAACCATTGGGTGATGGGACGGCAATTCATATAACAATTGCGAGATATTATACCCCAAGTGGTACTTCTATTCAAAACACTGGAATTACACCGGATGTGGAAGTATTGCAGAGTAAGTTAGAGGTATTGGAAAAACGTGAAAGCACGTATTCCGAAGCATCATTCCGTAATTCTTTGAAAAACGACGCCGCCGAGAAAAAGGCAAAAAAGAAATCGGAAAAATCTGAATCTAAATCTAGCGATGATGACGATGAAGATCGTGAATTGACCGATGAAGAAAAAGATGCCAAAGATTATCAATTGCAACGTGGTATGGAAATGGTAATCGCAATGTCAAAAATGGCAGAACATGCGAAATCCGCGTCTGAACCCAAGGTGGACGATACGGATGAAAATGGTGATTCAGATAAAAAATAAAAATATGGATATAAAAAAAGTGGCGCAGATGCGCCACTTTTATTTTTGTTTTGATATAAATTCACCGTTGTTTGTCAGTATCCAATCACAGAACCCAAATTTCAGACAATCTTTGGAATTTAAATATCCATAATTATCCGAACGCAATTGGTCAAATTTGGTTTTAGGGATATGTGTATTTGATAAATATATTTTCGCTGTTGCTTCTGCATGATTTTTCATATCTTCGTATGCCTTGTCAATTTCTGGGGCCAATTCTACATCGTTGACTGTGCGTCCAAAATGAACCTTGTGTCGTGCATTTTCGCCCATAATGCGATAGCCCGGTGTGCCTTGGATGGCAAGCATGCTGGCGCAACTGCAGGCAAAGGACGGGATAAATGTCCGAATAATAATTCCACGGCTTTTTGCCAGACCAAATAATGATGAAAATTGGCATAAAACCTCAAAATTGCCACCATATGATTGAATGTACACATCAAATGCCATAGGATTACTTTTTGGTAATTCGTATGGTGTTTTCATTTTGAAACTGTTTGGTTTGTAAATTGGATGCACCGGCACAGAATCTATCATAGATTGCAGGTTTGCAAGTGTTTCGGCACATGGTGCTTGTTCAAATTTGCCCATGATATATATTTTATAGTCAGAAGACACAAAGTTTAATTCGTTACTGTCATTTATAATATATGGACCATGAAATATTTCTTGGGGCATGATAAAACTCCATTTTCTACAAACCGATATTAGCACAGAAAATATAGTCGTCAAATAAAACCTTTAATAAGTTTTAATCACTTGCCTTGTGCAAAAAAAGGCGTTATGATTGGGCGACATAAAAAAATCAAGGGGAAAGTAAAAAATGGCAAATTTAATTGTTGATGGTAACTGGGCGGCGGCTGATGTCGCATACAGATGTGTTGACTTTGCGGCGATTTATCCAATTACACCCAGCAGTACCATGGGTGAATTGGCGGATGAATGGTCGTTTCAGCACAAGAAAAATATTTGGGGCGCAATTCCCCAGATAATAGAGATGGAATCAGAAGGTGGTGCGGCCGGTGCGATGCATGGTGCATTGCAAATGGGAACGTTGGCAACCACATTTACCGCATCCCAGGGGCTGTTGTTGATGATACCGAACATGTATAAAATTGCGGGGGAACAAACACCGTTTGTTATGCATGTTGCGGCACGTGCATTGGCCACGCATGCATTATCAATTTTTGGTGACCACAGTGATGTTATGTCGGTTCGTTCAACTGGGTTCGCATTGCTGTCTTCGCACAATGTGCAACAGGCGCACGATATGGCGGCGATTGCACATGCGGCAACATTGCGCGCGCGTGTGCCGTTTTTACATTTCTTTGATGGGTTCCGGACCAGTCACGAAGAATCGCGCCTTAATCGTATAGAAGATGATGTGTTGCGCAAAATGATTCCCGAAGAATTGGTCGCAAAATATCATGCGGCGGGTATGAATCCGGATAATCCACATGTCCGTGGAACTGCACAGAATCCGGATGTTTATTTCCAGGGGCGCGAGGCATCAAATGAATTGTATATGAACACCCCGGCGATTGTTGCAGAATGTATGGATGAATTCGGTAAACTGACGGGCCGGAAATATGGTTTGGTTGAATATGTCGGTGATAAAAAGGCAGAAAATATTATTGTTGCGATGGGTTCTGCCTGTGAAACCATAGAAGAAACTATGGCGCATTTGCCTGCTGGATTTGGATTGATAAAAATTCACCTGTATCGTCCGTTCCCAACAGATGCGTTTTTGGCCGCGTTGCCAAAGACCGTGCGTCAAATTGCTGTGTTGGATAGGACAAAAGAACCAGGCGCAATTGGTGAACCGCTGTATATGGATGTGAAATCTGTGGTCGGGGATAGGGCCGCGGTATTCGGGGGACGTTACGGATTGGGGTCCAAAGAATTTAAACCACGTGATGTTGCGGCGGTGTTTGAAAATCTGAAATTAAAGAAATTGCATCATAACTTCACGGTTGGTATAGAAGATGATTTAACGGGTTTGTCATTGAAAACTGACCCTGCATTTTCAATTGAAGACCCGAATTTTAAAACTGCGATTCTGTATGGTATTGGCAGTGATGGTACCGTTGGTGCGGTTAAAAATATTGTAAAAATTGTTGGTGAAAATTCAGATTTGTATCCACAATCATATGCGGTTTACGATTCCAAAAAATCAGGCGGTTTGACCGCGTCGCATATTCGTTTTTCTGATAAACCGATTCAAAGTCAGTACTTGGTAGAAGTTGCGGATTTTATCAGTGTTTCTAACTTTATGATTGCACAGCGGTTTGATGTATTCCGGGGATTGCGTGCGGGTGGAACGGTCATGATAAATACATCAATGGAACCAGATGTTGCGTTTGCGAACTTGCCACGTGATACCCAAGAACACTTGATGCGAATTCGTGCAAATGTGTATTTCTTGAACGCAAATGGTGCCGCAGCGGAATTGGGTTTAGGCAATAGAATAAACACATTTATCATGTTGAATTTCTTTAATCTGACAAAGGTGATTGATCCAAAGGTTGCCGCAGAATCAGCCAAAACCGCAATTGAAAAGACATATAAAAAGAAGGGTATGGATGTTGTTCAGGCGAATTGGACCGCGGTTGATAAAGCGGCCGGTTATCTGCGTCATTTTGATTTGCCTTCTTCGGTGTCAAATTTTGCGCCGGACTTTGTGCCGGCAATGACCGCGGATGCGCCACATGAAATTGCCGGGACATTGGGTGAAATGGCGGCCGGTCGCGGTGATAGTTTGCCTGTTTCGCGGTTCAAGGTCGGGGGTGAATTTGGTGCCGGACAATATCCTGTTGGAACATCAAAGTATGAAAAACGCGCAATTTCGGCGCGTGTGGCAAAGTGTGATTTAGAAAAATGTATTCAATGTGGAAAGTGTTCTATGCTTTGTCCACATGCGGCGATTCGTATCAAGGCGATGACCGAAGCCGAAGTTGCCGATGCACGTGCCAAGGGAATAACAGTTGTGCCAATGAAAACCCCAGAACTGGGTGCGAATATGTATTTCACAATTGCGATTTCACCGGCCGATTGTACGGGTTGTGGATTGTGTGTGAAAAATTGTCCGGTTGGGGCGTTGACCATGGTTGATGCAAATGCTGATGATCAAAAGGCGTTTGATGCGGCGGTAAAATTACCAGACATGCCACGTGAAAAATTAAACTTGAATTTACCAAAGCATATTGAATTGTTGCCACATTACTTTGAATTCCCAGGTGCGTGTGCCGGGTGCGGTGAAACACCATATATCAAAATGATGTCACATTTATTTGGTGACCATATGGTTGTGGCAAATGCAACAGGTTGTTCGTCTATTTACGGGGCGAATTTGCCGACAACACCATGGACATGCGATGCCAATGGTCGTGGCCCCGCATGGTCTAATTCATTGTTTGAAGATAATGCCGAATATGGTTTGGGTATGCGTGTTGCACTGAATCAGCGTCGCGAAATGTTAAAGGGTATGCTGTTTGAATTGGGTGTGCCGAATGTGGAAGAAATGTTCGCAGAACGTGATATAGAAAAACAACGTGCAATCAAGGACACGGTTGAAAAACAATTAAAGAAAATTAAATCGCCGTCTGCACGTTTGGCGGAAAGTATGTTGGGCGACATCGTGGATAAATCTGTGTGGATTATTGGCGGCGACGGTTGGGCATATGATATTGGGTATGGTGGTTTGGACCATGTTTTGCACAGTGGCGAAAATGTCAATGTATTGGTGTTGGACACCGAAGGTTATTCTAACACCGGGGGGCAACAATCCAAGGCAACACCGTTTGGCGCAAGTATGAAATTCGCAATCGGTGGTAAAAACCATGCTAAAAAAGATTTAGGTATGATTGCGATGATGTCTGGGGCGTATGTTGCACAAATTGCAATTGGTGCAAATCCTGTCCAGGCAATTAAGGCGTTCCGTGAGGCAGAATCGTTCAATGGGCCGTCAATAATATTGGCATATGCACCGTGTATTGCACATGGGTTTGCATTGCAAAATGGTCCGGAACATCAGATGCAAATGGTAAATACAGGGGCGTGGCCACTGTATCGGTTTGACCCGCGTCTGATTATAGAAGGACACAATCCAATGATGATAGATTCAAATGTGGATGCACTTAGCCCGTTGGAAGATTTTCTTAAAACTGAAACGCGTTTTGGTGCGGCACGTGCGGCAAACCCGAACTTTGATAAATTGGTTGAATATGCCAAGGAAAATAATCGCTATAAAACGCAATTAAAGAAATATATTGCGCATTTCGCAATGATGCAGGCGACCAAGGAAAATGGTGAAGGTTAGGGCGAATCAAAAAGATGTGTTGCAAAAAATGCAAACAACATGCAAAATGATTACACCACCCAAGGAAAAGATCAGATGAAAAAAGTGCTTTTGATTTTATGCGGCGTGTTTGTTGGGGCGTGTACTTTCCAGACCAAACATCGCGGTTATGTGTTCCCAGATGACTTGGAAACGCAAATCGCATCGGTCAAGACAACGAATCAATTACAAGATTTAATTGGTTCGCCCCAGGTCAAGACGGTTTATGGTGACGAGGTATGGATTTATTTCGGCGAAGATGAAAACTATCATGGGCCATTTCCGTTGACATATGATAACAAAACAGTGTTGCTTGCATGGGTCAAAGGTGGACGCGTGACCAAGACCCAGGTTCTGCACGACAAAGATTTGCCGTATGTTGATATAGATGCGGATGAAACAGAAATACCGGCCGCCATAGAATTAAATGCCATAGAAGAATTGTTTAATAATGTCGGGCGATTCAGTCCGGCGGGTTTGGGACAATAAAAAACATATTTGCAAAAATATTGCAAAATGTGTAAAATAGGTATGATAAATTGAGAGAGGTTCATATGAAAAAACTTTTGGCATTGGTTTTGGTTTGTATGACAATTCCGGCATTTGCGGGCGATTGTGGACCGGGGTATGTATTGGTGGACCATGCCAAAATTGATGGGATGAATGTCAAAGAATGTCAAAAATTGTGGTGCCGTGATTTAGAAACTGGTAAAAATATGGGGGCTGGTAATTCCGCGGCAAATGGTTATGTTGCAACCGCGAATCCGAATGAATTATGTGATGCCGATAGAAATTGCATTGAATGTTTTGGAGATCGCAAATGGTGTTCGGGCGCCCAGGTTGGCGTATGGAATCCGGAATATGGGGCATATACGCGCGGCGGTAACGATTCTGCAACATATAAATCGGTGCAAAAAAGTGGCTGTTTTACATGGCAATTACAAAGACCGATTTGTCCCGAAGGTGAAGATGCAATATTGAAAAATGGCGAATGGGTTTGCGCGATTAAGACCATAAATGAAACAATCGGTCGTTCATCGGCAACACGTCGGACGGGAACAAGATTAAGAACCCGTATAAAGTAAGGTCTGAGACCGATTTTGACTAATCATTTTTTTCGTCCGTTTGATTTGTTTTTTTAATATTTTTGTGTTATAATTCACGCATAAGAGAGAATGGCAAAGAAAGAGAAGTGCTATGCCAAGTAAAAAATTGGACTTTAAAACTGGTCAATATGTCGTTTATCCAACCCAAGGTGTTGGAAAGTTGGTGCGTACAGAAGAGCAGGTCATTGGCGATCAGAAAATCAAGATGTTGGTCATAGATTTTGAAAAAAGCCGTATGACATTGCGTGTACCATTGGAACGTGCAGAAATATCTGGGTTGCGGCCATTAACCAGTGCAAGAAAGATGGATGAAGCAATTGCGTCGGCCAAAGGTAAGGCCGGTGCCAAGCGTATGATTTGGGCACGTCGTGCCGCGCAATACGAAGAAAATATAAATTCGGGCGATCCTATGAAATTGGCCGAAGTTGTGCGCGATTTGCAACGCCGCAGTCCCACAGATACTGTTCCTTTTTCGGCACGTCGGTTGTACATGCGTGCGTTGGAACGTATGGCCCAAGAGTTCGCGGTTTTGCATAAGATGGATGTTGAAGCCGCGTCCGACAAGATAGAAGATATTTTGGGAATTCCAAAAGAAATTGACCTGAACGCGATTGACGAAGACGAAGAAGAGGAAGAAGATTATTCCGATTCTGGTGGAAATTAGTGTTCGGGTATATTTGTTATTAAAACCGCCCATTTGGGCGGTTTAATTATTTTTTGCGTGATGTTTCAAATATTCGATGAAATGCATATTTTCTGTGTCCCAACATTCTGCCAAGGTGTGTTTCTTCCTGTGTGTGTATGGCGTTTGCGCTTATATATTCTTGTTTAATGGCGGCATATTTGCAATCGCACTGGTTAAAAAAGTTGGGGCAATTATCTGTTCGTTGTGGACCAGTTGCAATGATTTCATCATCAGGCCATTCAATAATTCCTTCTTGAACTTGGGTGAAAAAGCAGGGATATGCTGTTCCCCATGATTTTGGTATAAAAAGCGGTCTGTGTGTAATTTGTTTTTTAGATATCTGTTTTTGCAAATCATCTTTGTTGGATTCTGCCTTGCTAACGATGACCTTTTGCCGATGTACGCACATGGACAAATATAACCATTTTATTATTTGTTTTTTCTTTGTCGCAAAATCCATTTTAATTTTCCTTGGGCTGTTACAGTTTCTTTTCTTGCAATTTTCTTTGTTCAAATCTCAAACTGTCCATTTTTGGTTGATATTTTTTTGTAAAATATTCACCAATGTTTCTGATTTCTTCGCGTTTTTCTCGGGCTTCACATAATTTTTTATAATATTCTGCCTGGGTTGCCAATGAAGTGTTCGCATTAAACTTGGCTATTGCATCACGATACATTTGAATATCGTAATCTACGCGTGTTTGCCACAACCCGCATACATCCAAAGAATCCCTGATTTCGTGATTTATTTGCAACGTTAAATCATCTATTTGTTCTTGCAAATCGCGAATTTTGCCTTGTTTGTCTTTATCCGTTTTCATGTATGTTGCGATAACCAGTATCACCAATGCCGCCGCAAATGTAAATGATCCAGCCAAAACTTTTGGGGTATATGTTGGTTTTAAATCGTCTTTATTACTCATGCACAAACCTTTTTTGTATGGATTTATGCTAGCACGAAAATATTAGTTGTCAAGGCGTTAGTGCAGAAATAACAAGTACTTGGATGGGGGCTGTTGTGGTATCTGGTGTTTTTTTTACATGGTGAAATCTTCACCAAGATATACTTTTTTGACCATTGGGTCACGGATGATTTCGGCACTGGTGCCGTGTTTAAGAATTTTACCATCGTGCAATACATAACTGCGGTCGGTAATACCCAATGTTTCACGGACGTTATGGTCGGTGATAATCACGCCCAAACCACGATTTTTAAGTTGTGATACCAAACTACGAATTTCATTTACGGCAATCGGGTCAATTCCGGCAAAAGGTTCGTCCAACAGAATGAATTTGGGGTCTGTTGCCAATGCACGTGCAATTTCTGTACGGCGCCGTTCGCCACCCGATAAAGATGTTGCAGGACTGTGGCGCAGGTGCGAAATAGAAAATTCTTCCAATAATGCGTCCAGTTTTTCGTGGCGTCTTTTTCGGCTGGGTTCCACAATTTCAAGAATTGCCATAATATTTTGTTCCACCGTCAGACCACGGAATACACTGTTTTCCTGGGGCAGGTATCCAATGTGTAAACGTCCCCGTTGATAAAATGGCAGGTGCGTAATATCTTGGGAATTTAAGAATATTTGTCCACCTGTGGCGGCCAACTGACCCGTTATGCAATAAAATGCGGTTGTTTTGCCCGCGCCGTTTGGTCCAAGTAAACCAACCGATTCGCCTTGGCGTGCGATCATAGATATATCGCGCAGAACAACTTTTTTCCCGTACGCTTTTGACAGGTGTTCAACCCGTAATTCAGATTGTTTCATATTTGCACCACCAATTCTTGTGTTTGTATTTCTTGTTCATTACCAGATTTTATACGAACATTTTTTATAAGCCGAATGGTTTTTTTAACACGATTAAATTCACCCATGTTCGCCGAAAATGTTATTTTTGTTTTTTGACCGTTTCTTGGTTTTATTGTGTACCCGGCAACCTGGTCCAAGTAAATTACATCTGGGTTGTCGTATTCTTGGCGACCAGTCGCGGCGGTAATTTTGAATGGTTCTCCTTCTTTGTCAACGCCGGTAAAAGATGCCCCAGACATTCGGAATTGATTACTGATGACATCGTGCATGTTTATTGCAGATATTGGCGACCACAACAATTGCTTGGTAAACAGCGCGCCCGCAACCAATGCCGCAACCATAACAAGTCCCCATCCGGTAAAGAAAAATTGCCACAGACGCTGCCAACGTCTGTGCTTGCTGATGATAATAAAATTACGTTTACTTTTTGTCATACGAATGTATGTTAGCCAACAATAAACAAAAAAGCAATTTTTTATATTTGTTAGATTGGCTTTTTTATGATATAATTTTCCATAAGAGAGAGTATACGGATGAAAAAAATCATCGCTGTTTGTATTGCTGTTATTGGCATTTGTGATATTTATGCTGCGTTTGGTGCGGCAAATGTGTTGGTGCCCAAAAAGGCAAATTCTGTTGCAAAGCGTGAAGAGGCAACATCTGTGACCAGTGTAGGTGGCAGTTTATTACCAAGTGCAATTGGTTTGGTTGGAAATGTTGTGCAATTGACTAAACAGCAAAAAGAATTGGTTGCAGAATGTCAACCTACACAGAAAGAAATAACTTTTGTTAATAATTTGGTCAAAGAATGGGCAATTGCTGGGGCGTCAAATCCGATTGATTCAATGGGGGCAGGGCCTTGTCCCGAAGGTGTGTCATACCAAGAATCTGTGTCTTTTGAAGATTCATCGGTGGATGCAAGTGCCGCGTGTACAGAGTTTTTTTCTGATGTAGAGGCACATGGTGCCGTGTGGCAAGATTTTCCGAAAGTGTCTGTCGCAACGTATTGTCCAGGTGGTGGGTCGTGTGCCAAGAGTAAAGAAAAGACGGTAAGTAATATTTACGAAATATTTGATGCTATTGATTTCGGTGAACAAGATTATACCAAGGCCGAAGCAACCCAGGCAAATGCATTGTTGGAAAAATCCGCGAAATGTTCCGGGTCCAAATTGGCGGCCAAACGGTTGGAATCTTTTGGTGGGTTTATTACAAATACAATTGGCAGTATGGGACAAAAAACCAATACCGCATCTGTGATGGATGCCGTGTCTGGTGCCGTGGGCAGTTCCGGATTAAGTGGCCTGGTGGGCAGTTTTGGTGGAATTGCCGGACAATTGCTTGACAGATAATGTCACAGAATTTTTTCACACAAATTAAAATGAACCGTATTTTTTTGCTTTACTAAAATTGGCAAAATGCGTATAATGTTCACAACAAGGGTAAGAGAAAGGATTTCTTATGAGAGTACAGTCTAGTGTGTCCGTGTTTGTAATTACGCGTGTTTTGGCGTTTGCGGCCGTCGTGGCGGTTGCGGCGTGTGCAGATCACAAGATCAGTACGGATTATTCCGGTTCGGTTGCGACACCAACAGTTGATTACGTAGAAGGTTTGGATGTATATTCCGCACCGCACAAAGATTCTTTTCTTAATCAATTGGCGATGAATTATCGTTCTTATGCAATATATAACGCGCGGACCAGCGGTTATCCAGATGTTGGTGAACTGTTTGCGAACAAGGCCGTTGCGGCGTTCTCGGGCGAAGTTCCTTTCCCAGAATCTTTGGATAATTGGCAGATAGCGGATGATGGTTTGGCGTATGATTTGAATGCGGCGTATAATGAAATGATTACGCTGTTCCAAAATGATGCTGTTGAAACAAAACCAGAAATGGCGGCTGAATTACAGGCGAAATATGATTGCTGGTTGTCGGCGGCGGCGACAGGTCAAGATAAAACGGCACGCGAATGTCGTTCGCGGTTTGAAAAAACTTTAACGGCTTTGCGCGATTGC
>CACXXP010000003.1 GCA_902771695.1 uncultured Pseudomonadota bacterium | reverse complement strand
AAAAAATTTGCACGACCTAATTCATTTTGATTTTTATAGCGCAACAAATCCGTATCATTCGGCAAATTTTCCGAATAAACTTTATACGATGTTTGTGCAGTCAACGCAACCACACGTTCAATATTTTCAACATCTGTTTCAATGCGCGGACCACATACAGATGTCCACATATTCCCATACCCCGTCATATTGACACCATATGTTAGACCATTTTCAGAACGCAACACATCAAACAATTTTTGGCGCAAACAATTGGAAAACTTTCCAACACATAAATTCTGGAACAAGTTTTCATCCGTATCCGGCCATTTTTCTGGAAACAAGATTTCCAACACAACATTTTTACGATCCGGCATTAAATTATGTGCACGGCACGCAGTGTAAGTCAATTCTTGGTTCACCGAAACATCATGCGTAGGCAAGAAAGAAAACTTTTCTTCCAATGTTTTTAATAATTCATCTTGGTTTTCTATTTTCCCAGATACGCAAATCAAACAATTATGTGCGGACATACGGCGCGCAATAAATTCCCGCATTTGGTCACGCGTAAATGAATTGATTGTTTCGGGCGTTCCCAAAACAACTTTACCATTTGGTACATACAGATTAAATAAATTCTTGTCGCAGAATATGCGCATTCTGGTATTTTCACGTGAAAGTGAACGACGCAATTCTTCAATAATAACGCCACGTTCATTATCTATGACTTTTTCGTCAAACAATGAGTTTTGCAATCTATCTGCGGTAAAATCTATTAATACATTAAGGTTTCTTGCAACAATGCGCCCAACAAATTCAATTCGCGACAGACCGGTGCGTGCATTAACACTGCCCCCGTGATCGGCCATATAATCATTTGCGCTACGTTGGGTGGGAAAACGTGGTGTACCGGCACAAAACATATGCTCACAAAAATGCGTAAGACCATACTCAGCAGGCGTTTCGTCATTACCGCCTGTATGGAAACAGATGCTGAATTCATCAGTTGCAACATCCATCGGGTCAAGTATCACCGTAATACCATTTGAAAGTTTATGTAATGTCGCTTCAAATTTCATCTGGATTCTCCTTTCTAAACAATAAACAGCAATCACCATAACTGAAAAAACGATATTTTTCGGCGACGGCGTGTGCATATGCGGCCTTCATTTCGTCCAACCCCGCAAACGCAGATACCAACATAAACAATGTTGATTTAGGTAAATGGAAATTAGTCAGCAACACATCAACCGCGCGGAATTTATAACCCGGCGTGATGAATATATCTGTGGTTTGGCAAATTGGCGCAACACGGTTGCCATCCACCGCATTTCGTGCGGCACTTTCCAATGTTCGCATAGACGTCGTTCCAACCGCAATCACGCGTTCTGCATTGTTTATAATATCCGCCTGTTCTGGGGTGATACAACACCATTCGCTGTGCATTTTATGTTCGGCAAGGTTTTCTGTTTTAACCGGCATCCATGTTCCTGCACCGACATGTAAAGTAACTTTTACAATTTTGGCACCATGTTTTTCTATTTCCGCCAACAATTCATCGGTGAAATGCAACCCCGCCGTTGGCGCCGCCATGGACCCCAATGGATCGGCATAAACCGTTTGATAACGGGTTTGGTCTGCAACTTCGGCTTCACGTTTCATATATGGTGGCAATGGCATTTTACCAACCCGGCCCAGCACATCAAAAACATTATCACAATCAAAACGTAGCAATAAACCGCTTTCTTCGTCTTTATCCATAATGGTTATTTTTGTGCCATCGGTCATTGTTAATGTGTCGCCGATATTTATCTTGTTAAATTTTTTGCAAAGTCCCCACCACGTTTTATCATCAACCGCGGTATGCAACGTTATTTCATGTCCGTCGGCGTCAAAACGCGCCGGTATAACGCGGGAATTATTAAACACCACAACATCGCCAGGTTGCAAATAATCCAAGAAATCACGAATATGTTTATCGACAATATCGATGCCACGCACAACCAACATACGCGATGCATCGCGACGTTCCAGTGGATGCGACGCGATTAGTTCGGTCGGTAATTCAAAATCAAAATCTGATGTATGTAGCATTTATTTTGAGATTTCCATATAATTCATTTCGGCCTTCTTTTTTGCCAATTCTAATTCTTGCATGTAACGGTTTACTTGTTCTTTGTCATACAAAAATCTGCAATTTTCCGGTGTCAGTATCAACGTGTTATCATAATCACGCGAAACAATATCAACCGTTGCGCCGTTATCCAGCCAAATAAGAACTCTTTTCATATCATCATTATTTGGACATTCATAGATTCTTTCTTGGCCTGTTTTTGCATCTTTCAACAATGCGCGTGTCATAGTCGCATTTTGAACAACATTTTTATGATGTGTACACCCCATCAACGCAAGCAACGACAAAAATGCCGCATTTTTTATATTTTTTTTCATATTTAACCCTTTATTTCTTGAATTCTAGACCTTGGTCGGTGTAATTTTCCGCCATATCTTCCCAATTTTCTTCCACACGCACAAACAAATGCAATCGCGCGTTCACCCCCCATTGGTCTTGTATATCGTGCCGGGCGGCCACACCTATTTGTTTTAATTGGGCACCGCCACGTCCCACGACAATCTTTTTGTGTGCCTCGCTGGCCACAACAATTTTTTGGTATATATCCAATACGCCTTCGTTATCAACATCCACGTGTTCCGTGACAACGTTTATGTGATACGGCAATTCTTGGTGGATATACCGATATATCTTTTCACGTGTTAATTCTGACAAATACAAATTATCTGGGATATCAACATCATCGTGCGCATCAAACAGATACGGTGATTCCGGCATAACAGCCGCCAAACCATCCAACATTTCTGCGATTCCGTCATTTTTCATGGCCGAAATCATAAATATTTCCCGAAAGTTTGCCATTTCGTTTAATTCCGCAGCAATTGGCAACAAATCGCCTTTTTTAACGGCATCTGTTTTATTCAATGCAACAAACAGATTTTTGTTATCGCGAATTTTATCAACAATGCCACGCACGGTATCTGTAATCCCCTTGGTCGCATCAATAATCAGCAATACTGCATCTGCGTCTGCCAGTGCGTCCATCACCGCCCCAACCATCGCCCGATCCAAGCGCCGATTTGGACGGAAAATCCCCGGGGTATCGGTAAAAATCAATTGGCGATTGCCAACCATTTTTATCGCCCGAAAATTTGTTCGTGTGGTTTGAACCTTGTGCGAAACAATTGATACCTTGCGTCCCATAATTTGATTCAACAAGGTACTTTTGCCGGCATTTGTCGGTCCCACAATTGTAATAAATCCAGAATATGTCTTTGTCATAACCAGAAGAATAACACACTATTTCCAAAAGTGAATTAAAAACTTGAAAAAACACAAGATTATAAATATAAAAAAAATTCCCACATAACGTGGGAATTTTTATATATCTGCAATTGGTATTAAATGCTGTCTGCATTTATCCAGCGGCCGTTCTTTAACAGACCCGGTGCCATGCCTTCGTTGCTGCGCAGTGTATCAATTACACGACGTGCACCCGTTGCATCCAGGTTAACAATACGAACCTTGTACATGTCACCTTCTTTTACGACAACCGCGTCGCCATAATTACGCATACGGCTCTGCAATGCATTTGCACTGTCTTCGGCATAGAAAGCCGCGACTTGGACGCTGTAATCACCCGTGGCGGCTGGGGCCGGTTTCGGTTCTGGCTGCGGTTGTGCAACCGGTGCCGGTTCTTCGGTTGTTTCAACTTCTTTGGCCGCTGGTGCAACGCCTAATGTTGCATTTTTGACCGCCATAGATTGTTCTGGCAAAACTTGGATTTGGATTTTTGACTGATTGGTCAAACCAATTTTCTGGGCCGCGGCCGCAGACAAATCCATAATTCTAGTATTAACAAACGGGCCACGATTGTTCACACGAACAATAACATCTTCGCCATTTTCCAGGTTTGTGACCTTTGCGATTGTCGGCAATGGCAAAGTTTTACTGGTTGCGACCATTTGATTCATGTTATATGTTTCACCGTTGCTGGTTTTCGTACCATTTAATTCGGCCGGAATTATGCCCGCCATCCCAGTTTGGTTATATGAATAATCTTCGGTTGGTATATACTGTACATCTTCAACCTTGTACGCATTACCAATGTAATAACGTGGTGCCGGCGCCAACAAATATGCATCGTTCAAATTTTCTGAAACCAACGCTTCTTCGGCAAACCCATCGGAACCGTATTCATTCGGCTGTGTCGTTTCCGCACAGGCCCCAAGTAACGCAGCTAATACTGCAACAGATACCAATTTTTTCATAGAAGGACTCCTTACATTCTTATACGATGTATTCTATCATATAAAAAGCAAGGTTTCAACTTTATTTTATATTATATTTTGCGGTTCAATACAAATGCGATTGGCAAGTAAACCATTCCAAAACCCGCAATTGCCAACCCCAGTGATATAAATCCAGTAATCGGAACAAACCATAATACCGCACCCAAAACCCCTGACAATACGGCAAACACCACCATCGCACGAATTGTCCGACCGTCTATTTTAACCAAACCTTTGCGACGACATGCCCGTCCCAACAGGTAATTTTTCACATATCCGCTAACCACAACACCAATTGGTATTGCCAAATATCCAACGAACCAGAACAATCCTACATACAAAATGGATGCCACCGCCAATGATATAACACTGGTTTTGACCGGCGTTTTAACATCTTGGCTTGCATATAATGTCTTGCTGTAAATCTGGCTGATTAACATGGCAGGCAATACGAACACCTGAATCATAATTGCAACCGCAACGGCATGTGTGGAATGTGGCGTCCATGCACCATATTCAAACAGATATTTTATTATCGGTTCCGCCAATACAAACAGCCCCACCAAACACGGCATTATCAGCATCATAGATTGACGCATAGATGAATTCTGTTGGATATACACACTGCGCATATTCTTTTCGGCAAGTGCATTAGAAATAGACGACATCAAAACAGTCCCAACCGCCAAACCAATCATCGCAAAAGGCAATTGAACAATACGATCGGAATAATACAACCACGAAACCGCCCCACTTTCAAAACTTGCCACCAATGTTCCAAGGATAATTGTAATTTGGTAAAATCCGTTTCCAATGATACTGACCCCAAAACGTTTGAACATTGTCTTTATGCCATTTGTCCAACGCGGTATCACCAAGCGTAAACCGAAATGGCGACTGCGTATACGGGACAACAACACCAGGCATTGAATTATCCCAGACAGTACCACCGTTCCCGCCATGATATAAAGTACGGAATCAGATGCCCCCATATATGCCGATGCCAACAATGCAATAATCAGCATAATATTTAACATTACCGGCATAAATGCCGCCAAAACAAACCGTGAAAATGCGTTCAAAACCGCCGCCAAGAACGCGGCGCTGCACACAAAAATAACATAGAAAAACATTATACGGGAAATAACAACGGTCAATTCCATTTTACCGGGATCGTCCGCAAACCCAGGTGCCAAAACCCAAACCACCAACGGCATAAATATTTCAAACACAACCGTGATACCCAACAAGACCACCATCAACCATGAAAAAACATTTTTTGCAAATGATTCATCGTGTTTGGAATCGGCGTACATAGGAATAAAAATTGCGGACAATGCACCTTCGCCCAACAAATCACGAAATAAATTTGGTAATTTAAATGCCGCCAAAAATATGTCTGACAGTCGCCCTGCCCCCAATACACGCGCAATCAGCATATCGCGAATAAACCCAAATATGCGACTTATTCCGGTCATAAGACCAACGCCGAAAATATGTTTGCCAAGTTTCATGGTTTAGATTATACTAAAGTCAAATAACCAAAATCAAGACAGGAATAAACAGATATGAAAAAAATATTTCTTGCATTTTTTACGTGTGTTTTGTTGGCCGGATGTGGTGGTGATGGTCAAGAAATCGTTCCCCAAGAACCGTTGGCAGACATTTACGATGCGGCGTATCGCGAATTTGAAGATAAAGATTATGACGATGCCGCAGAAAAGTTTTTAACGGCAGAAACACAATATCCCGCCAGTGAATGGGCCGCAGACGCATTGGTAATGGCGGCATATTCGCAATATTTGGACAATGAATTTCCATCGGCAATTTTAACAATTGACCGGTTTATGCGATTCCACCCGGGACATTCGGATGTTCCATACATGCTGTATTTGCGTGGTATGTGCTATTATCGCCAGGTCAGTGATGTTCGTCGTGAACCCGGCATGTCGGTTTATGCTCTGCAACAATTTCAGCAATTAACAAATCGTTTTCCAAATTCACCGTATGCAAAAAATGCGAAAAACAAAATCAATATTCTGAAAAACTATATCGCGGGCAAGGTCATGTATTCTGCACGTGTTGATATGCGTAAAGAAAATTGGGCCAGTGCAATTACAAAATTACAATCTGTTATAACCGATGCCCAAGACACCGTTATGCCGGCCGAAGCAATGTATCGTCTGACCGAAGCATATACCGCAATCGGACTGACCGAACAAGCCGATGGTTATGCGGAAATGTTGAAATTGAATTTTCCGGACAGCGATTGGGCAAAAAAGTTGAAAAAGTAATATGCGAAACCTTACCGACAAAGATATTGCCGATATGATTGGGGCAGAATTTACGCCCGATGATAATGATACACGAAAACGCGTCCGTGGCGAATTGAAACTGTCACGCCGCATTCCACAACAATCCCAAATTCCATCGCATGTCACATTGGATTTGCATATGTACACAATAGAACAGGCGTGGGGTGAAATTATGTTAATTGCGAAATCTGGGGCGAAAAGCGCAACAATCATCACTGGTGCCAGTGGCATATTGAAAATAAAGTTTCAAGAATGGGTCCGCGACAGCGTGCTTAGCCCATATATAATTTCTTGCACCCCATTAAATAACGGCAGTTTTGGTGTAAAATTTCGCAAAGTCAATGACAACGTTTATGACCCGGTTCAATAAAGTCCGCAGGGTCAATTTTATGTCCATCTTTGATAACAGCATAATGCAGGTGTGGACCTGTACTTTGTCCGGTGTTGCCACTTTTACCGATTAAACACCCCGCCGATACTTTGTCGCCCTTTTTAACCGATACAGAACTGAAATGGCAATACTGGGTGGAATAACCCGCAGAATGTTCAATCACCAGACCGTTTCCACAACTTTTATTTTGCACGAACACTATGTCCACAACACCATTTGCCGGTGCATATACTGGTGTTCCAGTTGGGGCGGCAAAATCCATACCATAATGAAATTTGCGGCCGAATAAATCACGCGGACCGTACGGCGAAGATATACACACAATATGTCCCAATGGGTTTCCATATGGAATATCACGATTTCCAAAACTGGGGTTTCGGTCTGCACAATTTGCATCTGCAACAACGGGGGGCGTTGGTTGTACGGGTTGTGTCGGTTGTGCGGGTTGTGTCGGTTGTGCGGGGGGCGTGACATCTGGGAATTGAACCTGTAAAGGTGCCGTTGGCGCAGGTGGCGTCACAGTTCCATCTGGGTTTTCGGTATACCCGTGTTGCGTGACCAATTCTTGACGCGACAGGTGATTATAACGTTCCATGGCCGCCAATTCGTCTTCCCATTTGGGCAATGCATACGCGCACCCCGAAATACAGTTCCCGTTTTCATCATATTCGCTTTCAAATTGTTCGTATGCCGCCCTTTTCAGTGCCAACCGGTCAATAAAAGATAAATCGTCAATTGTTTTTGGAAAAGATGTTGGTTGCAAAAAACCAGCATACGCAGGCACGCATGCAACACAAATTGCAATCAAACAAATCTTTTTCCACATAACCGCCATATCGGTATTTTAGCACGTTTTTGGATAAAAATAAATCTGTTGAACCATGAATATTTTTTGTATACCATCATAAATATGAAAAAAGTCAAAACTGTTTACGATCATATTCGTTCCAATAATATTAAAACGGCCGTATTGGTTGTTTTGTTCCCAGTGATTTTTATTGCATTGGTGTTTTTATTCACATGGATTATCATGCCCCCACGCGATGCATTGAACACGGCGATATCGGTTGCAATACCAACGGGTGTTGTATGTTTGGTGTGGATGCTGATATCATGGGCATTTGGTGATTCTATGATGTTGTCTATGGCGGGGGCGACCCAAATAAATGATGCCGACCCAGATTACAGATATATTTATAAATCTGTAGAAAATGTGGCACTGGCGGCGGGATTGCCCACACCGCGCGTTTATGTCATAAATGATTCTGGTCTGAATGCGTTTGCCACCGGGCGCAGTCCACGCGATGCAACCGTTGCCTTGACACGCGGCATTGTTGAAAAATTGGATCGTTTGGAACTGGAAGGTGTAATTGCGCACGAAATGGCACATATTGGTAATCGCGACATTCGTCTTGATATGTTTGTTATTACCGGAATTGGTGTAACCGTATTTATTGCGGACGCATTGTTGCGCGGCATAACATATTCTCGGTCGGATAATGACGGTAAAAACAACACGGCGGCGGTTATGTTTATGGTTTGGTTGGCATTTATGGTTTTCAATGTTATTATCAGTCCAATTTTGCATATGGCAATTTCGCGCAAGCGTGAATTTGCGGCAGATGCGTGCGGTGCACAAATAACCCGCAATCCACATGCATTGGCAAATGCCTTGCGCAAGATTTCGGGCAATTCACATGTTGAATCATTGGCGAAACAAAATTCAATGGCATCGGTATGTATTGCAAACCCATCGGGGAAACGGGCATTTTTTGGGGAACTGATGGCGACCCATCCGCCTGTTAAAGAGAGAATAAAACGATTGGAATCTATGTAACCCAAGGTAAAGGAGAATAAGAAATGGCTAACCTGCATTTTTATTATGGTGTCATGGGCAGTTCCAAATCAGCCGCCCTGCTTATAAATTCGTACAACTATAATCAAAATAAAATCCATACAGAAATTATAAAACCCGCATACGATACACGATTTGGTGCCACAAAAGTCACTTCTCGTATCGGACTGTCGGCGGATGCGGTTGCATTGAAAAGTTTGAACGAATACGCAATCAATCCAAATACTGATGTTTTATTCGTAGACGAAGTCCAATTCTTTACCCCAGATGATATTAATAAACTGGTCCATATCGCCGATACCCAGGGCAAGATTGTTATGTGCTATGGATTGTTGGTTGACAGCAACGAACACATGTTCCCGGCATCAAAACGGTTAATAGAGGTCGGTGCAAAACTGCATCGGTTGAAATCAACATGCCAAATGAACGGTTGTAAATGTCTGGCCACACATCATCTGCGTTTTGATGCCCACGGTAAAGTCATACGCGAAGGCGAACAATTTGCATTGGGCGATGACAATTACAAATCGGTGTGCCGGAACCACTTTTATGAATTATACTATAATCGTGGTGCGCATTAAATTTTGTTAAATTCATAAATAAACAGACGGTGCGGATATTTCCCAACGTGGGGATAGTATGTATATTTGCCATCTGAAATATCTATGATTCGTGTAGCACGCATACCCGGAATTTCCGCATCCAGTGTTATAATCACACGAAAATTATTTGCAATATCGCCCAACCGCGCGTTCATTGCCGGCCCCAGATACGCAACCCCAACATCATATTTTCTGGGTGATTTTTTTATATATTCAAATGCATCAGCATAAACGACCTGAACATTTTGGGCATCAAATATATGGTTCAACACACGCATTACAAACACACTAAATCCTATATTTTCAACGGCAATTATGTGCACATTACTAATCCGCCCCATTGCACGCGCCAATCGTCCGTGTCCTGCGCCGATATCAACAATGGTTTTGGTATTTGGGTAATGTTTTATGATTTCATCAACAATGGCCCTACGATGTTCCACACAGGCCGACACAGCCGGATATTGATGACGAACTGTTGTGGCATATATATATTCCCCCAACACAAACAACAATAATATTTCAAAAGCGGCCGCAAAAATTATAATGAACCACAACAAAAAAATCGCCATTTTATGCCCTTTGCCAAGATTATATTATAAAACGTTTTTTTCTTGCAATTGAAAATATTTGATATAGAATATGTGCTGTTGCACCCATAGCTCAACTGGATAAAGCGTCTGACTACGGATCAGAAGACTGAGGGTTCGAATCCTTCTGGGTGCGCCAGGATAAAAATAAAACACGGTTCAACACCGTGTTTTATTTTTATCGTCGCCCCCGGGCATGCGAACCCGACAAGTTGCGAAGCAACGCAGGGTTCGAAACCAAGTAGATTTTGCAAACGGAGTGCAGCGAAATCGTCACGGGTTGCGCGCAGCCGGCACATATTTATGTGCCGCGCGAGCGAATCCTTCTGGGTGTCATATGCCATAACATTACCTTGTTTTTATTTGATTTTTATGGTACAATTGCAATGTCATAAAAAACAAAAGGAGAATATAATGGCGAAAAGTGGAAACGAAAAAGTGATGAAATACGTTATCGCACGTGTTAAATTCCTGTTGCGTTTTGGAATTGATTTGGATTTGGTTATAACGGAAACCAAAAATGCCGCCGGTAAAGTGGAAAAAGAAGTTATTACCGGTAAAACAAAACGCGACGGCACATTTGAAATAACATGGGCGACCGGCGCGGCAAACATCAAGGTTGATGGTCAAGATTATAATTTTGATTGGACAAACGCCAAAGAATTCAGAAAAGTTACCAAATTGAAAGAACTGTGCCACAGATGGCGTGATAAACATTACTATCTGGATAAAGACGGCAAATATGTTAAAAATCCAAAGCGTGCTGGATTCTTTGGTCGTCTGTTTGCAGTCAAGGCAAAATAATTCCACACTTTTTATCTGTAAATGTCCGTAATTAATATTACGGGCATTTTTATTTTATTATTACGCTTTTTGTGATATAATTATTCCATCAAGGAAGGAGAAAATTATGGCGGAAATAGCGATGCAACCAGAATACATGAACATCAATGATTTTGCACGTGCTTTTATGGAACTTATGAAAGCCTCTCGGGCACAGACCGGCATTCCAAATTGGCCCGCATGGCTGTTGGCGGATATATTAGATGGCGAATACGCTGATTTTGTAGCTATTCCCAAGGAAAGACAAACAGATGCCATGCGATATGTCGGAGAAAGACTAGCCCAAGGGCTCAAACGATACGAAGAAAAGAACTTGTATGCCGCCCCATCAGAAAAAATAATATATCCCCAGGTCGCACGTGCCCTTCGCGAATACCCAGACCCAGAGGCGAAAAAGTTTATTAATATGATGCGCGTTGTCGCATCAATAGCAAAAAGTAACATCGATCCGGTACTTAGTGGAATGTTGTTAAAAAGTATAGGGGAAAACGGTATATCCGATCCAGATGTCCAATATTATTACCTAACGGTCTTGAAAAATAAATCAACAAACCAGGATATTAAGAACGAAGTCTACTATAAGATGGCAACACATCCAAACGCGACCGTCAAAGATTTACTTGTTTATGCAAGTGTATGTAAACCAGATGAATTAGAAGGGGTTTACGCACGCGCAGAACAAATTATTGATTCACAAATAGAAGGGGCCGTTCCACACCCAGAACGTGGGGATTTTGGCAATCCCGATGAATTGAAACAATTGTTACAAGATGCCATCCAAGATTTGAATGAGATTTTGAATGTGATGCATTACCGTTTACCTGATTCAGATAGACAAAAATTAGACGAAAAAATTACAATTCGGAAAGAGCTTTTGACAGTTAAATATGATTTGAAAACTATCTTGGATTTTCATGGTGATAGTTATTTCCAAGATTTTGAACAATCTGTATCAGCATCCATTGCCGAAACGGTACAGGAAAATAAACAGTTACAGGACCAAGTGGCAGAATTAGAAAAATCTAAAACGGCCACAGAAACGGAATTAACAAAAGCAAAACAACAATTGCAAGAAGAACGTACCGCACAGGAAGAAGCAAGCCAGAAGTACGAGACACAAATTGCAGAATTAAATAAAGCATCAACACAAAATAGCGCAGAACAAGAACACCTCATGAAGATATTGGAAATAAAAATCGGTGCAATAAAAACGTTCTTGATGGCGTTTGATGAAAAGAAAGGACAAACGTTTAATCGTGGACGTGATTTGGCCGAACTTGGCGAATTCCTTAAAACTGCGATGTATGGCGATCCAAAAGACCCAGAAAAAAGTTATAACTGGATTAAAGAAATGGAAACAATGATTGCCAAACGAAAAACCGAACAAATGCAAGGTGCCAAGATATAAAGAAACGCCCGTTTGGGCGTTTTTTTTTATTTCTTGGTTGTCTTTTTAGATTCTTTTGCAGGTTCTGGTTTTGGCTCTTCGGCTTTTTCTTCTGTCGTTGCTGGTTCCGCCGGTGTTACGGATTCAGGGTTCAACCCAGCTTCTTTGGCCGTATCTTCGGCGGTCTTTTCGCCGGCCTGTTCGCCCGCAACCAATTCGGCACGAATATCATTTTGTGGGTTTGCCATGTTTGATTTTGATGAAACCAATGCCAATGCCGCACATAACACAAAGAATATTACCGCCAACCATGTCGTCAATTTGGTCAGGAAATTACCCGCCGCGGCCCCTGTTAATGCGCCACCGAACATGGATGCCGCCGATGAACCGGACATGCCACTGCCTTCGGATTTCTGTAACAAAATGATACCGGTCATAAATACTGCGACAATTATCAATAATACCAACAAAATTGAAAACATTTTTTATTCCTTTGATTTATTTTGATTTACCCAATTTTAATTACCCAAATACTAAATTGCAAGTTTTTTCAACAATGCGTCTGCGGCGGCGGTACTGGCATCTTTCTTAGATGTCCCCTGGCCCGTGGCCATTTGTCCCATTGCCGTCACGGTCACCGTGAACATTGGGCAATGTGGTGCACCGGTTGTTTCCGAATATTCATACGATGGCAACAGCCCGTTTGCGTGTTTCTGGACGAATTCTTGCAGTTTTGTTTTAGAATCTTTGGGGGCTTCTAATTCGGCGGCGGCCAAATCACGCCATATATCACAAATAACTTCACGTGCGGCATCAAACCCAGAATCAAAAAATATTGCCCCAAGAACCGCCTCCATCGCATTGGCCAGCATGTGACGTTTACGACCGCCTGTAATGTGTCCATGATGCAACGATTTTTCCAATTCCAACTTTATTGCGACATCTGCCAACGTTTCGGTTGAAACCAATGATGCATATCGCCGTGCCAATTCGCCTTCGGTTTCATTTGGGAACATTGTGTATAACATAGAAGATACACTTAACCCCAATACACGATCGCCAACAAATTCTAACTTTTCATTATTATGCACACCATCAACACCGCTTTGGGTCATGGCCAACGCAAATAAATCTTGGTTCTTGAATTTATATTTCAACTTCATTTTAATGTATTCCTTTACCAAATCTGTCCCAGCGCATTTTGGAATTCCAATTCCAGAATGTCAACATCGGCGCCGCATAGTTATGAGAATACCATATAAACCATACACGCCCCAACACATTATCCATTGGCACAAAACCGACGTCTGCGCGGCTGTCGTTGCTGTTGTCGCGGTTATCACCCATAAAGAATAAATGCTTTTCTGGGACCAAGTATTCATCTGTATTATCCATATAACCTTCGTCCGTAAATTCTATGATGCTGTGTTCAACACCGTTGGGTAAAACCTCGGTATATTCTGTGGCATTAAACACACCGCACATACCTTCGTTTTCGCGACACTGTTTGTCACTTTTGTATTCAATGGTGTAATTAAACTTTGCGGGTTCATTATCAACCCAGATTTTATTACCCTTTACCGTCATGTTTTCATGATAATATCCAACCGAACGCAGTGAACGTGGCAATACCGCAACAACATACGGACGTGGGTCTTTACGTTCCAGCATTTGACCATTTATGTACAGGCGCCCATGTTTAACCTGAACCGTGTCACCCGGCAACGCCACCAGACGTTTTACATAATCCACAGATTCATCAACCGGATTGCGAAATACGATTACATCGCCAACCTTTGGCGTGCGTCCGAATACACGGCCGTTCCATAATTTCCACGAACCAAACGGGAAAGAATACCGCGAATAACCGTATGACCATTTGGTCACAAAAATATGGTCGCCGATATGCAGTGTCGGTATCATTGACCCAGACGGTATATTGAATGGTTCCAAAAATAAACTGCGAAAAACAATGGCAATCAATATTCCGTAAAACAGTGTATCAAACCATTCACGCATACGATTTTTTGACTTCATAGGCATAATCTTTCCTTTTTTGTGACAATTGTATGTTTGGCATTTTATAACTTGAATTCAATTATGGCAAGTTTATAATGTAAAAATCATGATTTCTTTAAGTTCTATTATTTTTAATGGTATGGACGCCACCAAGATTGATGTCCAGGTTCAGATTTCTGCGGGTCTGGCACGGCCGGAATTCAATATAATCGGGCTTGCCGACCGGGCGGTCAAAGAATCTGCGGAACGTATTCGTAATGTGTTGGCGGCATTGGGATTACAATTACCACCGAAACGTTTGACGGTTAACCTGTCGCCGGCAGATGTGGAAAAAAGTGGTTCTCATTTTGACCTGCCGATACTGTGTGGGATACTGTGTGCATTTAACGTATTACCCGAAGAACAAATGTCCAAATATATCATTATTGGCGAAGTCGGCCTGAACGGAACAATTGTAAAGACAAATGCTGTATTGGCCGCAAGTGTTTGGGCAAACAAAAATGGATATGGTGTAATCTGTCCCGGTCCCCAAGGCCCCGAGGCACGATTTGCCGGACATACAAATATACTTGCACCGTTTCATGTATTGGAATTGATAAATCATTTTAATGGAAAATGTTTGTTGCCAACACCGGAAATGCCGGAATCATCAAACGCCACAAAAAATACGGGTCCAGATATGTCCGAAGTTCATGGCCAGGCCGCCGCAAAACGTGCACTGGAAATCGCGGCCGCGGGCGGACACGCAATGTTAATGGTTGGGCCACCAGGATCGGGCAAAACCATGTTGGCATCACGTCTTGCAACCATTATGCCGGAAATGACATCAGATGAAGTATTGGAAACATCCATAATATATTCTATTGCAGGTGGATTGGATAATAATACACTGATGTCACATCGCCCATTCCGCAGTGTTCACCACACATCAAGTCCAGTCGCATTGGCCGGCGGTGGTTCGGATGCACGCCCCGGCGAAATATCATTGGCACATAATGGTGTTTTATTCTTGGACGAATTACCTGAATTTAATCGGGCAACACTGGAAATACTGCGTCAACCGATGGAATCGGGCAAAATAATGATTTCACGTGCCCGGCGTAATGCCACATATCCCGCACGCTTTCAACTGATTGCGGCAATGAATCCATGTCCGTGCGGTCATTTGGGAAATGCCGCATTGTCTTGTTCACGTGCGCCACGTTGTGCCGAAGCATACCAGAACAAAATATCGGGGCCATTGTTGGATCGTATAGATTTACATGTGGATGTTGATGCGGTAAATCCGTGGGAAATGAACAAGACCAAAGACGAACACAATGAATCAAGCGCAACCATTCGTGCACGCGTAATTGCCGCACGCAATCGTCAAATTGCCCGCCAAGGTTATGTCAATGCATTACTGGACGGTGCTGATTTAGAACGATATGTTAAATTATCAGACGAATTAACAAACTTTCTGAATATGGCGGCAGAAAAGATGGGCATGTCGGCACGCGGATATAACCGGATAAAACGTATTGCACGCACAATTGCAGATTTGCGTGGCGCCGGCGACATTGAAATGCAAGATTTGGCCGAAGCGATTTCTTATCGTCCGATAAATCGTGGCAAATACGGTGTTAAATCAAATTAGAACTCAAATCTGATACCCAACATAACATTGGCATAGAACAAATTTTTGGCACTGAACAAATCCATGCGGCGTGTGTCATCAACATTAACCAAACGATATTTCACACGCGGAATATATGAAACACGTGCGCCAAAATCCAAGAACAAATATTGGTTCAAACCATATGAAACGCCAAGTGCCGCAATACCCGCAACCGTTGATGTATTTGTTTTAGAACGATAAAATTGCAATACCCCATTTTCATTTAGCGTTCCAAAGTTGGTTAAATCTTCAACTTGGGATAAATCGCCCCATGGGTCCGATAAATTCATAACTGTTTTAACATCGGCATATCCGAAACCCAAACCAATGTATGGTATCATTTCGTTCAATGGTTTACGCACACCATCAAAGAAATCGTAATATGCCATAACACTTATAATATCCGAAGATATGGTTGATTGAACGGCACCACTTTCTATGGTTATTGTGTCGCCCCCGGACAATTTTATATTACCTGAAAATAACGGTGATTGGTTATAATCAATTTCGGAAAAATGATCCCATCCCAATTCCAAACGCCATTGTGGGCGATCAGGCAAGACCCAACCAATACTTGCACCCCCCGAAAAAGCAACCCCAGATAAATCAGATGCACCCAATTTTCCATAATTTCCGGTACCCGCATCTTCAAATCCGGAATATGACGAACAATCTTCACCATTACCCAACGGTATAACTTCGCCTGTGGTGCGATTCACACAAAACGATGTTACAATAGAACCAACATTATTTTCAATTTTGGACATCGCATATGTCATGCCGCCACGCAAAGACACTGTCGCGCGTTCGCCATTGTCACGATATGCCATATCATATGTATATTCGCCAGAATATTGCCAATTCGCGCACGCCGTACCAACATTTAATGCGCATGCACAAATGATAAAATGTAATATCCTACTTCTCATGCTGTATATTATATCACAAAATTAATGAATAAAAAATATATTTATGCGAAAAAAAATGCGGGAAAAATTCCCCGCATTTTTTTAATAATTCTCTCTGGGGTCTTTGCCAAACAAATTGTTAAAGCTTTGTTCAGCATTTTGTACCATCTGACGAACCCACACCTCAGCACGATTTACCCCGCGACGCAATCTACCAAGGAACGAATGATCCTTGAACCATTTCTGGTCTACAATTCTGTTCAACGCACGATACGTCAATGCCTTATCACGTGTTGCAGATGTTCCGTATGTACCATAAACAGAATGATCCACGCCGTCATAGTAATACACTGAATTTCCCAATGTACGCAATATGACATCACTGTCTGCGGTTGGTATAACATCACACCCACCGACGAAGTTTTGTGGGTCACCACCGTTTTCATGATATTGACGTGTCAATTCGATATCTTTGTAATTACGGATATCACCAACAGCGTCATCCAATACGCCGGCCATTTGCATCAACATACCGTATTCTGCTTCGTGATCTTGTTTGTGTTCAACCTCGTATTCATATCTATTTTGTTCCATTATGTGCGACGGAGTCCACAAATGCCCATTGCCCTGTACGTTTGATACTGGATACCATTTTCCTGGGGTCACTGGATTATCCGTGTTCATCCCTGTGGCCTGCACGAAAGGAATCACTATGCCTTGCCAATTAACAAGCACAACCGGACCATCTTCACTTTCAACAAATGGATTACCATTATCATTTATATTCATCAAACTGAACGGCAAACCATTATATTTTCCGATTGTTAATTGGGTTATATCGCCTTCGTTGGCCAAATCTTCCAAGGTTGCTGGGACATGATATTCACGCCCTTCGTGCTGCTGAACCAATTTGCCATACGCCTCTTCAACCGCCGCAATCAATGTATTTACCTTGCGTCGTGCTTTTGCTTTCGGCTTTGGTTTTTCTTTCTTGACCGGCTTTGGTTTCGGTGTCGGCTTTGGTTTTTCTGATCTTTCGGCTGGATCTGGCTTTTTAATCATATCAGACATATCAAAACCGCGCACCATATTATTCGACAGATTAAATTTATCACCCAAATCATACGGTCTTTCAACCTCTATCTTATTGTGATCAAATACGAACGGACTCTGATATTTTGACCAATCAATATCTTCCTGTTTTGGTTCTTCCGCTGGTTTCGGTTCTTCGTGTGCCTGTTCTTGCACAGGTTCTGTGGCACGCCCAGTATCATAATATTCACGCAATGCGTTGAACACATCCAATGTAATCGTTCCATCATATACCAATGCGCCCAAATCTTTAACAATCCAATCATCAAAGAATTGTCCATCATTACTATAATTCGCCTTGTAATAATCCAGTGCTTCCTTTAACAACTGTTCACGTTCTGCCATATCTGGCAATATTTCCAATATATTGGTTGCAAAACCAATATCATGTGACCATGTGAACACGCCACATAATGCCTTGACCGGCGGATATGGACGTTCCGCAGTAGATTGTTGAATATTTGCCAAAGAATCACGGTTTACTTTCAAATCAAGTGTCGGCATATTTTTAATGATTTCTTCCACTTTATCCGACATTGGATACTTGGAATTTGATTTACGTGTGGCCACCGGTTTTACCAATGCGGCCTGTTCACGACGTTCTTCTTTCTTTTTGGCCTGGACACCTTTGTCTGGTGTTTTGTGATAAACATCATATTTGGCCAATTCAATATCCAATTCATTGAACCGTGCGACCAATTGCGCCTGTTTTTTCTCCCAATTTTTTACATCCCATTTTGTTGCACCACGTTCAATATCTGGCTTATTCGCACGCAGTGTCTTCAGTTCTTCTGTAATTTGCAATTGCTCTTCATGCAGTTCTGCAAATTCAACCCCGCGGTCAATTTCTTCGTCCGTTGCATGCCCAAACTGATTACGCAAATGGTTAATTTCTTGTTGTATTCTGGTCTTATCTGCTTTTGTCTCTGCCTTTTTCAATTGTTTTTGGGCATTTTTCCAACGTTTTGCCGAACTGTAATCAACCCACAAAACACGTTCCTGGTCATGTTCATCTATGATTGGTCTTGGCAAGAATCCACTGTCACGACCCGGTCCTAATTCTAACGTTTTTTTATCATCACGACCCGGTTCCAATTCCAACGGTATTTTATCATCAGGACCCGGTTCCAATTCCAACGGTTTTTTATCATCACGACCCGGCCCCAGTAATTTTTGATCATCTTCATCAACCGGCACCGGTTCTTTATCGCGTTTTCTTATTCTGTCCACAAACGAACCAACACGTTCACGCAATTTCTGGAAACGGTCACGTGGGTTAAAATTACCAAACATTGCCATACCATCCCCATGTACAGGTTCGTGACGTGTAACAGGTATTTCAACAGTTTGTGTATATGGCTCATTCCATGTTATTGTACGTTGTGATGGCGTTGGCCCAAGGTCCGAATACAATTGGTTTGTAAACGACCCGGCACGACCAATATGTCCGTATGCATCCATATGATTCATTTGCAAATCTATCAGATGTGCCATACCATCGGAATCATATCCACCCGCATAAATCGCATTTGCCGCCGAATTGATTTGTTCCGGTGTATATCCATAGTGATGCATCCAACCCGGCGAACCATAACCACTGTGACCATCGCACAACGCCATTGCACGCAATGTTGTCCATGGATTATAATCCGTACCATAGTCCGCGTTATATTGATTTACTGCATCAATATGCTGTTGTAATACCTCTGGATTATCCGGATATTGCTGTGCATACCAACTTCTGACGGCGGCCTCGGCTCTATCCACCATACCGTCCGGATAATTGGTGACGGTCTTGCTGTGTTCTATTTCTCCGGTAATAGTATGTTCTTTGGTTCCATGAACTTCCTGTTGGAACGTTGTATTTTCTGGCCAACGATGATTAATCCAATCAATTACACCATGCGCCGCCGCACGTCCGGCAAAACCACCACCCGCAATTGCACCAGCACCGGCAATTGACCATGCCAAAGATTCAACAACTGACATATTCGCGTTACGTGCATCACGATACAGTTCAACTGCATTCTTGGTTCCGCCCAACGCCAACGCACCATATCCACATATCATTGCGGCCTGTGCCATACCGGCGGCACCAAACACCATTGCAATTACAGCAATTGCACTGGTTCCCAATGCTGTCAGCATACGCGGATCAGATAACATCGTTTTAAGATCCGTTGGTAAACCAGCGGCCTGTTGCGCTTTTTTCCAACGATGATATTGAACCAACCCCATACCCAACGCCGTGATAAATCCAGTTATCGCAAGACCTGCGGCCAACGAAATTCCCGCCGTTGCCGCCGCCGCGGTGGCAATCGTTGTAATAAGCGCACTGGCGATAAACGCGCTGGCAAAACCCTTTAATATGCGTTTAAACAATTCCATACGCTTTTTCATGAGCGCATCCATATTTGCGACAGAACTGGCCTTATCAAAGAAACGATCCATATCGTCTTTCTGGGCCGCGACACCTGCCTTGTTCTTGATACGCGCCAACCAACCAGCCGTTGCATTTGTATGCGCAAATAACATCCCCGAGTATGCTTTATCTGATATTTCACCACCTTGGTATGCCTGGGTATCCAAAATTTCGTCACGTTTGGTATAATCCATGAATATTTCTGGATCATCCATAGAAGTTTCCACATTTTGTCCCTGGGTCTTCATGTTCCACAGCAAGAACAAAACTTCGTCATTAAATTCTTCTTCTAATGCATCGGAATCTATTTCTTCATCTAATTTTCCCGCATGCCGTTTTATAACATTATGACGCGCCAATTCCACGATTGTGGCCATACGACTGTCTTTCAAGACCTTGCGTCCATTCCGTTTAAATTGTGGAATTTCATCACCTTTGTCGTCCAAGAATTTGTACCGCGCCATCACTTCTTTGGTTTCGCCCCACAATTCTGCACGTGCAACCCGGAAATCCAGTTTATCCCAGCGATTTTCCAATTTTGATGCATTTGCAGATGTAATTTTGGAAAGTCCCCAAATGTCATCATATTCGCCAATCGCGCTTTCAAGAATATCAAAATTATTGTTTATCTGATTTATCTTGGATTCATCCAACGCAACGCCCAATTTTTCCATCTCGGCACGTTTTGCATTATTTTTTTCTTCGTCTTCCGCATCCAAATCACCCATACGGGCCTTCAACATATCGGCAAATCCATCATACACATCTGCGACATTTGTTGTATCAACAACCTTGCCATCAACTATCATACCGCTGGAACTGGCGAAATCCGCAGACAGATCATCTATGTGTGCTGCGATTTTTTGCAAACGATCTTTTTGACCTTCGTCTTCTTGGGCTTTTCTGTATGCCGCACGATACGCAAACGCCAAAATCGCCGGTGTTGCGCCATGGAAATTGGTCAAATCATCACCAACAAACGCATCGCAGAAATTTAATTTGTGTTCAGGGGTCAATCTGCGAATTTTATTTTTAAGATATGTGATTTTCGCACTGTCACTTTTTATACCGTTTACTTCGTCCCGTTCACCATCGGATAACAATCCGATTTCATGGTATGCACGAATAATATCCGGCAACATAACAATCGTATTTTTTGACGACGTATTGGCGCGTTCACGTACAATTTCTGCGGTATTGGTTTGATTATTTTCTGCCATAACGAAATTCCCCCTATTTTTTTACTCTTTTATAACTTATATTATTTTATCACAAAAATCACTTAAAAAAAAGACCTATTTGTGCTAATATACTTGCATGTTTATATCACTGATTTTTTTAGTTATCGGCTTTGTTTTATTGGTTCGTGGGGCGGACACATTCGTTGATGGCGCCGTCAGTATTGCGCGCCGTTTTCATATTCCATCCATAGTAATTGGAACCACACTTGTCGCCATGGGAACCAGCGCCCCCGAAGCCGCCATAAGTATCGCCGCGGCATTACGTGGGTCGGATGGTGTTTCAATTGGAAATATTATTGGCAGTAATATTACCAATATATTCCTTATACTGGGGGTGACCGCACTTATTGGGGGCGCCGTTATCAACAAGAACACTAAAAATTACGAATTACCTTTTGTGGCAACAATTACTATGCTGTTGTCACTGATTGGGTTATGGTTCGGAATCATATCACGCACATCGGCATTTATGTTCTTGGGGCTGTTTATCGCGTTTGTAATATACACCATCATTATCGCCAAACGGGAAAAAGTTCAACAGCCAACATACAAACCAATACCAATGATTGAAACCTGCATTATGATTGTGGCCGGAATTGCCGCATTGATTATTGGGGGAAATTTGGTTGTTAATTCTGCAATGGAAATTGCACGTTATGCGCATGTATCAGAACGTGTAATCGGCCTGACCATCGTGGCATTAGGTACCAGTTTACCCGAATTGGTTGTGTGTGTTATCGCCGCATTAAAGCATGAATATGATATGGCGGTTGGAAATATTGTTGGGTCAAATATATTTAATATTCTGTTTGTGTTGGGGATATCTGCGGCAATAACACCGTTGCCATTTGATGCCGCGTTTATCACTGATGGTGCCATTGCGATTTTGGCGGTTGCAATGTTAATGATGTTTACGGCCAAAAATTTGAAACTTGGGCGGTTTGGCGGAATACTGTTTGTGATTGCATATGTAATGTACCTGATCTATTTGACGGTATAGTTCACCGTACGTATTCAATTCTAGAATTCAATCCAGAAATACCAAGCATTGATGTATTTTTAATGCGTGTGGTATGGAAAAGTTCCATGAATTTGCGCAAATCAAATGTATGACCATCATCTAGATAGTGTATTACAATTCGCATAATTATGCCATGCGACATAACCAGTGTGTTTGTATTATAATCGGCATCGGCAAGAAACGATGATACACGTGCAAACGCGTCTTCAAACGGTTCGGCATCAAATGCCTTGGGATTTTTCATAAATTCGTGTAATGTGCTTTCTGATATTGTTGATACGGCGCGCCCTTCTAGGTGACCAAAATTATATTCACGCAGACGCGTGTCGTAATCAACCAATATGTGCAATTTGTTGCCAATAATTTGTGCCGTTTGCGCCGTCCTTTTAAGGTCCGATGTAACGATACGTTTAATGCCAAAATTTCCGTTTTTTAAATATTCGGCCGCTTCATTTGCCTGAATTAATCCGGCATTATTCAATTCAACATCAGACGTACCTTGGACTTTATTTCCAATGTTCCAATCTGTTTGGCCATGACGCATAATGTATAACATGCGGTCAGTATAAAATAAATGAAATAGATGTCAAATGGTATTATCTGATAATTTTTAAACCCGCACTTTTGGTGCGGGCAAAACAGAATCTTTGGTGGAGCTGATCGGACTCGAACCGACGACCCCTTGCATGCCATGCAAGTGCTCTACCAACTGAGCTACAACCCCATTTCGGAAAGGTATTTTATATTTCTTCTTGCCAAATGTCAAATATATTTGCTAACCTGCGATTAGATTCAAGGAGTGTTATACATGGATATTCAATCTCTAAAAAATGAAATAGAACAAAAAACAGCCCAAACCATAGAAGTTTTACATAATGAATATGCCGGTCTGCGCACGGGACGTGCATCGGTTCACTTGCTGGACGGTGTACGCGTTAATACATACGGTTCTGATATGCCATTAAACCAATTGGCCACTGTTTCAACCCCAGACAATCAAACATTGGCTGTCACCGTGTGGGATATGTCAAATGTTGGTCCGGTTGAAAAAGCGATTCGTGATTCTGGGTTGGGTCTGAACCCGATGAGTGCCGGTGCAGTTATTCGTTTAAACATGCCACCTCTTACCGAAGAACGTCGTAAAGAATTAACCAAGGTTGCCGGTAAATATGCCGAAGAAGCAAAAATTTCTATGCGCAATATACGTCAAGATGCCATGGGTAAAATCAAACGCGCCGTCACCGATAAAGAAATATCCGAAGATGACCAACGCAAATACGAAGCAGATATCCAAAAAATCTTTGACAGTCGCACTGCCGAGGTTGATTCTATTGCCAAACAAAAAGAATCTGACATCATGTCTGTGTAAAATTTGGCGAATTGTTTAACGTAAAATATCGGTGTAAAAATGTTGAAATTATTCAAAAAGAAATCTGTTGTACAAGATATGCCCGCCAAGGTTCCCAATCATATCGCATTTATATGTGATGGAAATCGCCGTTGGGCCGAGGCACGTGGCCTGCCCCCGTTAATGGGACACCGTGCGGGAATCGCAAATTTTGAAAATCTGGTTGATTGGTTTATTGCGCGTGGGGTTACGACAATAACGTTTTTTATATTTTCAACAGAAAATTGGAATCGTTCCGATGAAGAAGTCGGTTTCTTGATGGATTTGTTTTATACCGAATTAAAGAAAAACTTGAAACACGCATTGGAAAAAAATCTGCGCTATCGGGTTATCGGTTCACGTGCACGGTTGCCCAAAAAATTGGCCGATATGTGTGATAAATTAGAGACAGAATCCGCAGAAAACACCGCTGGCACAGTTGTGTTCGCGCTGAATTATGGTGGACAAGATGAAATTATAAATGCGGTCAATGATGCAATTGCCGAAGGCAAACAGGTCACACGCGAAACATTTGAAACGTTCTTGGATACCGGGGAATTGTTACCTGTTGACCTTATGGTGCGCACGAGTAATGAATTTAGAATTTCTAATTTCTTGTTGTGGAAATTGGCGTATGCAGAATTATTGTTCGTGCCAGAACATTGGCCAGAATTGGTAAAATCTGAAAAACTGTGGCAATTTGTGTTGGACGAATATGCAAAACGCAATCGCCGATTTGGTGGCGGGAAAAAAGCAAACTATTCTGGGGCTAAGAAAAAATAGGAATAAAAAATGTCTGAAACAATAAATAGAGTATTGGTTGCGTGTGGGTTGATTTTTGTTGCATTGGTGGCCGCATGGTTGGAACATAACGGCATTTTTCATGCAGTGTATTGGTTGGGTTTAATTGTTGGGGTCGCGATGATTTGTGAGTTTTTATCATGCCTGTGGCGTGCACCACGCGATGTTATGTTTAATATTAAAAACCTTACTTTGTTTATTGGGTTCTTGGCGTTATTGGTGGCGGATTTTATATCACTAATGACGGTTGGACGCCGTCCGATGATTATACTTATGACATTGGTTATCGTTGCGGCCGCAGATATTGGTGCATGGTTGTTTGGTCGCATTATTGGAGGCGATAAACTTTGGGAAAGAGTATCCGAACACAAAACTTGGGCCGGTCAAATTATGGGTGTTGCATGTGGAACATTGGCGGCAATTGCATATGGTCATTTGTTCTTGAATTCTTTTGCGCCGCAATTGGTGTGGATTGGTATCAGTATATCATTACTGTCGCAATACGGCGATTTAACTGCCAGCTTTGTTAAGCGCAAAATGGGTATCAAAGATTTCAGTAAAGTTCTTGGCAACCATGGCGGTATAATTGACCGTTTTGATGGATGGATTTACGTTTTGCCGGTACTGTTCTATGTTTTGATGCAAGCATAAAAGGGGGATGAGGAATGCATACTGTGATGACGATTGTTGCGTTGTTGATTGTTCTGGGGGTTGTGGTTTTTATACACGAACTGGGGCATTTTTTGGCGGCACGGTGGGCCGGCGTGCGCGTTGATGCGTTTTCTATTGGATTTGGTCCAGCAATTATCAAATGGCATGATAAGCATGGAACTGTTTGGAAAATTGCATGTTTACCATTGGGTGGATATGTGTCCATTTATGGTCAAGAAGACATGTTCAATCGCAAAAAATATAATGAATTACCAAAACAGAAAAAGGTCGGACATTACCTGTCTGTGCCAGCATGGAAACAGTTTATTATTATTGGTGCCGGTGTATTTATGAATTTTATATTGGCATGGTCAATATATTCTTCCATTTTTATGTTCAAACCACGTACGGTCCAATTACCTGTGGTTGGCCAGGTTATCCAGGGTAGCGCCGCATTCAAGGCCGGCATAAAATCTGGAGATACAATCGTTGAAATAAATGGCGAAGAAATTACAAACTGGGGCGAATTGGTTATTGCCAAGGAATTGACAGGTATGCACAACGCAAACATTGTGGTTTCACGTGGTGATGAAACCGTCAATGTAAAAATTGCGCCGGCAGAACGTTGGGGGTTGGTCGCCGATGGCAGCAAAACCGAATTCCGCAAGAAAGGTTTCTTTGGGGCAATATATTCAGGCGCGCGCGAAACATATTATCAATCTAAAACATTGTTGACGGTGTTGAAACAAATTGTGACGGGTGACCGTTCAACAAAACAATTGGGATCATTTATCACCATTGCTCAAATCTCTGGCCAAGCCATGGCGGTTGGATTCTTTGCACTGATGTCTATTATTGCATTGTTATCGGTGAATTTGGGGGTTATAAACTTACTGCCGTTGCCGGTGTTGGATGGTGGATATTTGCTGATTTTAATTATAGAAGGCATAACCCGTAAAAAACTTGGTGGCAAAGGGATGGAAATTGTCATTGTATGTGGGTGGATTTTCCTGGCATTTGTATTTGCGTTAACTATGTGGAATGATATTGCACGGGTATTCGGTTTATGAAGAAATTTATTGTAATCATGATTGCGTTCTTTACCAGTGTTGCCAATGCGGCAACGGTGTCTCGTGTTGACGTGACCGGCACAAAACGTATGGACGCAGAATCTGTGCGCATATTGGCCGATGTCAAGGTTGGTGACAATATTGGTGACGAAGGCGCAAATCGAATCGCAAAAAAATTACAAGAAAGTGGATATTTTTCCAAGGTCGCGGTTCAAATGGTTGGCAATACACTTAAGATAAATGTTGCCGAAGCCCCAATTGTTAACATGGTCACGGTTGAAGGCAACGATGAAATTTCAACCGATGACTTAAAGAAAGAAATAAAATTGGCCGAACGTTCCGCATTTGATGAATCTGTGGTTGGTGCCGATGTCAGTCGCATGTTGACTGTATATCAACGCAAGGGATTTTTCGGAACGAAAATCAGTCCAAAGAAAATCACATTGGACGATAATCGTGTAAATGTTGTTTATGAAATCAAAGAGGGCCATCCAACATATATTGATTCTATCTCTTTTTCGGGAAATGAAAAATTCAGTGATCGGACATTGCGCGGGGCAATTTTGTCACGTGAACACCGTTGGTGGCGGTTTTTAAGCCAATTTGATGTATATGACGAAGACAGAATTTTATACGACCAACAATTACTGCGTCAGTTTTATCTACGTAATGGCTATGTTGATTTCATGGTTAAAAACGCCAAGGGAACGTTTACCCCCGACCGCGAATATTATTCTGTGGAATTTGTTGTGGACGAAGGTCAAAAATACAAAATCGGTAATGTTAATATAGACAGCCCTTTCGGTGATGTTTCAAACGAAGAACTGCGCGATGCATTAAAAATGGACAAAGGTGACACGTACAATGTCGACGATGTTGAATCAACGATTTCTGAATTGCGCGGCGTTGTTGCAGAACATGGATATGCATTCATAAATGTTGAACCTGTTCCAACAAAAAATGATGATACGCATACCATAGATTTAGATTTCAAGATTCAGAAAACCAATCGTATTTATCTGAATTCTGTGAACATCCTTGGGAATGTAAGAACATTTGATTCTGTGGTTAATCAATTGATTCCCATGCGTGCGGGTGACCCGTTTTCGTTGCAAACAATTGAACAGGGGCGTCAACGCCTGATGCGAACACGTTATTTCAAGGACGTTCAAATGGTCCCCAGTCGTATTGCCGATGCAAATATGATGAATTTGGATATCAAAGTTGAAGAACAACCGACGGGTGAATTGTCGGGCGGATTTGGTTGGTCCAATATTAATGGTTTTATGTTGGATGCAGGGATTACGGAAAATAATTTCATGGGACGCGGTCAAACCGTTCAATTGCGGGGTTCTATTGCCCAGTATCAAAAACAGGCGCTATTCAGTTTTACCGAACCTTTTTTGTTTGGGCGGGCATTATCGGCTGGGTTTGATATCTCGTATACGATGTATAACTATAAACATTTGGGCGGTTTTGGATATGACCGTGACTCGTTGACAATTGCGGGACGCTTGGGTTGGCAACTGACGGATCATTGGACCCAAACGATGCGTTTATCTGCATCATTTGATCAAAATTATGATTTACAATCGGGCGGATGGCAAGAGGCGCGGCTATATACTCTTGGCACGAACTTGAAATATTATAACTTGGACACAAATTTTGAGCAGAATACTCATACTGGTTTGGTCAGCAATTTTGGCATCGCATACACTGGGTTTGGGGGAACCGAAACATTTATGCGATACAGTGCCGATACAACCGCAATGGTAAAGTTTTTGGATGATCGTTGGCAATTAAAAACATCGCTGGATTTCGGATATATTCAAACGATTGGTGATGATTATGTTCCACGTGTTTATCGTTATTTCTTGGGTGGGGAATCATTACGTGGGTTTGAAATTGCCGGTGTGGGCAGTCGTAATTGGGCGTATCAGTCGTATTCTTTGGGGGGCATGTGGAAAGTCAATGGTTCAACACAGTTGAATTTCCCAATATTCATCCCTGATGAATACCAAGTCAAAGGGTTCGTATTTACTGATTATGGTATTTTGGGCAAACCACCGGCACGTGAAAATACATACCACGGCCAACCCAATTTCATAGACAGCGGTATCCGTACATCTGCGGGGTTTGGTATTTATTGGAATACACCGATGGGACCAATGAACTTCAGTTGGGGTTGGCCACTGCATATGGGAAAACATGACCGTGAACGCCGGTTTTTGTTATCATTTGAAACGCAATTTTAATACGCGTTTTACACTTGACCGAATACATACGATTTTTTTATAATCAAAATAATTCAGGGGGAAAGAAATGAAAAAAATTATATTGGGATTATTTGTTGGATTGGCTTTGGCGGGTTGCGGCCAGATTTATGACCGCGAACCGGTTGGTGTTGGATACGACACAAACGAATTAAAATTAAGTCCATGCGCATGCATCATGGTTTATCGTGCATAGTAAATCTTGCACGAATTGGAGGGGGACAATATTATGGATTACCCAGACGATTTTGATACGTCTGCATTCCCGGCGGGCAAACGGATTGCTGTTTCCCGAACGGCGGGAATTTGGGTAATGGTTTCTTTTTTTCTTATTATCGTATGCTGTTTGGCATTACCGTGGGTGCAAAAAAACACTGTTATTGATCCGTTGGTTGTGTATGTTAATGGTTCCAATGGAACATGGGAATTGGTTGGCACCCAGAAAACACACCAAGATATGCCATATTATGTATCTGTGCAGCGTGCATTGGTCGGTTTGTTCACAGAAAAATGGTTCACATTATCGGATGATGCAACCGTAAACGCAGAACGGTGGGATTCGTGTGACCGGGGAACAGTTTGCGCCACCCGTGTGGACAGTTCATTGTATACCCATGCCGGATGTGATTTGTATTGTATGACAGACGATGAATTTTACCGCAATTTTACGACAAATGTTTTACCAATTTATCAAACAACGGCATCTTTTGGGGAACGTTGGTATGTCAATCCATCCAAGATAATTGTAAATCAAAACGGGAATATTACTGACCAGGGCGGAGAATGGATTGTACGCGCCACCGTACGTTCCAGTATAAATGGTAATTTTGATATAATCGCATATGTCCAAGTTATGCGTGATATCGAACGTTACCCGCAAACATTGGGGTATTATGTGTCAAACTTTAATTCGTACAGGGAGCAATAATGCGAAAATTATTCGGTTTTCTTATCGGACTGGTTGTGATGTGTGGGGTCTTTGCGTCCATATACCTGGCGGGTGCGATATACGATACCAGTGACAAGGTCAAAATTGAACCGTATTTCTTTCGGACAGGATTGCGGGCGACCGAACAAGTTGGCAATCCAAAGGCCTTGTCCGAAGTGCAACACAGAAAATTACGCGATTGGTTGGTTCAAAAATATGTTCGGGAATATTTGTATGTTGAACCAAATGAATCTAATATAGAATCCCGCATGACATCGTATGGGATGTATTCTCCGTTGTCGTATATGTCATCCGTAAATGTGTTTGAAAAATGGCGGCGTGATGTCGCACCAAAAATTCGTGAAGATGCGTCCAAAGGAATACGGCGCACTGTATATGTTTTTGACGAAGTTCTGAAACAGGAACACAGCGATTATTTGCAGGTTGATTACGAAACAAAAACGTGGTATAAACCAAATGATATGACCGAGGTCCCAACCGTAAAACGTGGCACAATGTATTTGAACATTGAAAACCCAGATGAACCAATTCAGGTTAAACAACCGATTGAAGAAGTTCAAGAGGCGCTGCATGACGGAATTGACCCGGCGGTCGTATTCACGTTCTATGTAAATGATGTAATTATTGACGAGAAATAATAGATGAAACGCGTATTTGTTTTTTTGTTTGCGATATGTTCAATTTTATGCGTAATGCCATTGTGCAATGCGGACGAATTTGATTTTGAAGAATTTGATTCTGGCGAAGAAGGCCTGGGCGATGATATGGGTGAATATGCAATTGAAACCGAAGATGATGACAATACCGAATGTCGCATGACAAAGATACAGATAAACAATGACGCTGCGCCGGTTGCCGCAAACGGTTTTGATATTGCCGGCATTATGTTGGGGATGACCTTTGACGAAGCACAAATGGTCGCGCGTGAAAATGGGTTGTATAAAAACCGTCCCAAAGACAGTGTTGTTTATTCTATACACAAAGATTGGAAATATAACCTGGATTATGAATGTCGTCGTCAACAGATTTACATGCCCGCCAAATTGGATCAGTGTATAAAATCGTTGGCACGAAATCGTGGGGTGCTGTATGCATCTGAATTACATTTGGTACGCGATGTTACCGGTGAAACGATTGATGTCTATTTTACCAGTAATGCCACCGATAATGTCGTTTGGAAAATTGTTTATAAAAACGATGCCAATGACGAAGAAGGCATGGACGAAAAATTTGAAAACCAAAAAAATAAAAAGATTATGGCATGGTGGCAAGGTGTATTGGAAAAATATGGCGAACCAAATGCCGGTAATGATAAATGGGCCAGTTCAGATAACGCATTTGATCCGTTAATGACGGCATACTATGGCGAACTAGAACTGGTGGATTGCGGTCGCCAGGCCGATGATAGTGCCACAAATATTCAACAAGCAATGGATAATTTTGCGGCGAAACCTTATGCTTTCTAAAAGATATGGATTCGTATAAAACAGGTTTATTTTCTGAATTTATCGCATGCGTGTATTTGATTCTGCACGGTTTTCGGATTGTATGTCGGCGGTATACAACCGGCAAACATACCGGTCGTGCCGAAATAGACATCGTTGCCCGTCGTCGTAATTTAATTGTATTTGTGGAAGTAAAATATCGCAAAACCATAGATGCCGCATGGGGTGCAATTTCAACCGCACAACAGGGACGTCTGCGCCGTGCCGCCGAAACATATTTGCTTACAAAACGTTTAAACTGTGATGCCAGGTTTGATGTAATTATTATCCACGGATTTCATATAAACTGGATAAAAAACGCATTCTAGAATCGCTGGTTAAATGTAAATTCTATCGCTGTTTTGTCGTATTCGCGTTGCCATATATTTGAATCGCGACGGCTGTACGAAAAGGTTAATGTAGGCACAAATCCCCATATATCAAATTTATTATTTGATAATGATATCGCATAACGTTGTGTCCAATCATTTTCAACAATCTGCCTGTATGAACCATTTTTAACCGCCCAACGTGGGCCATCGTATTTCGTCCGTCCCAAAGATGGTTCTATATAAACATGAAATCCCCACGGCAATTCCGCCCCAAATCCCAGTGCCAATGTGTACCGCCAATTTTTATAAATATCATTGTTGGCATATTCACGTGTGACGCCACCACGCAGAATCAAATATTTTGATGCATCAAAAGAATACGATATTCGCGAATTACCTGAATATGTCTGTCCATTCATATATTTCGCATAATCATCATACAGGTTATTCGTCATGGCAAGGGCTAGTCCCACCCCCCAATGTCGCGACAAGTCAAAATTTGCATCCATTTTACCACCATATGATAAATTGTATCCATCCCAACCATAGAATCGTCTTGAAAATATTCCGGCAACCCATATGTCCCCACTGTTCCATACATAACGTGGTCCAGTTGAACCACCAAGGTATAAATCATCATAATCGTGTTTACTGTAAATATTAGAATACAGATTTGCATCACTTTTCCAACGCCAATGTTCACCTAATTTGGATTCATAATTTCCACCCAAGGTTAAATTGTATCCAATGGCAGATATAGGATCCGGTAATTGATGACAGAATACCCCATATTCATTTGTGATACATTCTTCACCGCCGGCCACCTGATTCACATTATTGTCTGGGGCGGCGCCAAAGTTAAACCACACATTCCAATTTTTATTTTTACGCACAAAGTATCTATAGTAATTCATCATGCGATGCACTTCATCCGGCAAATCATCATGGGCCATCGCAAGACGCAAATGATAATCGGCGCGATACCACTGTTTCTGGGCCATATGACACAGTGCCAATTCATAACGAACTTTCGCTAAATCAGGTTGTTCATCCAATATTTGACGATAGATTTTTATCGCATTATCATAATCGCCGGTGCGTTGAAAAATTTGTGCCAACAAATACCAACGTTCTGTTTCAACCTCTATATTATCTGTCTGTGGCAATTTGGTAAGTATTTGTTGCGCATGTTCATAATCACCTTTTTTAACCAATTGCCCGGCAAGTTTCATTGCATCTAATGCAGACATAACCAGATGTGGTGTATTATCAGATTGAACTGTTTCAGATATTTGTTTTTCTTTATATCCTATACCAGATGCAGCCCACGATAACATGGGCTGAACAAAAATTAATAAAAAACAAATTATGAACCTTAACATAAAAACGTATAAAATCCGTTAGAATGTTCATTCTAACGGATTCATATATGCCTAATGACCACCATATGCACCATAGATTCCAATCTCATGATGGTCTTCATTGCCATGGCCGTCATTTATGTGTTGTTCCTCACTGAAACTAAATGTGGAGGTAACTTCCCCTGGTGCAGACGTGGGGCTGTCACCATAGTAATCTACCCTCGCATTACCACGATAGTCGATGGTATCATCAAGAGAATTGGTTTGTTTAAACAGATTATCACTTTCATTCCAATCTTCTGCAGCGAATGAAATATCTTCTGGATTAGAAATAAAATCATACGCGGCGTCAGTGGTTTTTCCTGTATCATCAAATTCGAACCTTAAATCTGCCGCACGATCGCCACTGAAATCGCCACTGACCGTGACATTATACCATTTCTTACCAGCGTCATTGACCAGGTTATTCATAACTAAAGTCGACTTTCCCGTTGTATGATCAAATGTTAATTGCGCATTTTCATTTCGAACCAACATTCCATCACCATCTTCGTCGCCATTTGCGGCTTTGGTGCTCCATTGAATACCCGCAACCACAGTTCCGGTAAATGTCACATCTTCCTCTGGATTGACTATGCGGGCATCGTATCCACCGGCATACGGAACATACGTATGACTTTCTTTGAATGTACCATTAGATTGTTCATGTACATCCTTTAAATCCGCATACCCAAAATCAGAATATTGCAGATGTAAATTTTTACCCTCGCCAATCATTGTCACAGTCAAATCCAACGGCGTAACTTGTTGGCCAAAAACAACATCATGACCATCGTCTTCCAAATCTGTAAACGCAGCGTTTATAAGTGCAAGATACTGCGCGCGCACAAGTTCGATATCATCATCGTGTTCATGGTCATGTTGCCCCCGTTTAAAGTCATTAAATTCCCGATTAATGGTTTGTATCATGGCCGCCTTTTTGGCACTATTGGTAAGTGTTGAATCATCGTTATTAAAACGCAGATTTGTAATGTCGTCTTTACCTGTAATACCATTAAACCAAGTAAATGCCGCAATTTGATTGTCTGTTAAGCCCGGCGTATCAGTTGCCAAATTTCCCATTGTAAATCTGTACCCATATGTCGTTTTTACAAACTGATTGCCATTTGGATTATTGTTTTTATCAAACCAACCATAATCATTTGGTACATCACCTTCAAACAGCGCTACACGGGTAATGGTGCCACCGGAATCCAAATCAAATTGAAAATATGCATTTGCGTCCCCTGCATCATGCAATTTGACATTGTCTTCCATTCTAAATTTTGTTATATGAAACTCGGTTGCATCAAATTCATCCAAATTCGCCATTATATTGTCGGTTGTCCATGACTTGTCAGATTTCAATGTGTTAAATGCGGCCACCAAATCATCAATACTTGTTTCGTTTGTGACGTCAACATCTTGCATTTTTAATGCGTTAACCACGGCATATCTGTACCGTGTGACATACGTTCTTAATGCGGCATTATTCGGCTTTCCAACCATGTCATACAGCACCTGTTTCATTTCGGTAATCGCCGCATCAGCACGGGCAAATTCTTCTGCATCTACCTCACCGTCACGTGCACGCATGGATGAAGAACGTGTTGCAGAACGGTCTTGGGAAATGCCACGACTGTTGCCTAGATGTGTATTAACATAGTCAATCATTGCCTGTTTGGTTGTGTCTTCATCTGTTCCATAATCTACGGTATACGAAGACATGTTGGTAAGTGTCGCATTATTTGCGTGTACTGTTTGTCCGCCACTAAACCCCTGCATATGAATTGGTGGATTGCCCGGTGTTGTCGGGTGTGCCGCGTGTCCGCCGAAATCACCGGACCCACCGCCGCCGCCACACGCAGACAATGCAAATATAGATGTTAAAACAAGGTATTTTCTCATGGGGTATCCTTTCCGTTGCTCAATAACATTTTGAAGGAAATCGCAACTATGTGTCAATGGGAATTTTGGGGACAAACGAAGAAATAAATATCAATAAATTATTTAATAACGGCCGTTTTAATCAGGGTTAAATCTTCCTTTATTCCATCTATCTTTAATTGCAGTTGCCCTATTCCTGTTTCCAGTACTGTTGTGCGATTTTCCAAAGTCGTCATACGAACGGTCAACCTGTCCAGTTCCACCAACGCATTATCTTGACGTGCCACCCAATAAATCAGTCCTGCGATAAACGCTATTAAAAACCACCCGTTGCGTAATGTGTCAATGATTCCCGCAATTCCATTATGTTTTTGCATTTTCGCGCCCCCGTAATATTAAACTTTCTATTTGGTGAACCAATGCACGTGCGCCTTCAGTTGCGCGTAATTCCGCATCGGTGGCATTTGGTCCCAACACACGTTCTATGGTTATTTTGCGCAGGTGCGATATTACCATCGCACCCGATTCCCCAGAAAAAGTTTTGGCATATGCCAATTCTATATCTCGCATTTTTATCCTCGTTAAATCAGAGTATTATTCTCTGCCACCATTTGCGCAATCGGTGCAATATATTTCAATTCTGCATCACTGTGCAGTGATACTTTATCTATGACGCCACGACGTGATAATATCTGCAATCCACGGTCACACAATGGTCGTATAAATTCATGCAACAAACGCCCGTACGTTGCCCCTAAAATACGCAACATATCTGCATTGCGTGCAAGAATTTCTGTGGCAGTCATTTCTTTATCAGACAATAATCCCAATCGGTCTGCAAGTAATGTGTGCCGTATGCGGTCACGCAAATCTTTCAATATTATTTGTGATACGTCAAAATTTGCACCCGTTGCCAGTGGGGTTAAACCTGTACTGCCTACGGCCTTGGGGATTATTGCGCCTGGGGTTAAATTTATATTATTCAGGTTTATAACCCCGTCATCATCGGCCTGCCATATACCACTGACGGCGATGGTCGCGTTTTTCAACACCAATTCAACGACCTTGTTTGCTGTCTTAATATCGGGCAATGCACGCAATATTGGGCCGACCCCATATTGTTCCCCAGATGTTACCGACCACCTAAAAATTAAATATGGATTTGTTTCAAATGTTCCACGCGATACTATATTGTTTTCTATATCGCCCCCGACATCCAACCATGCAGTAAAATCTGTACCAATCAACGATTGCACCAAACGCACAGAAAAATCATTATCTTTCTTTAATTTGTCGGCGATTTCATGTGTTGGTGTCCATTCTGGATAACGCGCCATAACATCCGCAATTGAAACAGATGCCGTATGAAATACTGCATTCGGTAAAATGGCGATATCTGACATTGGAATCGCCGTAAATGAAAATGCACTGGATGTCCCAATCGGACTTTCGGCCATGAACAAACACGCGGTTCCCAATGTCACTAAATCCATATAGCACTGATGAACCGTCGTATAAAAATTAGAATCGTTCAGATTTGCGCGCAGTGCAGCCGTTGCCACAGACGCATCTGGGGAATCGGGGCCTTCGGGAACCAGGGTTAACCACAATGATTCCGGCGGTGTTAATAGTGAATATATACACGCCGCCAAATTATCTGCGGCATCTGCAGCCGTTGCATCAAACAGCATCGCCGAATCTTCGTTTGTGGTCGGCATTGTATATTTGCGCGCATCGGCCCAACGGGTAATCCATGGTTCACGCATTGCAATTGCACGTGAATACATTTTTTGTAAATCGTATTTCATTTTTATTCCTTTGTTTTTTTTGTTAAACATTAAAGTTTGTATTTGCAGTAAAAACATTTTGACCAATTGGATGTATCGCAATTGGTTGCATTGCAATCGCACCTGCAATTGCATCCAATCCGTCATCGTGTTCACCACCACCAAATGGCGTCCAGGCCAACATTTCTGATATTATTGGGGTCTGGGTTATTCGCCGATGCGCATACAGACGCCCTGTATTTAATAATGGTTCAATCGCATCTAAAATACGATTTTGTTTATTCCGACTGTTATTTACAGGGCGGATTTGTATTCCACGATTTTCGCGGGAAATAATTGTTCGCATTATTTCGGGCAACGCCCCACCGATACCATTTGTTTCTATGGAAATACTGGGCACACGGTGCCGCCGCACAAAATCCAATACCAAATCACATTGATAAGACAGCGGGTATTCAACCGCATCTGGTACAACCATATACAAAATATCGTGAATAAAGACCCTTTTATTTTTATCGTCACGATACACCAAAACACATACACTGTTATCGGCATTTTTACGTCCACTGGACGGGTCCCAATAAACACCGACCCCGGTAATTTGATTATCACCAATTTTGCATGAACGACCATCAAAATCATTGTCATACATTTTAATGGTTCCGGGGTCCAATCTGACCCGTCCATCTGGCACATATTCCAACATCATTTGGGCCAAAAAATGCCGTTCACCAACGGTTTCTTTGATTTTATTTATCTTGTCAATTGGGAAAACCGCCGGCCAAACTGGATTTCCGGTATTGTCAATTATTGGTATTTTCAATTCATCATACCCAGCCAAAAAAGGTGTTGAAAAAACATTTTTTTCATATACTATGTCAGACATGGACTTCACTCCCAAAACTTTACCAACGAATATAGAAGCCGAACAGGCCGTTTTGGCGGCGGTATTGGTCAGCAACCGCGCATTAGAAAAGATTTCTGATTTCTTGCGACCCGAAGATTTTTCGCACCCCGCCCATCAAGAAATATATAAACTGGCGATGCGCTTGTTCGCAACCGGGGCCCAGTTTGATATAATCACTATCAAGAATTATTTGGACCAACAAGGTGTATTGGAATCTGTGGGCGGTGTTGATTACTTGACCCAATTGGCCGGGGCCAGTGCGACCGTTGTAAACGTTGAACAATATGCGCGAATCGTCCATGATAATGCCCTGCGTCGCGATTTGATAAATCTGGGGCAATCCATTACTGATGACGCATTTGTAGAAGATTTGGACAATCCGGTATCGGCACAAATAGAAAAAGCCGAACAAAAACTGTTTAATTTGGCGACAACCGGCGAAACCGGACGCGATGTTGTTCCAATTGCAAATGCATTAAAAGAGGCACTGACGGAAACCGAAATCGCGTACAAGGCCGACGGTAATTTATCTGGGTTGACAACAGGTCTGACCGATTTGGATCATGCAATCAGTGGTATGCATAAATCCAACTTAATTATCATTGCCGGCCGTCCAGGTATGGGTAAAACCGCATTGGCAATGAATATCGCATTTAATGCGGCGAACGCCATATATTCTGGACGCGCCAATCCACAATATACAGGTGCCGTTGCATTTTTTAGTTTGGAAATGGGCGCATCCGAATTGGCGGCACGTGTTTTATCGTCACAATCGCGTATTCCGGCATCCGCGATGCGCGAAGGCAAATCTTTGACCGATGAAGATTTTCTGAAACTGACCCAATTTTCTGATGCAATCAGTCGTATTCCATTGTTTATTGACGACACGCCGGGGATGTCTGTGCCGATGATTCGCACACGTGCACGCAGGTTGGCCCGCAAATATAATGGTTTGGCGCTGATTGTGATTGACTATTTGCAACTTATTACCTCGCCGGGCGGTAAAAACAAAGACAATCGTGTTCAAGAATTATCTGAAATTACACGTGGGTTAAAAATGCTGGCCAAAGAATTAAATGTGCCTGTGATTGCGTTATCTCAATTGTCACGCAGTGTTGAATCACGCGATGATAAACGTCCACAATTGGCGGACTTGCGTGATTCGGGGTCCATTGAACAAGATGCTGACATCGTACTGTTTACATACCGTGAAGAATATTATCTGCAAAACCGTGACCCATCGCACAGAATTTCCAATACACCCAATGAAAAATCTGTAAATTCATGGCAAATGCGCTATGAAAAAGCAAAAGGTAAGGCAGACCTTATTATCGGCAAGAACCGTCACGGTCGCACCGACACGATTCATTTGGCATTCTTGGCGGAATTCAGTTTATTTGATAATCTGGACGATATGCCGAATCATGTTCCTGAATTTGTGGATACGCCAATCCCAGAATCAGATGAATCATCTGGCGCACCAACCCCCATAGACATTGATGCGATACCAGATGATATTGATTTGTAATTTCGCATAATTATTTTCTTGCCATGTTTCTAAAAATTGACTATCATTTTGTCAAGATTTTATACAAGGAGTTTTAAATGGCCCAAGAAGAAATCATATTTCCAAATAATATTCGTAACATCCGCCTTGGTGCAGGGATGAAAATGACCGAACTGGCCCGTCGTTCTGGTTTGTCGTTGTCGGCTGTTTCCAAGATTGAAAAGGGTGTCCGTCGCCTAAATCAAAAACAGTTATTGAATATTTGCAACATACTTGGGTGCAAACTTTCAGACATATTCATCAAGGATACCGACGAAGTCGCATCAAAATGGCAGGATGAAATCACCCGCCGTATGAGTGATAATGAAGACAGCGGTCTGAAATTATTCGGCAGCGGTCTGCGTAAAATTCGCCAACAATCTGGAAAAACAATTGCCCAGGCGGCAAAAGATGCCGGCATGACTTTGTCTGTGTACCATAAAATAGAGGTCGGCCAACGCGAAGTTTATCAAAATGAAATTGAACCACTTGCGCGTTCTTTTGCTCACTCGGTTGAAAGCATGTTTGATAAAATTGCCGAATTATACAAAAACGGTGAATTGACCAAACAAATGAACAAGGTCAAAGAACGGGTCAAAGCCGTGTTGTCACCCGGTGATTCAACCGCAGATTTCGGTGATTCCCAGGCACATTTATACAGTGCCAAATTATATGAAAACGCCCGTCGTAAATTGGTTCCGGTGTTCGGACGCGCCGAAGGTAAAAATATTACGTTCAAAAAATCTGACAAAACGATGATTAATGCCCCGGCAAATCTTGAAGGCCGCAAAGGTGTTTATGCGATTGTTCCGAATTCTAAACGTCTTGGCGGTTTTATCCCGGAAAAATCATACGTGTTTGCCGATTCTAAAATCAATGCAACGGTCGGTGATTTGGCGGTGTTTATTGATACAGATTTCAAAGCATTGAAACCAGATGATGCAATCCAGGCCAATATCGCGGTTGTTCGTAAAGATTCCAAGGGCAAAATATATGGTCAAATGGTTTCGCCCGATGAAAAAATTACCGCCCAGACAATGCACAAGGTTATAATGGTTTTGTCTGAATAAACCTGTTTAAGCAAGGGGGATTAAACGAGATGAAAGCCAAGGCAAGCGTTATCGCACAAAGATTGTTAAACTTGTACCGCCAAGCACATGTCATAGAAGGTGGTTGGGTGGCGTTAAACAAGATCTTTATTGCTGAATCAACGGATGAAATTCTTGATGAACTTGCCGCGTTGCCCACAGGTAAGTTTCTGGTTGAACATATAAATAATTTACGCAGTGGCAAGACACCCGTCGATTCTATTGCACGCGAATTATTGCCATATGGTGGTGCATTCGCCGAAAAATCTTTGCACACAGAAATTTCGGAACATGATTTGCGCGAATTGATAACAGCCATTAATGATTTTACCCCTGACCAGCAAGGTCTTGAAAAATTTGTTGCCACACCTGTGATTCGTAGTTTTGGTAAAGATTGGGTCATGTCTGTACAGGCAATATTGGCCAATGACACAGATTTGTTTGATAAATTCACCCAAATTGCACGTATGTGGAATGCGTACAAAATCTGGCTGAATGCCAACGAGGTAGTAGATAAACCAATAAACGACCGTTTACGTGCACAACTTCAGGTTGATATGCCCGAATATGAAACATATTTGCCAATGTTCGGCGAAGAAGGCACAAAGTTATTACGTCGTCTGCATGCGTTGACCAGTTCTTTACCTGCATCATCTGATTCCGAACAAGATTAAGCGGTTCTGTATATCGTATCCAATGTGTGTGGCGTTCCGATGTAAATCATCGTTCCGTTTGGTGACAGTATAAAATCTAATTCACGCAATTTATCCCGCAACCCAGAACGTTTTCGCATCGTGTTGCATGTATTCGGGACCTCTACATCGTCACATATTATTAAATCTGCGCGCATACCAGTTATGTTTCCGTATACACCTTGACATACCACTGATGGTTCACGAATTCCAACAGGCCTGTTGATTGTTATTTTGTTTTCGGCCCATTCACGTTTGTTTTTCGGAATCAAATCACTGCACCACGGATGATTTTCCAAAATATTACGAATATGCATCACCATGCGCGTGGCCAAATGAGTTTCCGCAGATAATATCAAAATGCGTGTTTCTGGATGCAAAAATAATGTGCATGCGGCAAAAATTCCGACTATTGTTGATTTTCCAGAATGCCGGAATGCCATCAACAATCCATGATGCGAACCACCGTTCATGACACCCACCAAGAAATCTGTCATTTGGTGGTGATGTTCTGGAGCGGTGAAACCGATAACCGAATTCCACGAATCCAGGAACTGATTATATACACTCATTGCATTATCCGACCAATTTGTCCAATCGTGCAAGCATGGTTAGCAACAGATTCTTTTTTGTTGTTTTGGTATTTTTCAATTTTTTAATATTTGCCGCTTTTTTAGAATCATACGGTTGTTCGGTTTCTTGTTTCATACGCGCCAATACCGCATCTTCGGTTTGACCTTTGGTTGCCATGCCCGATGCACCATATTTTGCACGTTGCTTTGCAAGAACTTTGTTAACCAAGTTTTGTTTTTCCTGATCATCTTTTGCGATATCGGCCAAAATTTGCTTTTTGGTCTTGGCCGCGTTCTTTTTGTCATTTTGATATTCCAATATATTTGATACATCTGAAACAATCTGTCCCATATTTTACCTCCTTTGGTTTTTATATTTGATATCTGCCGTAAATGGTTACCCCAAGAACCGTCATCGGCATTGCATCGGTTGTTGATATTTCCCACGGGGCATCAACAATCGGTCGGCATGTACCGACGGTATTCAGTGATACATCACCCGAATATCCAATTGCACCGTCTGCGTATATTTCTGTTGGTAATTCTGCACGCCAATTGTTTATGAATAACGTTTTGGAATTGTGCAATCTGGCAACGATTTTTCTGATTTGCATTTTTCGCACATTATGCCCCGACGACATAATAGGCATACCAATTGCTCGCACCGTATATTTTTTATTTGTTGCATCAACCATTTCTGAATTGTCAAATCGTTCAAGATAGAAACTATCATTTCGTTTGGTCACAACAAATGTACGTCCATTACACACCGCCACAGAATAAAATTTACCGTTTGTGGTATAACGCCCCCACGCTGATATTCCGACGGATTCATCGTGATTTAATACCGCCATATCTCCATCGTTCATAACAACAAACAAACGTTTATCATTTTTATTATATGCAATATCTATTGGCAAATTTATTAAATGCGCCGACATCGTACTCAGACAATTTGCATTATAATTCTGACCAAAATCATCCAATGCCAATTCACGAATATCTTTTTTATTTTTTGATATAAAGATAGTTTTACCTTCTATGGATTGTGGCGGCAAATATATGTCCGCGGGACTGCCCACAGATGTATGCATTTTGACATCAACAGATTCCGGTGTCAGTGGTTTATTTGATACAGCCCATTCACCTTCGGATGTAAGGATTTGTAAATTATCACTGCTGATTAGTGTACATATATGTTGACGGCGTCCAGACAGCAATGTGAAAAATATTGCCTCATCATCTAACCCTGTTCCTGTATCAAAGTTCATATGTTGGCCCACACATGACATCCATACGCCGCCCGGCCATGATTTAGAACCGCCAAAAACCAAACGATTCTGGTGAAATGTGATACTGGTTGGCCAACCACGACGATAACTGAATACGGCCTCGGCCCAATCACTTAATGGTGCATTTGGATATGTGAATACCCCATTACATGTTGCAATCACATTTTTTTCATCTATATAACGGATAATCAAAAATGTTTTTCCCAACATGGACAGGTGCCCATAAACATTATCCGCTGTCCAAAAGTTATGATTAGTGGTCAATTTTACGCCATCTGCCACAGCTTCAAGATCAATCGTTATATTTTCTGAATCTTCAAAACGCATAAATGGCATGTTTATATTATCTGATGCATTGTTATAAGAAAACACAAACTCTTTAAGTTTGAATATTCCATTTTCGCGCAATAACGTTTGCGGTTTGTAATCCGGATGCACAAAAATCATCGTTCCAAATCGTTGCGCATATTGTAACAGGTGCAAATCAGATGCCGCCCACGGCACAACAATATCTTGAACCAATTGGTCATTCGCAAATATGCGCATACTGTTATTTGTAATGGCAAGAATATAATTCTCATTTTCTGATACAGAAAAAGAAACCAATCTTGCCTGGGATTGCAGGGTTGCCACAGATTTTAACCCCGCACGCCGCGCTATACCACCACCGGGTATAACATCCATATTTTCCATATAGGCAAGACCATGTATATCGGAGTTTGCAAAAAAATTTGGCGATACTTCGCCATTGGCAAACGATGTTTGCGTTTTAATAAAATTTCCCATAATTTCCCCCATATGCCTTTAGAATCTAACATCTATCAAAGAAAAATTTTCTATCCGTGGATTGATGGATGTTGTGCTGTCTATAAACTTCGCATTTTGCAATTCTGTTTCATATAATGCCACCAAAGTCCGAAACAACGTTTGATCTGAAGTAATCGGCATACAAAATTCCATTGCCAACCTGGTTGCAACAACCGCTACGAAATAACTTGGAAAATTTTCTGGTGGAACACGAACAATGGCGTTTATCGTTGTTTTGTCGTTTTGTGAAATGATTTTATTTTGCATAATCTGGCCATTGACCTTGACGATTCGCAACACATCTGTTGGTATATCAAATGTTCCATCTGTATTCGCATTTAAATCATATGACTGACACGCGAAACGCCATGGATGCATGGCCAACAGCTCATCTATGACAACATCTATGAATGTCCGTCCCAATTTTGCGACCGCCGTATCTTCTGATAAAGATTGGATTGGTTTCTCGCCAAGTTTTAACAATGCCATTGAACATAAATCTATTTTCGTCAGCATTTTTTATTCCTATTTATTAAAATTAAAATGCGGGCCGGAAAATCCGGCCCAATCTAACAATTAATCTAATGCGGCGGTGGTAACTGCACTATCGCCAACTGCTATTTTCTTGATGGACGTTTTATCCGAACCATTGATGATAATAACATCCCCAGTATTCATCAGTGTTTTAACAATATTGAAATAACCACTGGCGGTTATTGTTGCCAAGGTTTCATTTGCCGCATAGTGCCATAATGTAAAACCATTTGCATATGCAATTACTGATAAGTTTTTGTTCTGAAAAGCCATTGCTTACCCCCTTTTATTTTATTCGCCACATTTAACACGCACAATACCATCACCATCTATCAGTACGGCACCTTGAGACATGCTGTTGCTGATAAAGTGCGCGGCACGTTCACCATGCCATGTGATATCTGTTTTGACTTCTTGACCACATGCATGACCGATGCTGGATGCGTGATAGATAAAGCAATCACGATGTGTTGACGATGACAATGGCAAATCGTTATACATAACCCATGTGATGCCAAGCCATTTTCTTGCTTCGGCCCCATTGATAAATGGCAAATTTTCACCGACATAATCTGCCGAAGAAAATTCTGTGATACCCAACAATTCATTCCATTGTTTTACACCGACAACACCGAATCTACGACCATCATCTGGAACATCTTTTTCGTTTAACTTTTCCAATGCGCTTAAAATCAATGTTTTGGTAAGACCTGTAGAATAATCACCAACATACGCCGTTGCAGTATTCATAGCGGACACAATTAATTCATCTGTTTTGCGTCCCAATGCATATGCTCCCGCGGATGCGACAACACGGCGTTCATCTATATTGGTTTTTAATTCATCCAATGCATCAACCCAATCGCCCGCATAATAATCTTGCAAGGTGCATTCAACCGGCGCATGATTCAGATTCATAACTGGAACAATACCATGACGTGATTTTGTGCTGGCCGTGCCTTTACCAATTTTTTGAAATGTTGTAGATGTACCCACAACCCCAGATTTACTGCGAATCGTAGAACGCAGTTTGGTTCCCATTTGCTGATATGCCAAATGGACATCTGCTTCAAATTGTTTAATAAAAACTTGATCTATGGAAACAGACATTATCTTTCCTTTTGTTAAAATGATTAAACCAAGGCAAAAAATTTGCCGACAAAATAATTTATTTTTGGTTATGTCGTATGACGCCAACAACAAATCAAATTGGGTCCATCAAAAAATGGATTATCCGTTGAATAAAAAAATTCAGTCAGATATACTCATCTGACTGAAAATTTTTACAAAAAAAATGCCCGATTTTACGGGCATTTCATAATATCATGCAATATTATTTTTTCTTTGCACATTTTTTTGCGCAAGCTTTTTTAGCAACCGGCTTTTTTGCTGCAACTTTTTTTGCAACCGGTTTTTTTGCTGCAACTTTCTTTGCAGCTGGTTTTTTTGCAGCTGGTTTCTTTGCAACAACTTTCTTTGCGACTGGTTTTTTGGCCGCAACTTTCTTTACTGCTGGCTTTTTAGCAGCTGGTTTCTTTGCAGCTGGCTTTTTAACAGCTGGTTTCTTTGCAGCTGGCTTTTTAGCAGCTGGTTTTTTTGCAGCTGGTTTCTTTGCAGCTGGTTTCAAGAATGTGAATGCCATTCTTCTCTCCTTTCGTATTTGTTTTTGGATAGAACAAATTTTTTTTGTTCTTGATTTTATTTTATACGAAAGAAAAAAATTAGTAAAGCAGAAAAGTAAAATTTTTATAAAAAATATTCATCATGAATATAATTTTTTAAATCCGTTTTCTATTTTTCGTATGTATTCTTCATCATGATCACGCCAATATTTTGGATCACGCATCATATTTCTTAAATCTGTATCTGTTAAATTTTGTACATCCGAAACATTTGTTTCAACACTTGGTTCCATGGATTGCATCATCTTGTATATGCCTTGTATTCCCTGGGGTGTAGCGCACAGTTCATTAAATGCATCGGCTGGTAAAAACTTTTCTCCGAATGATTTTATTGCGATAAATGCATCACGCATTTTTTCATCAGAACCAAAAAATTTTTTCAATTCTGAAATCGCATTTGATTCTTGTTGCACAGAAATTATTTCAGAAACAATCGGTGATAAAAATTCTTCTGCAATGTTGTAAATTTTTTCAACTTGGGCACCTGTTAAACCAATTTTATAAAATTCTTGTCGCACATTTTCATTATCAAACAATTCATTATGCGGATAATCGTCTGCACTGTCGGGAACGCCAATCGCCCGGCGAAAGCGGGTTTGCGCTGCTTCGTCAGATTTTTCATCTGGCACAGAAATCATATTTCCCATTTTCTTTTCTAATTCTGAATATGATTTTATCAACGCATCACTGTTTAATGTTCCATCTTTGTTCAGAAACTTTTCAGGTATATTTTCCATTTTATTTTCCTTTGTTATTATTTGATTTATGCCACAGGTAAACTCCGCACACCGCAATGATTGCTTGGATTGTGGCGTATATATCCGAATCGCCAACCAAATATGTACACAATGCGGACAGTATTCCAACACATGTCATTATTTGTGTCTTGCGATTCGCCAAGAATCCACCATGAATAAAACTGCTCATATATCACCTTGTACATTTATGCGTAAAATAATATGCCGTCTATGTCGGCGACATATCCGCGCGCAACCGCCCAATCTGGTAATAATTCATCGCGATGAAACATTGTTGCGTGATTACAAGAATCACCTAAGTTGCCGTGCAACATTCGCATTGCGACACGCAAACACATTTGGAAATCATGTTTGGACACATCAACAAATAAATATTTATGACGCACCGATTCGTTATTCAATGATTCAAAAATATTTTTATCGCGTAATATTTTTGCAATATTGTGAATATCTTTGTGCGCCGCATTAAAAATCATAGAAGTTAATGCTTCCACAACGCGTAATGACACAGCCAATGTTTCGGCATAAACGATTCGCGCGACGTTATACGCCAAACAAATTGTTTCGTTTTGCGTTTCTGGTATTTCCATCTGCATTATTTTTTCCTTATTTGGGCAAAGAAAAAACCGCACATGACGTGCGGCATAAAAAAATTCACACAAACGTGTGAACACAACTCTTCCTTTTGATGTATTATATTGTATCACAAAACGCCCCAAAAGTCAAGACATTTATAAAAAAACCATGTTTTCCGGGGCATACATCACATTAAAATTTCATCACCATGAACCAATAAATATTCGGGACCACACCGAACGACCAACGCACCATTATCATTAACGCCGATAAGTTCAACCATTTCACCACGATACTTTACAAGCTTGTTTAACCCGGCGGCAAGTTCCATCCAACGTCGACGCACCGAATCAAAATCAGATTTCATAAACCTGTCTATGTTTTTGGCAAGACGCGATATCACATCTGTTAAATCAACATTTACATATTCATCTAAACGTGTTGTTTTATATTCTGGAACAGTCGGATTCGTGTGAACATTTATTCCGATTCCGACAATAACATATTGCCCGGCATATTCAATCAGCACCCCAGATATTTTTGCATTATTAATAAGAATATCGTTTGGCCATTTTATCTGTGGTGATATACCATATGATATTATCGTTTCTGCCACCGCCACCGCAATAGCATAAGACAGACGCGGATCTCGTTCTGGCGAATTAAAAATAAAACTGGCATATACATTTCCATGATGCGACACCCATTTACGTCTGTATCGCCCACGACCTGCGAATTGAGCCGCCGCAACGATAACCATATGATCTGATGCTTTACCGTTTGCAATCATATCGTGCGCATATGTTTGCGTACTGGATATTTTATCAAAAGATAGTACTTTATAACCCGCCAATTCTGAATATTCCGTTATCGTTAATTATAAAATCATGTCCGAACAATTTTCTCAAACTGTAAACAGCCGTTTCTACGGTGTGGGTTTTTGCCGTTTCTGCATACCCAAGTGATATTTTCAATTCTTCGGTGGTCATACCACCACTTTGATAAAGTTTGGTCACAATTTGTGTTTGCAGTGGCGACAATTCAACGTGTTTTCCGAAAACCTGTTTTATAATATTGTCACCATCTGATGCAGCAATTATCGCCATTTTCAATTCAATTGGCGAAATCGGCAGGCGCAGATTCAACGAATCCAGGTTTACATCAGCAAACCTTACATCATCCACCAACGTTGCATTCAAGTCGGACACAATATGCATCCAACAATCATCAGATGAAAAAACACGTATTCCCGACAGCATATTTCAAGAATAATCTATTAGATAGCACCTGTCCAATAAAAAAATGCCGGCATCACATACCGCCGGCAATAATAAATATATAAATTATCTGTTTGGGGGCTCGTTGTTCTTGTTATCTATGAATTTGGTAAATTCCTGGATAGAAGCCCCTGTGGACGCCAATATTTTAGAAATACTGTTGGTTGACGGCCACCGCGGTTGGCCTTCTTTGGTCCAACGCTTGCTGCGGTTAAATGTTGTGGGGTCTAAACCGCTGCACCGTGCCAATCCCGAACACGACTTTCCATGTTCCATTGCGAATCGTTCTATCGCGCGCCAAACATCATCATGTGTCATCAAATTTCCCCCATTTTCTCTATTACAAGACATATTTTATGCCAACCCCATAAAAACGGCAACAAGCAGGTTTTCCTAGGAAAATCGGGGCATTTAATTTGACTAAAAAATTATTTTGACAAAAACACTTGACAAATGTATTTTGTTGTATTATATTTCGATTCGTCAAAGAGGCAACAATCTTTGACCGAACACTTAAATGTTCGTGGGGCCCAGAGATTCCAGACTCCCTCCTACATTCTCTCTCCTCTGGACTCTGGACCCCGACATAAGTTTAGTAGAATGACCATTTCTTTTTCTCCTTTCCTTCCTTTCAGGTCATTCGAAAACACCGCCGGAAACGGCGGTACTTTTTTTTGGTACTATGGTAAAAATATGATATAATTATATTCTCTAAGGTGGGGAAAATTAATGGGCGCAATGAAATTAGATATTTTTAAACACGCATTGAAAAAATTGCGCGAGAAAGCGGATGCTCCCGTCCAGTCGGCTATACCCGAAGACAAATTACGCGCCGCATATAAAAAATATGCTCCCCAAAATCAAAGTTTTGATGATTTCAGAAAAATGTTTACTACCGAGGCGGAATTTGATGAACAAGTTGCCGCATGGGCCGATTTTGAACCAGATACAGTAAAGGTTCAAACAAAACGTGACGACATACTACGGACGACCGAGGCAGAAATCGACGAACAAATTGCCACATTGTTGGCCGGCTTAAAACCAGATATAGTAAAGCCTCTAACCAAAAACGATGACATACGGGGCGGCTTTAACACAAACACCGTATATAATTCTGCCCCTTATTCAACATACGACCCAGAATTATCCAGAAAATTGAAAGCCATTGATGCAGCATATGCCACTGAAATCGTTCCACTAGAACAAGAACGACGCAGGCTATTTACGTTTTTTCATGATATTCAACTAAAAAGACAGTCTCCACTATATAAAGAGTTAGATAAAATAGAACAAGTTGCAGCAGCAAGGTTGGGAAGGCGTCCCACATACGACGATTGGGACGGACCGGAATTACAGGATTTGGCGGGACAACGAAATGATCTTCGTGACAGAACCAGTTCCCCGCGTGAGCCTGATTATTCACCAGAAGAATTGGCAATTTACCAAAAAGAACAACTATTGGAAAATTTAATCCAGGGATACAAAGTTGCCAGAGATTACGAAAAAAGCAAACTGATTGACGCGTCTATTTCCAAAGAAGTCGCTGACACAATTGCACGAACACGCAGACAAGAATTAATCGACATAATTGCAAATGATGATACGTTATTTTCCCAGGCGCAAAATTTTTCTAATTTGTCCATAGCGGACAAGCAGGAATTTCTACGTGCACTGCATGCAAGATTGGACCAAATAACACATGTAAAAGGGTATAAACCTGTTGTTTTTGAAGACCCAGAATCTGGCATTGTTGCAAACGCACTTCGACAATATAATAACAAACCACTGAATGCCCCCCTAACAATCAATGATGTACTAGAAACAGTTGTCCATGAACAATCTCATGAAATAGATAGGCAAGTTCCAGATTTAGGTATGCTTGGCGCACAAAAAGCCAAAGAACACATTGAATTACCCTTCTCTATGCTCGATACCCAACACGAAGATAAATGGGATTGGGAAACTATGTCACCAATTACGAAAACATATAGCCCATTACAAACAAAAGAAATGGACATGGTTTATAAAGCACACCCAACAGAATTTTCGGCATATCACATAGGTTCGTTTCAACAAGGAAATCCCGAATCTATGATGCAACAAATTATTGCGCAACGCGCGAAACGGTAATTACAATTTTTTATTTCTGAAAAACAGCACCTAATTCCCAGTGTTCTGTGCCGACAAATTGATCAAATGCGGCAATATCCGTCATTTTATACCCTGCCCGCACCAGAATCGCCGCATCACGCCGTAATGTGGCCGGATTACACGAAATATATATTATCCGCGGCACAGTTGATGACGCCAATTCTGTTACCTGGGCCAACGCACCGGCACGTGGCGGATCCATTACCACCAAATCGTATTTGTTCAGCATTTTCGCCGTCAATGGTTTCTTGAACAAATCACGTTGATTAAAAGGTCCAACGATATCAAAACCATCGGCATTCAGCGCAAATGTAAAATTACCTATGCCACAAAACAAATCAGCTGTCTTGCGCGCACCTTGTGCGTGTTTCAACACAAAATCACGCATTGCTGTTTCACTTGCCACCGTTGGTTGCAAGAACGCACCAACTGGATAATCAACTGTAAATTCACCAAACTTTATTTGTGGGATGCGCCGTTGAAAAACGATTGTTCCATTCCAAGATACACGCACTAAATCTAACTTTTCCGCCGCTTCCTTGAAATCACGTGAAAAGTAAGGAACATTTGATGTTATTGCCAAATCTATACCGTTATCACACAACGTTACCAATGCAGAACCAGCCCCATTCCACGGCAACGCCGATATCTTTGGCAACATATCATTTATTTGCGGTGCCAAATTCATACATTTTTTTATTGGAACTATATTTTTTGTTCCACGTTCAAAGAATCCAAACACACCGTCCGCAAAGCAAAAATCAGCACGCCTGCGCATGCCAATCGGTGTCCAAAACGGTTCACTATGTATTTCCCATTTTTCCAATAATTTTTTCTTGTCATCACGGTAATTTGGTGCGGAAAAATCATATCTGCAACCACCACAAACCGAAAACCATGGACATTTATTCATACATTTTACCTAGAAATTTATTCTGGCACCTAAACGAATCTGATGGGCCGACGGTGACAGATTTGGTGCCATATCAACACTTGGTTTAAACATATAAACATAACGATATCCAAAATCAAGCGTAAAATGTTCGCCCAATTCTACACCCAATCCAGCCATTGCCGCCAATGATGCATTCGCATCATTTCCAAATTCCAACCCCTTGGCATCATAGAACGTTAAACCGGCGCCCGCACCGACATATGGAACCAACTTCTGGTTATAGAACATACGATATAAACTGTCCACGCGCGCATCAACAATTGCATTGAAAAATATCGTATGCGTATTCATGGAAAAAGAACTCCACTTCGCGCGGTTATACATATAGTCGGCTTCTAAACGGAATATATCACTAAGGCGGAAACCAATCAATCCATCAAACCCAGATTCATTCGCCCCATGTATGACATTTTCACCGTCGTCATAGTTTTGCCACATTGAAAAATCATACATTGCCCCAACATATACCCTGTGTCTGTCTGCGAATGTATCTTTGCTTTCAACGACCTTGGCACCTGGTACCGAACCTGTCTGTTGGGTACGGTATATAATCTTTGCCTGGGCGACCATTGGCATTAAACATAATAAACAAATTAAAAATCTTTTCATTGTGCATTCCTTATCAGAAATTTACTCTTATTGTTGCCATAATATTGCTGATACCGTCAACGCCGGCGCGTTTTGTATTCCAACCAAAACCATGTCCCAAGAACATTTGATATTGGTACGCTAAATCTATTCCCACCATTTCATTCAGCATAAAATTCATACCCAACTCTGCACGTGGTGCCGCAACGACAAAACCACCGGCGCCGTGCGCGCCCACAAAATCATACGCACCTAATCCAGCGCCCAACCCCATAAACGGAACAAAAACGCGGCGGTATGTAATATCACCACTTTGCACATAACGACGCAAGAAATCAAAATACAGCATTCCGTTCAATGTATGATAACTTGCGGTCATATCTGACAAATCTTTAAATTCAAATGTAGATTCCTGGAACGCAATTTCCGTCCGCACATACGATGACATATTCCATCCCAAACCAATTGTGGCATTCCATGAACCCCTGGATTGAAATGTTTCATCCGCAACGCGTGCCTTTTTGGTTGCCAAACCAAAATTTATTCCGCCACCGACCCGGACATACATTGATGTCGGAATAAACAATTCGTAATCTGAATCATCCGCATCACTTGGCATATCATAGAACACTTCGCGCCCCAATTCGCCATATCCGGCATCATCATAAGTTGTTGTGTCAACAACAGTCGCAGTATATGTTGTTTCCGGGACATAGGTATATTGGGTTCTGACGCTGTTCAGCCCTTTTAGAATTTCAGATTTGAATTGGCCATCACTTGCCGCATTTGCGGTACCCGCAACTGCGCAAGAAACAAATGCCAATGCAACATTGTATATTTTCTTCATTTGCAATCCACCTGATTATACTTGTTAAGATTCTATCATAAAAACGAACTTGATTCCAGCGCGATTTATGCTTAACATTAACTTAAGATGAAAAAAGATAATAATAAAAAAATTGCACTGGTTGCGGGGGCGTTGGATTTACCGTTTTATACACGTGATGCGTTACGTAAAAACGGGTGGGATGTTTTTGTGGTCGGCCTTAAAAATTTCTATGACAAACGTTTAAAGCCCGATATGGTTGTACGCCTTGGTGGCGGTGGACGGGCGTTGCGCGAATTTCGGCGTCGTGGCATAAATAAAATGACATTTGTCGGCGCATTGGGACATCCGAACCTGTCTGATTTGCGGCCTGACCTATGGACATTTTTTGCACTTTTTAGAATACTTAAAAATCAACGGGGGTATGATTCAATGGCGGTTGCATTTATAAAAACACTTAAAAAATCAGGATACACAGTTGTTGCGGCCCAAGATTTGGCCCCAGAATTGACATTTGAACACGCCGGGGTTCTAACAAAAACCAAACCTACACGTGGTGACAAGAAAAACATTGACCGCGCCATAGAGGTTTCGCATACAATCGGTGCCGCCGATATTGGTGCGTCTGTGGTTGTTGATAAACAGGTCATCGCCGTAGAGGCCGCCGAAGGCACAGCCAAAATGTTGGAACGTGTTGTTGAAATGCGACATAATCATAAAAAAGTTAGCGGCGTTTTCGCCAAAATGACAAAACCCGGACAAGACCTGCGTATTGATATCCCCGCAATCGGCGTTGATACGGTAAACGCTGTGGCGGACGCAAACCTGAAAGGCATCATAGTTAATACAAAAACTTGCTTTATCGTGGACAAGCCAAATGTAATAAAAACCGCCAATAAACGTGGCATTTTCATAGTAGCTGTAGACGAATAATTTATTGACAATTATTGTTTTTTGTTTATAATGTTTCCGAATTTAACGGAGTTTTTATATGCCAGATACAGATACACAATCTTTGCAACCTGTCCAGAAATCCAAATTCATGTGGACGCGTTACAAAATATACGCAACAATAATGTCCAAACTTAAACGTGCAACAAAACAGCGGGTTGATTTAGAAAAAACCGTAGCAGAATTGTTATATGACGCCGATATAATGGACGCATGGTTTGGGACCAATGGAAAAACAAGCACCAATTTAATAAAACAATTACACAGTATTGAAAGTGCATTTGGCATTCAAATATATGCTACCTATACCCTTCATGATGTGGCATCAGTAGCGGAATGGTGGCTTGAAAAACGTGGTCGTTTTGACCCCACAGACACGAATATTGAATCCGCTAATGCGGTCGCGACCAAAGCACATCAAGGTCGCAGCAAATAACCAATCATCAACGGAATACATATCATGGACCAGGCCAACGAAACACTTATAATCAAAAAATTCATAGTCGATAAAGTCATAGATATATTACTGGCCAGTACGTTTGCAGACAACATTCATGCAACCGATAAAATATCCGATTTAATCGTATTTGGTGATGACGATATCGCTCTTATTAAACAAGGTATTGCCAAAAAATTTAGATTGAATATTTCCATTTCCCAAGATATATCAAATTATACTGCCGAAGATTTATGCAATTTGATTTATACACATGTTAAAAATTCATCAGATTTAACAAAAGAAATTCTGAATACAATGCCTGTGACGCCCCAGACAAAAAAATCGGACGAAACAGAACCGCAACAAACCAAGCAAAACAAATCATCTGGTTCAAATGACAAACTTTTGCTAAACAGTCACCAGGTGCATGGTATTGTTCTGACAGTCATGGGCGATATAATGAATCGTCGTATTTTTCCGACTGAATGTGTCACCCAAATGAAAAAAGAACTTAGCACCAAGGTGAATTTTGATCAATTATTAACAGAGCAGTTGCAAAAAACATTCAATGCCCCCATAGAGATAACAACCGAGGCCCAAGATACAACGACTGGCCCCAAATCAAATCACAAAATTGGTGTTTATTCCATAGCCAATCAAACAATGGAGGCGTTGATTAATTGTGGCAAGGCCTTGCCCCCAGAGATAGAATTTGCTGGGATGACACCTTTGTGGATACCATTGTACAAATCAATGACTTTTGACACAGTCACGGATATTTTATTATCAGATTTTGGAATATGGACATCTGTAAAAACAATTTCAAAACTAAAATCTTTTGCAGAATTTGACAAATATGTCACCACATTGGCAGTAAAAAATAAAGTTAACAAAATTGTATTCAAAGGTGACCCATCGGTTACACGACAAAGTATGTCCGATGTGGTAATTCCCATACAAGATGTGGCGTATATCAGACAAAGCACACAAAAGGTTTTTGGTGTGACCGTTGATTACGATATTTCCGGAACTAAATTAAGCAGATTGTACAAGTATATTTATAAAAAAACGACTGCAACCCCAGAATTGCGATATAAATTGTTTGATAAAACATATCAAGAACCACAACCATTTGAATTAAAAGCAACACGCGAAGAAATTTTGGAATTGCGCCACAAATTATTCGGCAAAACATATAAAGAAGCCCGGCAAAAAGGTCAGATAAATATGATAACACGTGAAGATATTTTTGCAGGCATCATACACAGGGTAAATTGCGCGGTTTCCATGGGGCGCAGTGTCCAAGGTTATACAAATATGTATGAATTATCTCAACGCATAAAAACAGACAATCCTATCAAATATCGTAATCTGCAAACAGTATATGCCGATCTTGAAAGTATAGGCATTTCCATAGACCAAGAAAACGAACAGTTACGGTTGCGTAACATTTGTGATGCAATTCATAACAAACTGATTGAACGTGGAATATCTATTTCTACACGGATTTCGCGTGAAGAAATGGATCCTGTGTGGGGCGCGTTGAATCCAACCATAAATTTTGATAAATTGCAGGTTGTTTTGATGTATGACATGGGAATTAGTGTATCTGTAGATAAATTGATGAGCTGCCGCACATACCAAGATTATGAAAATTTGATTTCCGTCGCACAATTGAAAAAAGCAAAACAACAAAGCAAATAAAAACACCGGAAAAAATTCCGGTGTTTTATCATCATACAAAATAATTATTTCTTTTTGATGTCCACAACTTTGACTTTGAACACAACATCTTTGCCGGCCAAATCTGGAACATATTGTGTTGGGAATGTGATATTAACATCACGTTCTTCACCTTTTTTGGCACCAATCAATTGATCTTCAAATCCCGGAACGAATTGGCCACTGCCCAATACCAATGGAAATGCGCTTGCGGTACCACCTTCAAATTGGACACCGTTCAAGAACCCGGCAAAATCAATTATAACCGTGTCCCCATTTTGTGCAGTCACATCACTTGCATCACAACCGGCGCAGAACAGTGCACCGCATACACCCAAAACACCAAACATCTTTTTCATTTGCTTTTTCCTTTTTGTTAGTTGTTAAAAACGCATCTAAACCCATATTCGCGCATTGTTGCGCCTTCGGCTTCTATACGATAGTCAAAGAAAGGCGTTGGCCGTGTGGCCTCAAACGATGGGTTATCATAAACCAAAACAATGCTGTCGGCATTACGGCCACAAACACGTTTCATTTCATAGTCGGCGACCTTGCCCAAGATACTGCGAATATCACCATCAACATCCATACCATCGGCATTTTGCATCAAGCGCAAACGCATTTCGCGCAAATCACTGTTTCCTAATAAAATCTGAACGCGTACCATTGCGCCCTTGTATTCTTGCCAACGTGTTTCCATACGTGATGTTGACCAACGCTTGCTCATTTGCTCTTTTTCCAGATCGGTTTTCGGCCGATAGGAATCTATATTTGCAAAAGGATTGTCCGATTGCATAAAGGTGCTGGTGCGTTCATTATAGATTGGCGCATCTTCACCACCGTTTGCAAAATCTTCCGTATTATACGGTTGATCGTTTGAACAGCCCGCAAATGCAAGCGTTGAACACAAAAAAAGTAAAAATATTTTTTTCATATCGTTCTCTCTTTTTTATGATTTTATCAAATAAACTCTTTTGATTCAAGTGACGATTTATGATAAAATGATTTTGATGACAAATGTTGTATTGGAATCTTTACTGAAACCTCTGTCGGAATTTTACCGACCGTCTTTTGTTGAAGAAATCGCCATAAATCACGAAGGTGAAGTATGGATGCGTCTGCATGGCGCACGCGTTCCATGGGTTGCATATGACGCACCGGTATTGTCAAAACAATACCTGGTTGATTTGATTCATACCATCGCAAACATATACGAACGTCCATTTGACCCGATACATGGCATGCCCGTGGTATATGCAACATTACCAGGCAATCATCGTTTCAGCGCGATTGCTGGGCCGAACGTTCAATACGATGAACGTGATGTGACGGGCGGCGTTGCACTTAATATCCGCGGTGGCGGTGTTGCCGAAACATCTTTTGAAAACTATCACCTTAAACACGGCGAACAACTTATGCGTATCAAACCACGTGATACGAATCGTCCTGATGACCCATACGACCGATTGATGTCTGCCATAAATGACGGCAGTCCTATTTTAATCAGTGGCGCCACAGCCACTGGGAAAACGACCTTTCTAAATCACATGCTGACACTGATTGACCAGAACAGCCGTGTTATAACCGTTGAAGATGCACGCGAAGTTATCGTTCCACAAAAAAATCGCGTTCATTTTGTATTATCACGTACCGAACAAACAAACGATTTTAACTATGCGCGGTTGCTGGATTTGGTTGTTCGTATGACCCCCGATGTTATAATTGGCGGTGAAATATCAACCGATAATGCGGCGGTTATGTGGGAAATGTTGGGAACCGGACACGAACATTTTTATACAACAATTCATGCAGAAAGTGCCGAAGCCGCCTATGCCGCATTTGCCGATCGTATATTACACACGCAACCGGCATACGACCGCGCAGAATTGATAGAAGAAATGAAGAAAAAGATTCGTGTCGTGCAATTATCGCGCGATGGTTCACTGCGTGCCGTGACCGAGGTTGTATAGTTTCTTTACATAAAGTTCTGTGGATTCACATCTATTTTTATCCGAACATTTGACGGGACAACCGCCCGTGCCATCCATAATTTAACAATTGGTTGCAACGCCGCACGTTCGTCACCCGCAACCAAGAACCGCATACGGAACCAGCCACGAACTTGGTACATCTGTGCCATGACAGGTCCCATTATTTTTGCACCATTTGCGTTTGGGGCACACATGGCCAAATCGTTACAAAATTGTTTTAGAACTGATTCTTTTTTTGATTCTATGATAATAGCAATCAACTGACCAAATGGTGGCATTTTCGCTGCACGTCGTGCATCCATATCATTATGTAAAAATTCATCACGATTTCCGGCACATATCGCCTTAATCACTGGGTGGTCTGGTTGGTAAGTTTGCAATAAAACACGACCGGCAATTTTACCGCGACCGGCACGACCGGCGACTTGGAACAACTGTTGAAACGTATGTTCTGCGCTACGAAAATCAGTTCCGAATAATCCCATATCGCTGTCAACAACACCAACCAATGTTAAATTCGGGAAATGATGCCCTTTGGCCAAAATTTGTGTTCCAATTATTATATCCAATTCCCCAGATTCCATTTTGGCAACAAGGCGTTCTAATGTTCCACGTGAAATAATGGTATCGCTGGAAACCAACGCAGTCCTGGCATTTGGAAATTTTGCATGAACCTCTTCTTCTATTTTTTCCAACCCCGCCCCACGCATAGAAACTTCGTTTCCGCAATCAGGACATTTTTCAGGTAATGTCATTGTACGGCCACATACATGGCAAAGTAATTTTCCCAACCGTTTATGATACGTCATTCCACACGAACAATCATCACATGTTGCAACCCAACCACACTTTTTGCATTGAACAATTGGTGCAAAACCACGACGATTTATAAACAGCATAACTTGTTGATGTTTTTCCAACGTGGACGCAATTTCATCACACAGTTTTTGCGACAATGCACCGGGCCGAACATCTTCGGTTGCAGAATTCATGCTATATTCTGTTGGTCTGTATTCGCGCAAATCTATTGTTTCTATACGGGGCAATTCGGCGCCACCATAACGCGACCGCAATACCAAATGCCCAAAGCGCCCCAGTTCAATATTATGCATTGTTTCTTCGGATGGTGTGGCACTGGCCAATACAACCGGGAACCCAGATAATTTTGCACGCAAAATCGCCATGTCACGACCATGATAATTTCCCATATCTTCTTGCTTGTACGAAGAATCGTGCTCTTCGTCCACCACAATCAGCCCCAAATTTTGCCACGGCAAGAATAATGCACTGCGCGTGCCAACCAACATTCTGATGTCGCCGTTCAACACACCACGCCAAATATCACGACGGCGTGCCGCGGTCAGATTGCTGTGCCACACAACCGGTGGCATACCAAAACGCGATTCAAAACGTTTTATAAATTGCGCGGTTAATGCGATTTCCGGCATCAACAACAATACAGATTTGCCCGCACTATATGCACGCCACGCGGCATCAAAGTAAACCTGGGTTTTACCACTGCCCGTGATACCATCCAACAGATTTACTGAAAAACCACCACTGGCGATATCGGCCCCTATTTTATCGGCAGCACTTTGTTGTTCGGCATTTAATTGAATATTACCAACATCCGCATAGTTATATGCAAAAGATTGAACCAATTTACGCGACAATGTTGGCACCAACATTCCACGTGAAATCATTGTTTTGATAACCGATGGTCCAACATGCGAAATATTTTGTATGTCTGATACAGACATTGGTTCATTGTCATTTAAATCAAATGCATCTATGACCATCTGCCTGGATTCCGTGATTTTTGTTTCCGCATGTTCCGTATTATACGCATACAGTTGTTCCATACGTGGTTCATCAAACGCGTCCGGCACATTTATAATTAAACGCAATACCGCACCCGGTGCCATCAACGTCCATTCAGACATTTTTTGTATCCATTGCAAATCGGGAACAGACAATTTATATGGAAATATTTTTGTAACATTTTTGATTTTATCTGCGTTCAAACCACTATCGCCGATACCATAAACAACACCGATATACGGACGATTCATAACCGTCACACGCACGAAAGTCCCCAAATCCGCATCCGCGGTAAGACGATAATCATACCCAGAATTCACAACATTAGGTATTAAAACTTTTACAACAGTACCTGATTTGAACATGATAACAAAATACTTGTTTTTTTTATAGGTTTCAATAATATTTGTATCGAGGTATATAAAATATGTGGCGTACATTTTTTGACATTCTTTATGTCTTGTCGTGCTTTATACCGGTTCGCGCATGGCGTGAATGGTTCAGACGCGAAAAATTATTTGATTATCACGCCAAATTGGTGGCATTACGACATGCGTTTCCACGTCAAAATTGGCGACATTTTCGTCTTGCCAAGGGCGGTGGCAGTTTGGTCTTTATTACCCCAAACGGCACGATATATAAAATTCGCAAATTTCATCTAACAGACGATTCCGTTACCAAATTCACCAATGAAAAACGTATAACAGATGCGGTTCGATCAGTTTTGCCGGTTCGGGTTCCAAACATAAAAATTCATCAAATTGGCATCTTCACCGTATACGAAACAAAATTTATCCCTGGCAAAGTATTACTGACTTTGCCATTCAAGAAAGTATATGAATATCGCCGACAAATCGGGGCGGAACTTGGTCAAATTATATACACTATGTTCAATTCTAAATTTCCCGAATTAGACGATTTGCGCCCAAAAACCGGCGATTCACATGATATTGGTTTGACCCATGGTGATATGTGCAGTAATATATTGGTTAACCCAAAAACTATGAAAATAACCGGCATCATAGATTGGGAATATGCACGTTTCAGCTCACTGAAACGGGAATTTTTCGGAATTTTTCGCGTTCGTCGCAAAATGCGTCTGACTGATATTGGCCCCGAAGCAATGTGGGAATATTACAGATTGCGCAACAATCCAAATAAATAATTTAACATTTTCAATGTAATATTAGGTTTTACACATATTTTTATTGACAAATCATAATAATGTGCCATAATAAAGACATCAAAAAATCAACAAAAAGGGAATGTTATGACACGTAAACTGTTACAAACTAAACATGATTATGTGGACTATATCGCGATGTATATGTACAACAACCACATTTCATACAAAACACTTGAAGAAACCCGGCAATCATGGCGCCAAGAACGCGCATACGAGATTGACATAGAAGCCGAACTTATCACAAAATCTCTGTTATTTATGTCGTTATTAGATGGTGATTTGGATTTGGTTTTCCGTAAAAAAATAGCAAATTACATCGCCGGGTATTTGGCTGTGTATACTTCAAAATCCAAAGAATATGCCAATTGCAAAAACCAACAAGAAAAAGAGGCAACGGCACGTTTGGTATTAAACGGTGTGTTCACAAAATGGATAGATGGTGTTGAAGCGACAAAAAAGAATCGCAAAGCCGCCAAGAAAAAAGCCAAACGGAAACGTATCGTTACACCAAAACCAATTGATGCAACCCGCACCATATGCGAAGTCCAAAGTGATGGTTCGGTTGTCCAAAAGATTGGGGTTGGTTCACGCGCACACAAAATTACATATCAAAATATCACAGAATATAAACAAAAACGTGATGCAGATTACGCCCGCGTTATGAAAGAACACCATATGTAACAGCATCTAAATCGTTATCATTTGGAATATGATCTATTGTGAAATCGGCAGAGAATTGTGTCCTGAACCACGTTCTTTGCCGTTTTGCATATTGATTGGTTTTGGTTATCCAATTTTCTATGGCGGCATCCTGATTTATATCGCCACGCAAAAACGCACATAATTGTTCGGCACCAATTGCACGCCGTGAATCCAGGTTGTTTTCAATTATATATTGTGCTTCATCAATTGCGCCCCCCGAAATCATTTCTGGGATACGCGATGCGATGCGTTTATGCAAAACATCCAATGGTGGATTTATCAAAATTCTAAATGGCGTTGGTTCAATTGCCCCCATGCGCGCAGAATTTTGCCATTCATTCAGATGTCGCCCTGTTTCCAAAAACACCTCTACGGCGCGTGCAATACGTTGGGGATCGGTTGCGGTACAATTCGGCACCAAACGGCGTGCCATATCTAAATCATTTGCAACCATTTCGCGTGCACGCATTCTGTTTTCATGCGATATTTCCGGAATTTCTGCGATACCATTTATAATACCGTTTATGTAATACCCCGTGCCGCCGACAAATATCGGAATCCGCCCCATTGCAATTGCCGCTTCATATTCTTGGTGTGCCATTTTAATATATTCTGCGACACTAATTTGTTCCGATAATGGCAAAACAGAAAACAATCTGTATGGCACACCGTCTATTTCATCTGTAATTGGACGATTTGCGAACGGACTGGCCGATATATTTTCTATATTACGATAAATCTGGACACTATCACAATTTATAATAACCCCACCAATTCGCACAGCCAACGCATGTGCAAATCCAGATTTGCCTGATGCGGTTGGCCCAGTAATGATGTATGCTTTCTTGTTGTTCATGTTTTTGATTATACCGCCCTATTTTCGCAATTTCAAGGTCGCATAAATTCTGGTTTGAATTTTACACAATAAAGTGCTAGTATTAGCCCTGAAACAACAACAAAAGGAAAAGTATTATGTCAAAAGTAAAAGTCGCAATAAATGGGTTTGGTCGTATTGGCCGTTTGGTTTTGCGTGCCGCCTTGGAATCTGGGCGTGATGATATTGAATTTGTCGCCGTAAACGATTTAGCACCGGCAGAACAAAATGCATATTTATTGCAATATGATTCTGTCCATGGCAAATTACCAATGGATGTAAAATTGGACGGTGACACAATTGTTGTCGGCAAACAACGCATTAAATGTTTGGCTGAAAAAGACCCAACAAAATTGCCATGGGGCGAAATGGGCATTGATATTGTAATGGAATGCACAGGTTTATTTACTGCGGCAGACAAAGCGCGCGTTCATATTGATTGTGGTGCAAAGCGCGTTTTGGTTTCGGCACCGTCTGCGGGCGCAGATAAAACAATTGTGTTTGGTGTAAACCAAGATACACTGACCAAACAAGACATTATTGTATCAAACGCATCATGCACAACGAATTGCTTGGCGCCTGTTGTTGCGGTTTTGGACAAACAATTTGGCATTGAATCTGGATGGATGACAACTGTTCATGCGTATACCGGCGATCAACAATTGTTGGATAAAAATCACAAAGATTTTCGTCGTGCACGTGCGGCCGCATTGTCCATGATTCCAACCAGCACCGGTGCCGCCAAGGCCATTGGTTTGGTATTACCAAATTTGGCAGGCAAACTGGACGGCATCGCAATGCGTGTTCCAACACCCGATGTATCGGTTGTTGAATTGGTGGTAAATCTGAAAAAATCTGTGACTGCAGAAGAAGTTAATGATGCAATGCGTGCATCTACATCTGCGACATTTGGCTACAATGAATTGCCTTTGGTGTCGGTTGATTTTACGCATGATGCACACAGTTCTATTTTTGATTCCACCCAGACACGCGTTTTGGGCGACAAATTGGTTCATGTGACCGCATGGTATGATAACGAATGGGGCTTTTCTAACCGCATGAGTGATACCGCCGTTGCCATGGGCAAATTGTTATAATTATAAAATCCGCCAATTTGGCGGATTTTTTTTCATTTGCTTCCCAATTTTTTATTGTATAATGGGCGGTGCTGTAAAAATAGGATATACACATGAAACAAAATAATACAAATAAAAAGCGTCTAATTACATTACTGGCTGTATTGGGGATTGGTGCGAATTTTATGTTTAATGCCCCTTCTCTATCGGCCCAGAACACCCAAAAGGGCAAGAAACCAAATAAAGAATTGCGTGCCATGCAACGTACATACGATTCTTTGTCCGAAGCCAATTATAAAATGTTCAATATTGCCCAGGAAAAATATTATGACCGTATAGATAAAAAATATACCATGAGATTGTTTTTCAGCAGAAAAGAATTGGCTGAATTGAACAAAGTTCTGACCCCATATTTCCAGGCACTTGCCGGCGAAACCAGTTTGGAATATCAATATGTAAAAATGCTATTTCCTATTAAACCAGATATGCCACTTACTAAATTCTTTGATGTTATCGGTATATTGGGGGTTCCGGACGAAGAATTGGCACCATTGGATGTTATATGTTCCCAAGGACATGTCTACGCATTTAATGATGCGAACAAGGAAAACAACTTTGAATGTTTTTTGGAATCCTTTGACCTTGGTAAAATAACTGACGAAGGGCCAGATTGCACCATAAAAGAATTTGCGCAAATATGCCAAGAATGGTGGGACAACCAAGAACGCATGAACGAATTAAAACGGCAAATTCGCGAAAAGAAAAAACAACATTAGTTTATAGTTGCGTTTTGGAAAAAAATGCTATAATATTGCGTCTGTGGTGCTGGTTGGCACTGACTGTTTCGGATGGTTGGCAGAGTGGTCGAATGCGACGGTCTTGAAAACCGCTGACGGGGTAACTCGTCCGGGGGTTCGAATCCCTCACCATCCGCCAGTAATGTAAAATGTCCCATTTGGGGCATTTTTTTGTTTTTATCAAATCCAGGACATAGGATAGGTACAGGCATTGAAACCAAGTTATTACTGTATTTGAAAAACAACAGATTTCGGCACAAAAACGAATATAAATTGTTATGGTTTGCGTGTAGCCAGCATAGATTACGATATATTATTAAAAGCTATATCTCAAACCAAGATTTCCAGACATTTCTGAATAATCAGTGCCTGTAATATACGATGTTTCCAAATATATATCCGCAGAGTTATCAACACCACGATAATCAAACCCTATACCCAATTCTGTGGTATTTGTTGCAACCGCTTGTTTTGTGCCGATACCATCTACAACAATGTCCACATCGTCAGAACTATCCAGAGTATATCCAACTTTGCCGTATGCTTGAAATCTTCGTCCACTTGCAAAATTCCATCTTGGACCGGCTGATGCTGACAAAGACGCCATAATTGATGAAACATCTTGGACTTTGAACGCACCGATATCTGTTCCTGATATAGCAATATAAGTTCCTGTGACGGATGGTTTTACAAACCATTTCAGTTCGTCTGTATCTTCACCAAACACAAATTCTTTACCTGTGCCAATATTCAAACTGCTTGCTGTATAATCGGTTTTTGCGCCCGGTTCTTCCAGGTTGATAAAATGTTGCCTAAACACCAAATCACCAAACCAACCAGATTTTTCAAGCATTATTAAATATGCACCCAATCCGTATCCGGTTATATCAAATTTAGTATCTTTGAATTTGCTGTCACCACCAGAAATATAGCCCAATCCGCCGACATACCATTTGTAATTATCTGTTGACGATACCATGCCATCATATCCAAATTCTACACCCGACAATGCCACAGAACTTTTATTTACATCAAACCCTTTGTAAGTATTGCGTATCCAAAAAGCATTGTTTATACCAGATTGATTTTCAGTATCTGTTGTTGATAACCACTGTAAGTTATCAACACGTTTTTGCATAGAACCAGTTAGATTCTTGACGGTATAAACCAATGTTTCGGCTATGTGATTTGCCCGTTGCGCCATATCGTCAGACAAAACTTTCACCGGAACATTTCCCAATCTCAGCAATCCGTATTTATGATTATCTTCATCAAAATATAATCCCAATTCGTAATCCAACCCAGACACAGAATACAGATTAAATAAATCGGCATCATCCGTATTCACGTCCGCAAACCAGATTATATCATTGCCTATATCCAAATTTGATAAAGATTGAACAACCAAGTTTATCTGCCCCGATATATTGTCAGTCACGGTTATAAAATCCGCACTGTTATTCGCAATATCTAAATCCAGTGCGATAAAGTTATTATTCCCAACAGAATTCAGACCACTCAGTGTAATAGTTTCCACATAACCATTTGCGATATTAAATATTCCGTTTTCCAAATTCATAATTGGGTTATTCATACCAACAAAATGCCCAATATCTGCCGTTCTGGTATAATTGTCGGGCGTTTGTCCAAAAATCATTGTTCCGTTGTTTATATTTACAGTATTGACATTATGCAAATCATTATTGAATTGCGTGTATCCCGTGCCATCACCAGTCACGGTTATGCTGTATGGACTATCAACCGTTATATCATTCCTGATTTCATCATTTACGGTATAATGTGTGGAATTGTTATTCTCAAACGTGATAAATATATCCTTTGATACATCGTAATCATCACCCACAGTTATGGCAATATCTTTGTCTCCGGCATAATTACCCGATATAACATAATTATCTGTTTCTGATAAAAACTTTATACTTTCACTGGTATATATCGCACCACCATTTGTTTCGATTGTGTAATTACCAATGAAATTTCCAGAAATACTACCTATTATCCAATCATTATAAATCGCCCCCGCATCATTTGTTGCAGAATTACCTATAAAATCCCCGGTGATAGATTCAATTGTGCCATTATTGTAAATAGTGCCCGTATACCCAGTAGCCGAATTACCTATAAAACTACCAGTGATAGATTCTATTGAGCCCTTGTTCCAAATAGCACCAGCACTATTTGTCGCGGTATTGCCTATAAAATTTCCCGTAATATCACCAATTGCATCGTAATTATATATCGCACCACCACGATTTGCTGTATAATTACCAATAAAATCACCTGTAATGTGATTTATTGTGCCACCGCCACTATTATTTATTGCGCCACCCCCCACCACCGAACTGGTTCCATAATTGCCGATGAAATTTCCAGAAATAGAATCTATCTGTGACTCATGATTTACAATGGCGCCACCAAATGTTGTAGAATAATTGCCAATAAAATTACCTGTAATAACCCCTATATCTGATTTATAATTGAAAACTGCCCCACCATAAGTGGCATGATTATCAATAAAATCACCAGTAATAGAAAAAGTCGTGGCATTAGATTGATTATTAATTGCCCCTGCGGTCAAAGCTGATTCCATAGAATTACTGATAAAATCACCAGTAATAGAATTGACATTAAAACCAGAATTATTTATCGCGCCAGCATAACCTAAATTTGACGTCTGTAATATAAAAGATTCTGTTATATCCGGACTTGTGCTTGAATTTACATTCAATCGATTATTTGTTGCGCCACCGTGAACAACCGAATACGTATAATAAACTGGTGTAATGGAATAATCATTTGTATCAACAGAATATGTAGTAATGGTATTTGGTGCACTGTTATTCGCAACCTGGGTAAAGGTTATTGTGTATGCGCTGTTTGTCCCTAATGTTGGAACATAATTTTCAAAATCAAACGCACCGTATGCATTACATGTCCCAAATACAACCAACGATGTCAAAATATATCTTCTCATATTTTTTTACCACTTATGAGGCTGATTTTATATGTTTTTATGTTGTTTTCAATAAATAATTTAATTTACGCATTTATGTATGGGAAAGTTAGCAACAGAATTCTAGCCCACCATAAAAATTAAATACCCCTTGCGGGTGTTTCATTTTTGTCGTGATAGGCATCGGGTTGGACGCTGCAACGAAGTCGCCGGGTTCGGAACAAGCGCACAACGTGCGCGCAGTGAAA
>CACXXP010000002.1 GCA_902771695.1 uncultured Pseudomonadota bacterium | reverse complement strand
GTACCAACATAATCTTCAACCGCTTTAACAGACGGATATTTTGTTGTGCTACCTGTATCTGTTGTTATGCTACCAGATAAATTACTTGTAGTCTGAACCCCTGTAATATCTACATCTTTATCTGCGGCAGCATTAACTGTAAATGAATCAACCGTAGCTCCATTCAATTTAACTGTAATCGTGCTGTCTTCAACGGTACCGCCGTTCGCTGCCAAAGCTGCGGTAACTGCGGCATTAGATGGATATAATGTTGTACTATTTTTATTAGTTTCTGTAAAAGCTTCTACCTTATTTGCAGATTTTTCATACGTTGCTTCGGTATACTTCAACGAAGTAACAGTTTTTTCTTCACCAGCAGCGTTTGCGGCGTTCGCGAACACAGCCGCAGCAAAGCCCACAAATACTAAACCTTTGATATTCATTTTCATTTTTGTTCCTTTTTTTTCTTTGTTTTGTTTGTTGTTGTAAACATTGGTATTGGGTGGGGATTGCCAACGAAATATCAATGCGTTTTATTGCGGATTTAATCTAATCCGAATTTCCTTTCCTTTTGGTTTCATCTTGTTATTCCACGACATAAAACCACTGTTGGTTGCCGTCCGCGTCCACAGATAGCAGGGCATCTTCGCCCCGGCCAAATTTTTGGTAAAAAAAGACCCCGTGTTTCCACGGGGTGACGATTTGTTATGAAAAATTTACAGCATGAACATCAGGAATATACCGACGGCGGCGATTAAAATTGCCCCAATCGTCAATGGCCAAAAGAATTTTTTAACCATCATATTTGCGCGTTCTTGGAACCGCCACAGTAAATATCCGACAATCGCAAAGCGGCCTGTGCGGAACACCGCCGATAATCCCAAAAACAGCAGGGCCGGAAAACCCATGAATCCCGCGCATATCGCCATCAGTTTATACGGCACCGGGGTTACCGCCGTTAAAAAGATTATGAACACACCATGTTTAATAAACAAACTTTGCGCCAATTCAAACTTTTCCATGCTGGCAAAATTTTCAATTATCCATACGCCCACTGAATCAAACAGCCACATTCCAATTGCATATGCAATTGCACCACCAACAATTGAACCCAACGTTGCCGCCAATACTGTTGGAACCGCACGCTTTTTATTCGCAATAATCGGGGGCGTCATGAAAACTTCGGGTGGAATAAACAGAAAGACCGATTCAAACACCGTCATTATGAAAACTATCCATGTGTATGATTTGCTTTCCGCGCGCGATAATAAAAATTCAGAGATTTTCATAGTTTTTATTCCCCGATATGTAAAATTTTCTTGATTATATCTTAATATTTTATACCGTTAGATTACAACGAAATAAACAGGTTAGTCAAATGCCAAAAAAATTCACAGAATCAAATCGTAACGACCGCGTTGCCGCCAAGGTCCAAACCATTGTCGCAGAAATCTTGCGCGATGAATATTCTGATGACCCGGTGTTGTCGGGCGTTTCGCTGGTTGGGTCAATTGCACATGGCGGTTTGCAATTTGTAAAATTGTTCTTTTATTGTCGCACAAATGATATTGATGCCGCGCAACGTAGGTTGGATGTTGAAACCAAAACGATTCGATTTTTGATGGGTCAACGGTTAGACCAAAAATACGTTCCCCAGATTAAATTCATATATGATGATACGTTGGAACGCGCCGCACGCATTGACGATTTGTTGAATAATCTAAAGTAATTTTTCCCTTGCGATTGCGGATATACGAGTGTATCATTGCCGCAAAGGAAGTGGGTAGAGTATATGGATCAAAAGAATATTAGAAACTTTTCAATTGTCGCACATATTGATCATGGTAAATCAACGCTGTCGGATCGGTTGATTGAATATACGGGTGGTTTGGAATCCCGTGAAATGAAGGCCCAGGTCTTGGATTCTATGGATATTGAACGCGAACGTGGAATTACGATTAAGGCGCAAACAGTGCGTTTGAATTACCGCGCAAAAGATGGTCAAACATATCAGCTGAATTTGATGGACACGCCGGGGCATGTGGATTTTTCGTACGAAGTGTCGCGGTCATTGGCGGCGTGCGAAGGCGCGCTGGTCTTAGTGGACGCGACCCAAGGGGTCCAGGCGCAGACCTTGGCAAATGCGTATTTGGCGTTGGATAATGATTTAGAAATGTTGCCGGTATTAAACAAGATTGATTTGCCATCCAGTGATGTTGATGCAACCCGTGCCCAGATTTCTGATGTGATTGGGTTGGATGCCGCCGATGCAATTGCGGTATCGGGCAAAACTGGGGCGGGTGTGCCCGAATTGTTGGAAGAAATCGTTCATAAATTGCCGGCACCACATGGTGATGAAAATGCGCCGACACGGGCGCTGTTGGTGGATTCTTGGTATGATTCTTACCTTGGGGTTGTGATTTTGGTGCGTGTTGTGGATGGTGTGTTGCGGCGCGGTCAAAAGATTCATTTTGTTGCAACCGGTGCAGAATATACGGTGGAAAAAATTGGATATTTTACGCCCAAGATGGTTAATGTTGATGAACTTTCTACGGGTGAGGTTGGATTTATCATTACAGGTATGAAAACAATTCATGATTGCAAGGTCGGTGATACTATTTCCGATGCGCGTGCGGCGGTTGAACCGTTGCCGGGATTCAAACCATCGGTGCCGGTCGTGTTTTCTTCGTTCTTTCCGATGGAGGCCGATGATTACCCCGCGTTGCGCGAAAGTGCCGAAAAATTGGCGTTGAATGATGCGTCTTTTGTGTTTACCACAGAAAAATCTTCGGCGTTGGGTTTCGGATTGCGTTGCGGATTTCTGGGGTTGTTGCATATGGAGATTATCAGTGAACGTCTTGCGCGCGAATTTAATCTGAACCTTATTAACACGGTGCCAAGTGTGCTGTATAAAATTCATTTGCGTAATGGGGAAGTGATGGATTTGGAAAATCCTGCTGATATGCCAGACATTACAAAAATTGAATCTATTGAAGAGCCATGGGTTCGCGCAACAATAATGATGCCTGATAAATTTATGGGTGGAATTATGGGGCTGTGTTCGGAACGGCGCGGAATTCAAGAAAATATTTCTTATGTTGGGAATCGGGCGGTTTTAACATACCAATTACCATTGGCCGAGATTGTTTTTGATTTCTATGATCGGGTGAAATCTATATCTTCGGGGTATGCATCATTTGACTATGTTGTCCAGGGATATCAGCCGTCTGATTTGGTAAAGGTTTCAATTTTGGTGAACGAAGAAAATGTGGAACCGTTGTCGTTTATGTGCCATCGGTCCAGTGCCGAAAAACGTGGGCGGACAATTGTTGAAAAATTGAAAGATCTGATTCCGCGGCACCAATTTAAAATACCGTTACAGGCCGCAATCGGTGGAAAAATTATTGCACGTGAAACCATTGCTGCGTATCGCAAAGACGTGACCGCAAAATGCTATGGTGGCGATATAACACGTAAAAGAAAACTTTTGGAGAAGCAGAAAGAGGGGAAAAAGCGTATGCGGACATTCGGTAATGTAGAAATACCGCAGTCGGCGTTTATTAATGCATTGAAAGTGTAAATAACCAAAGGAACGAAAAATGAGTAAATGGGTGGAAAAAAGTAGAAAACCGTTGCGTTTAAAGGCAAGAATAAAATTGTTAAAACGCTATTCCCGTCATGTTGACGAGGCACGTGTGGCATTTGCCCGGGCAGAAAATTTCATTACATGGACGGTGGACGGATATTCCATAAACCCAGTTGAACACCGTAAATCATGTATGTATAGATTAAATGAACCCACAAGAAGTTCTGTGGAAAATCCGGGAACAATTGTTTACAACGAATGCTTTGATGTGGACGCAGTGTGTAAGTGTAATGATTGCACAATGCACGTACTTAATGAGGCACGTTTCGCGGCCAAAAAGGAATTGGATGATGCGATTAACGCAAAATGGAATTGGATATTGGGACGTAAAGAGCGTGCACGCAAATAAATTTGTTAGGGGTGATGATTTATCGCCCCAAACAACATAATAATAAAAGGAAAAAAAGATGACCAAGGCGGAATTAGAGTTCTATGGTGCGACGGTATCCAAGGCCAGGGCGTATGTGAAATTGTTAGAGGCCGTTAACGAAGTACAATCGTTCAGTTTAGGATGTTTTGAAGGTTATCCAAACATAAAACCGAAATGCAATTTGTTTGAAAAGGGCTGTTTTTGCACCAGTGAAACGTGCCCTTTGACACCAATGAATAAAGCATATATTAATGCCGAAGCCACGCACGAAAAAGCACGTATCGCATTGATGCAGGCGCAAACCGCTGTGTTAGGCGCAATAGTAAAGTCGTAAGTACCGGGGAACAAATTATGTATGGAAGATTAAAAAAATTAAAACTTGCACAACATTATGTAAATGGTGCCTGGTGGGCATATTTGATGCATAATAAAAATTTTAGATGTATTAAACCCAAGACGGTTTATGATAATCTTAATGGTGGTGCGCATGTCACTGGAACCAAAGAATGTGAAATTGCCAAGCAGGGAAAACTTTGTACTGATAAGAACTGTGAACATTATCCATGGAAAGTTAAAAATGATAAATTGCGTCAAGCTTTGGATGAAAGTATCAAGTTGCGTAATGATTTGTTGGTGAGTTATTTTTGGTTTTTTAGAAAGTGTCGTGAATTGAAAGAATACCAGGCAGCAAAAGAATTAGTTAAACAGAAAAGTCGTGAACGGTTGCATTATGTTTGTACACGTGTTTACGATTTGGACGCAGAAGATTCTGATGCAGAATCGGTGCAACAAAACGATGCAGATATGCAACGTGTGGCAGAAGAATATGAAGCAGCATTGGCGCAACGCAAAGCGGCACGTGCGAAATTTTTGGGACGTAAAAAATAATAAACAAAAGGAGAGGCCATGGCACACCAATTCTTTTTTAATCCGTATATATTGGATAATTTGGCGTTGCCTGCACGCGGGTTTGATGTTGTGCAAGATGTTTCAGAACCGCGTTTGCGTATGTATATAACCAGTCGTGGTGTTAAAACGTTCTTTGTTCGCAAGCGTATAAAGGGTCGTGATCGGCGTGTGATTATTGGTAAATATCCTGATATGGATATAGAAGATGCGCGCAGTGCAGTTGTGACTGTGTTAGAAGATGCGTCCAAGAAAGTGCATATGAAACGCAAAAAAATTTCGTTCAATGATTTCTTGAAAATATATCTGAAAAATCGTGTTCATCGGTCGGTCGGTTCGTATGATAAACTGGTGCGTTCCATAGACAGACATTTAACCGGACTGTTTGATAAAAATATTTCTGAAATTACAACCCAAGATATAAATGAAACAATTTGTGGTATTGGGGGGGCGGCAATAGCCGAACGTATGTATGAATTATTACAAAGTGTTTTTCGCTATGCGATGGATACGGGGTATATAAAAAGTAATCCAGTATTGCAATCACCAAAGCCAGTGCAAAATCGGCGGGTGCGTCCGTTGAATAAACACGGATTGCGTCGTTTGGTGGATGCGATAAAAAAATATCCCGATAGTGTAATGCGTGATGCATTTTTGATGCTGGTTTATGGGTTCGCAACCAAAAATCAGGTGTTTTCTATGCAGTGGTCTGATTTAGATTTCAATCGTGACATGTGGAATGAAAGTCCGTTGTCTGATATGGCGGTTGTGCTGTTGCAAGATATGCCCCAGGATGCTTATTGGGTTTTCCCGGGACGTGGGCATGGACATTTGACGGATCCGCGTCTGGCATGGTCACGGGTGATTGCCGATGCGGGTATTCCAAATTTAACGATGGATGATGTTTATAAATTCATGATGCGACATCTGGTATGGGCCGGTGACAAGGAGGATTTACGTAATAACATGAACGATTTATTGGAAGAATTGTTCATTATTGAATAATGTCGGTTTGTTATCGTTTGTTATAATTTCTTGACATTGATGTCATAAAATGGTAATTTTTAGCCATGAACGTCATTAAAGTATGACAAAAAGTTTAACATAAATAAAGGATATGAAATGTCAACTTTTGAAAAAGTAAAAAAATTGGTCGTAGAAAAATTGGGCGTAGATGAATCCAAGGTTACAGAAAAGGCCGCCTTTGTGAACGATTTGGGCGCAGATTCTTTGGACGTCGTTGAATTTGTAATGGCCGTTGAACAAGAATTTGATATTACAATTCCAGATGAAGAAGCTGCAAAATTGGCAACAGTGGGTGATGCAGTAAAATATATTGATGCACATGCCAAAAAAGCAGATGCGAAGAAAGCTGCATAATAGTATCTGAATTTTAGATGTACCGTCACGCGATTGTGTTATCTTGGCGTGGCGGTTTTTTTACTGTATTTTTTCATAAAAAAATATTATGATTGGGGCATCAGTTTAACTTTACAAAGGATTTATAAAATGAGAAGAGTCGTTATCACGGGTATGGGAATTGTATCACCTGTGGGGTGTGGAATTGAATACGCATGGAAAAATATTTTGGCCGGAAAATCTGGTGTTCGTAGAGTTGACGAATTAGTAGAGGCCGATATGGCGTGCCAAATTGCCGGTGTTCCGGTGCGTGGTGATGAACCGGGAATGTTTAATCCGGATGCGGTGGTTGAACCACGTGATCAACGCAAAATGGACAAATGTATTTTGTATGGCGTTGTCGCCGCAGACGAAGCCGTTCGTGATGCAGGGCTGGATACATATACCGGCGATAAAGAAAGAATTGGTGTTTCCGTCGGCAGTGGTATCGGCGGTTTGAATACGATTTATGAAAACTGTATTGAATTGGCAAACAATGGTCCACGCCATATCAGTCCGTTCTTTATTCCAAAATGTATTATCAATATGGCGGCGGGGCATATATCTATTAAATATGGATTCAAGGGGCCAAATATCGCAACGGTTACGGCATGTGCGACCGGTGCACACAGTATCGGCGAAGGTGTCCGTTTAATTCAACATGGTGATGCCGACATAATGGTTTGCGGTGGATGTGAAGGTGCCGTTGGTAAAATCGGTATCGCAGGATTTTCCGCCATGAAGGCGTTAAGCACACGTAACGATGATCCTGAAAGTGCATCGCGTCCATGGGACAAGGGTCGTGATGGTTTCATTATGTCCGAAGGTGCGGGTATATTGGTTCTGGAAGAATACGAACACGCGGTTGCCCGTGGTGCCAAAATTTATGCCGAAGTTGCCGGATACGGCCTGTCGGGTGATGCATATCATATAACCGCCCCGGCCGAAGGTGGCGAAGGTGGTGCACGTGCAATGATGGCGGCATTGAATGATGCGGGATTAAAACCAGCGGATGTCGATTATATTAATGCACATGGAACATCGACAGGTCTGGGCGATATGGGTGAATTGACCGCGGTCAAAAATATGTTCGGTGGAACGGGTGCATGTATGTCATCCACGAAATCTATGACGGGACACTTGTTGGGGGCGGCCGGTGCCGTAGAGGCCATATTCTGTACATTGGCCATACGTGATGGCATTGTTCCGGCGACAATCAATTTGCATGACCCAGTGGACGAGGTCGGTGATTTCGATTTGGTTCCAAACGTTGCGAAAAAACGCAAGGTTGATGTCGCATTGTCCAATTCATTTGGATTTGGCGGAACCAATGCATCATTGGTTATGAAAAAGGTTAAATAGTGGTTAGTGTTAGTGGTTAGTAAGAACGGTTGCGTTTGCAACCGTTTTTTTCCAAAAAAATCCGAATAGGAAACGTTGATTGACAATAATTTTTTTCCCCTTGTCCCGCCACCCCAAAATTTGATATAATTCTTATGAACAAACAAATGTAAGAGGGACAATCCATGAATACAAAATTAACGATTGCGGCAATTGTTGGCGCGATTATCACATTACCATCTTTTGCGGCGGATCCAACGCCGGCACAGCGTAAAACGGTGACATCTGTGAACTATGTCACAGACCAAATTGCGACACGCCAGGCAAAGATACCTGTATCGGGTACGAACTCGTCAAACACGGGTACATCGGTTGTTATGTACACTGGAACGGCGGGTACAATTGGTGAACGCCAGTTATTTACGGGTTCAAGTACCTATACATCGGGGGATGCGAATAAATTGGTGACGGCGGATGCATTGGATTATCGTGCGAACCATTTGCCAACCATCGAGACATCAAAACTAACATGTGCGAACCAAGATTGCACATTGTGGACAATTGACGACCAAACTGTATACGGGAACAGCAGTAATAATAATGGAAATTAATTTCTATCCCCTTCGCTGGCGAAGGGGTGCGGCATAGCATGTTGCGGGGTAGTGGTAAAAGGGCTATGGATAACTACCCCGCCACCCTACGTGTGCCACCCCTTCTTTAAAATCACCCACAAAATTTTTCAAATTTTGCGGGGCCCGATAAGAAGGGGACGGCGGAAAAGATAAATAAAAGGAACGAGAGATGAAAAAATTATTAATGTTATTCGGCGTGGTTGCCCTGATTCATACAACGGGGGCGTTTGGCGGGTTTCAGTATACATGTTATGTAGACTATGATTGTGATGATGGGAGTGGAGTAGCTGGTCATTATGAAATTGTTTATAACACTGATTATTATATAAGAACAATTCCAGAAAATACAGTATGCAGCAAGTCAGGCAGTCGATTTAGCCATTGGGCGGTAACAGCAAATGTGAGTAACGAAACCATGTTTAGTCCAGTTGCATATCCTGGTGAGTCATATAACGTGGGTGGTTGTGATGAGAATAATAGGTTGACTTTTACGGCGGTATTCGTATCGAATGCTGCAACGACATCAAAACCGTATGTGGATGATCAAATCGCCACGCGCCAGGTAAAAATTCCTGCGGCGAACCCGTCGAACACGAATATTGGTAATACGGTAATAACATATACAAATGTGGCGGGAGGGGGTGTAATTGGTGAACGCCAATTATATACTGGTGGAAGTTATAGTGTGGATGATGCGAATAAATTAATAACCGCATCGGCATTGAACGAGAGATTTACAAATTTACCAACAACGGATACGACAAAATTGCAATGTGCAAATCAAGATGATGGTTGCACGTTATGGACAATAGTTGATCAAACGGCGTATATGTGTAAACCAATGGGAGCAAGTGCAACGGTGCCATCGGAATGTTGTGCCGGTGTGCTTACCGGTGCGGGTGAATGTGGTTGTGCAAAAAATAGCGATTGTGGTAGTGGCAAGACGTGTTCGAATGGTAATTGTGTAAGTGGTGGGCTTGTGCCTATCTTTCACTAGTGTTGGAATCCCTTTATTGACACTGGATGTGGTGGGTTCTCCGATTTTATCGGGGCAACAGAAAAAAAGAACGGTTGCGGGAATGCAACCGTTCCTTTTTGTCATGGCAATTTCATCCCCTTCGCCTGCGAAGGGGTACGGCATAGCATGCCGGGGGGTAGTGGTTAATATAACATGCCCACAACAACTACCCCGTCCGCTTCGCGTCCACCCCTTCTTTGTAAGAAGGGGATGGTTCAATCTGGAACAAAAAAACGGTCGCAAACGCAACCGTTTTTACTAACCACTAACACTAACCACTGTTCACTTATTTTTCTTCTTCGTCTTTACCTAAACCGATAGTGTTTTTCACCGGTTCAATAATTGACTTCTTTGCACTGTCCAATGTTCGTATCAGTGCACGGCGAATCTTGCCTGATATTGTCATTGGCAAACTGTCCACAAATTCAATTACACGCGGGTATTTATATGCCGCGGTGCGATTGCGAACATGATCTTGTAATTGGCGAATTAAAATATCGTTTCCTTGGAAATATTTGTTCAGAACGATTGTTGCCTTGACGGCCTGGCCACGTGATGGGTCGGGGATACCCGTTACCGCAACTTCGCGAACCGCCGGATGTTCCATCAATACACTTTCAACCTCGAACGGACTGATACGATACCCAGATGATTTAATCAAATCGTCATTACGGCCAACAAACCAATAATACCCATCGGCATCGCGATATGCAACATCGCCAGTGTGATAATATCCGTCACGAAATGCCTGTTCAGTCAGTTTTTCGTTTTTGTGATACTTTTGAAACATACCAACCGGACGGCCTTTTTCTAATGATATACAAATTTCACCGACTTTGCCGTCTTCGGTAATTGGACGGCCGCCTTCGTCCAGTAATTTTATATCCCATCCCGCCGCAGGCATACCCATGCTGCCTGGTTTGGGTTCAATCCATTCGTTTGTAAACAATTGAATTGTTGTTTCCGTTTGTCCAAAACCTTCGTGTAATTTTATTCCCGTCATATTAAAGAAACGTTCGTAAACTTCGGGGTTTAATGCTTCGCCCGCGACATCTGCCTTGACCAATGATGAAATATCATATTTTGATACGTCTGCGTGAATCAGCATTTTATACACTGTTGGTGGCGCACAGAAAGACGTGACATGATTGTCAGAAATTACATGCCATAAATCATGCGCAGTAAAGATACCCGCAACATCAAATACAAACACTGTTGCACCCGCCAACCATTGACCGTACATTTTTCCCCATGAACATTTTGCCCAACCTGATTCGGAAAGTGTAAAATGAATATCACCATCATGCAGGCGTTGCCAGAACAGTGCAGTGTTTATATGCCCCAATGGATACATATAATTATGTGCAACCATTTTAGGCATATCAGTTGTTCCCGATGTAAAATAAATTACCATGGTATCTGTATTTTCATTTGGTATGCGTTCCAATGTTTCTGGCATGGTCTTAAGGGAATTTGCCACTTCGTCATTGGAAATCAGCATCACGTCCGAATCGCCAATTGCGGTTTTAATTTCGTTTATAATATGCCCATCATCAAATGCGATAATTGCACGCGATTCTGCGGTATCAATTCGATATTTAATATCTTCGGATTTTAATTGATTGGTTGATGGGATTGGAATCACACCGATTTTGTGCATTGCCATCATTAAAATCCAATATTCCCATCTGCGACGCAAGAATAACAGAACTGTGTCACCTTTCTTTAATCCGCGTGACGTCAAAAAATTTGCCGCCGCATTTGACATGCGTGACAGGTCGGAAAAAGTAAACTTGATTTTTGTATCCGAATCGTCCACCCATAAAATAGCCAATTTATCCGGGGTTTCGCGGGCGATTTCGTCAATAACATCATACGCAAAATTAAAGTGTTCCGGGACAATTGGCCGTGCGTTTGCGATATAATCCGCATAGTCCGTAAATTTTTCTTTTGATAAAAACTTTGTTGCGAACATATTCAATCTCTTTTTTATTTTAAATTTTATCACTGATAAATAATGCAATATTCTGCGGAAAAAACAAGCAGAAATACAATAAAAAAACAAAAAAATTAAAAAAAAGTTGCAAAAGGATATTCGTGTTCTATAATCGGCGTGTTCCTTTGGAACGTTTGTTTGTTGTGTGTGTTCGGAGTATAGCTCAGCCTGGTAGAGCGCTACGTTCGGGACGTAGAGGTCGTAGGTTCGAATCCTGTTACTCCGACCATAAATTTAAACCGCTGGTTTATCCGGCGGTTTTAATTTACCACACTAATACTACCTGCTGACACTAATTTGTGATATAATATATGCTATGAAAAAGAATCCTGTTTTTAGGTGGGCAGACCCAGATAAAAAATTTATGGTGTGGGATTTAGAACCGAATGAAGTGTTTTCGGAAGAATACGCATACTATAAATTGGATATGGAAAATTTCAATTTTCAACAGATAGATGAACGTCGGAAATTATTTGTTCGCGAAAATATAAAAAAGTTTCTGGATTCGTGTGGTATAAAAATCAGTGCGGATGAATTTATAACATTATTTAATCTGCAATGTTATATTCATATGATGTGGCCTGATCATGCGGCAAATCGGCCGTACAGAAGAGAAACATTCCAACAAAGTCATCGTGGCAAAGATAATCCAATGTGGTTGTCAGAGGCATTTAATAAGTACAAGATTGCAGCATGTATAGAATGTTCTTTGTTGGCACAATTATATTTGCAACATTGTGGAATTGAATCGCGGATTTGTTGTGGTAATACATTTTTTAGTCAAAACCCGAAAATAGAATTTGGTGGCGATGCACATGCATATTTGGTTGTTATGCTGGGCGGTAAACAATATATTTATGATCCGGCAAATCCTATGTTGGATACACGTGGTGTGCCAAGCGTCCCGCGGATAATGTCATATGCAAAAATATCATTCAAAGACAGACGCGGGTTCAGAGATTTATTGAATATGTCGGTCGCAGATGGGGGCGGTTTTGCATATCTGGAAACGTCTGATATTTATAATGTCGGGTCATGTTGGTTATATGGTTTTGAATCAGATGATATCGACAATCATGTTTGGCGTCGCAGAAGCGCGGATGGCATAAAACGTCAGACACCTGATCAACAAGGTCCGCAACAAATATACGGGCAGGGCGGTCGGAAAATGTGATATCAACATTTGCAAATTGAATTTTATTTGTAATAATGTTTTTCGTTATGCGCAGACGTTCAAAACAGCTTTTTAGAAAATACCTTGTTCTTATTGCCATTGGGCTTTTCGCGGTCATATATTTCGCGATGCGTGTTTATTCGCCTGTGTCATCGCCAGTGAAATTTGTCGTGAATTCTGGGGATACGGTTACGGCGGTGGCGTCACGTTTGGATAAACAAAAATTGGTTATATCGGACATGGCGTTTAAATTCGCGATTCGTTTTCGTGGCGGGGCGGTACAAAGTGGTGATTATGAAATACCCGCCGGTGCATCGGTGTGGCGAATCGCTGGAATGCTATCACGTGGAAAAATCGCAACCATAAAAGTTGTTATCCCCGAAGGTTTAACCATTTTACAAATCAAAGATTTATTGGCGGCATCGTCTGATTTAACCGGCGATGTTGAATGCAGTGGCATACGTGATTGGGGTGCGGTTTGTGATTTGGCCGATGGTGATGTGTTTCCCGACACATATTATGTTGCACGTGGCACATCGCGACTTGCCGTGTTGGATTTGGCACGTAAAAAAATGCAAGATATAAAAAATAATTGGATTCGCACACGTCGTAATCCGCCGGCACCATTGCGTGGTTGGGATGATGTAATAACATTGGCGTCTATTGTGCAACGCGAAACACCAAAAACGAGTGAGATGAAAATTGTTGCCAGTGTTTATTTGAATCGTCTGCGTAAAGGGATGAGGTTACAGGCCGATCCAACGGTCATATATGCATTAACAGATGGGTATGGCGATATGCGTGGTGAACCATTGTTGCGTGGCCATCTTAAAATAGACAGTCCATATAACACATACAGAAATGCGGGATTGCCACCAGCACCAATTGCCAATGTTGGTTCACATGCGATTCGCGCGGTGTTGGAACCAGCAGATACAAAATACCTGTATTTTGTTGCGGACGGCAAGGGTGGTCATAAATTTTCCAATGATTATGAAACGCATCTGAAAAATCATGCAGATTGGCGTGAAATCAAGAAACAGAATAATCCGAATATAGATTTTGAAAATAATAATTAACAATACATTTGTTATTATTCGTTATAATTTTTTAATTGCATAATCTAATTTTTGTGAGATAGAATTTATATAGCTAGACCATAGTAATCTAGTTCAACAAACAAAAGGAAAGGATATATCATGAAAAAAATAGCTTTGACATCTTTATTGGCGGTATTTGCAATTTCCAGTGCAAACGCGGCAACAAATTATTTTGTCGGTGGTGGATTGGCCATGATGACCGACAACGAACACGATTCTTCTTTGTTGTTAACACCAGAATTTGGTTGGAAACTGAATTCTAATTGGGATTTGGGTGTGATGGCAAACTTTGGTTATGATCATCATTATGAGGGTACTGATGACGGTTTGTACCAATATGGTGCCGGTGCATTTGCCCGTTACAAGGTTGCCCAGGCGGGTCGTGCCAAATTGTTATTGAAAGGTGGTGCAGAGGTTGAATTTGGAACAGTATCTTCCGAAGATGATGCGATTGATGGTGAAACATTCACATCTATTAGAGCAGCAATCATACCGATGGTAACATACGATATTTCCGAATCATTTACATTGTATGCAAATCTAAACTTCTTGGGTGTGTACGCAGGATACACATTTGAAAACGAAGATTTGGGTATGAAAGAAAGTTGGAATATGGGGGCAATTGCAGATTCCAACGATGTTATGAATACTGGCGATTTCCAAATCGGATTTATTTATAACTTCTAAATATAAATGTATAAAAAATCCCGACCGTTTGGTTGGGATTTTTTATTACGTTGTGTAATGTGAGATTATTCGAATAACAATAATTAAAATACGTTTTGTTATCGTTTATTATAATTTTTTGCTTGATAAAATATATTTTTATGAGATAAAATTCATACAGCTAGAAAAAATAATCTAGTTTAATAAACAAAAGGAAAAGGATTAGTCATGAAAAAAATTGCTTTGACATCTTTATTGGCTGTATTCGCTGCGGCGGGTGCACAGGCAAACGTTATTGATGGTAACCCATTATATATGCCGACAAAGGGTAATTTCTATAGTGTAACAGATTTGTCTTCTCATTCCGAGAACACAAACATGTTCACTCTTGGTGAAGAATTTGGTTATGGTGTAACAGACCAATTGGCAATCAGCGTTAAGACCGCTGTTATGGAAGACGAAGAATTTGATAACATGGCATGGGGCGATATGACATTTGATGCAAAATATCGTGTATTGGATCGTGGTGCATGGAAATTGGATTTGGTTGGCGCATACGGTGTAACACCAGTATGGGGCGATCATCGTCCGTTCTTGGATGAAGAAGATACGGGTTATGCATGGATGGCCGGTGTTCGTGGTGGTTATGCAACCGCACAATGGACAGTTGCAGGTCACGCAATGTTCGTATATGGCAATTCAGAATCATTTAACTGGAATGATGATGGTGCACATGCTTTGAAATTGGGTGTTGATGGTCAATATGTAATTGATCGTAACTGGAACTTGACTGCTGGTGCAGAATACACAGGCCGCAAGGATGAAGGTAAAAACGCTGGCACATGGGAAGGTTACCTGGGCGTTAACTACAACTTTGATGCAACAAAATTCGTTGGTGCATATGTTAGCGCAGGTATGGATCACCGTGGTGGCGATGCCGCAGACGAATGGGAATGGGCAGACGGTTTCGGCTATGGCCTGAAATTCGGTATCCAATTCTAATCATCTAACCGAAATTGAAAACACCGACCGTTCGGTCGGTGTTTTTTGTTGTTGTTGTATTGGGGTGGGGCGAATTGTTGCCGCCAAACACGAAAAATCCCGCATTTTTTATGGAATTTTCCTTGACAACTGGCACCTTTGGAATTATAGTAATTGCGCTTTCCGTGTAAGCAAGGAAAGTGAAAAACACAGAAAAACGCCGTAAATCTGGCAGATTTATAATTGCGGGACCGCCGTTAAAATAAGTCTGATACGGGGTTTGGTGTAAAAAAGGACACAAAAAGAAACAAAGAGATTTTGAATGCCAACAGTGAACCAACTGATTCGGAAACCACGTAAAAAGGTCGTCGTAAAATCTACGGCACCGGATATGATGGAAAATCCGCAAAAACGTGGTGTGTGCACTCGTGTTTACACAACCACACCCAAAAAGCCTAATTCTGCGCAACGTAAAGTTGCCCGTGTTAAACTTGCAAACGGTCGCGAAGTTACCGCATACATTCCGGGCGAAGGTCATAACCTTCAGGAACACAGTGTGGTTATGATTCGTGGCGGTCGTGTAAAGGACTTGCCCGGTGTTAAATATCACATCATCCGTGGTGTCTTGGATACCAAAGGTGTTGAAAGCAGAAAACAAGGTCGTTCTTTGTATGGTGCAAAGAAAGCAAAATAATTAAAACATATGGACGCATGTCCATCTGAGTAATCCGCATCTGCGGGTGAAGAACAAAAAAGGAATATAAGATATGTCAAGACGTAAAGCCGCAACAAAGCGTGAAATTTTGCCAGATTCCAAATATGGTAATTTGGTCGTTGCGAAATGTATTAATGTTGTTATGCATGATGGTAAAAAGGAAGTTGCCGAAGCAATCGTTTATGGTGCATTGGAACGTTTGAAAAAGATTGCAAAAGATGGTAATGAATTGGCCGCTTTCTTGGAAGCAGTTGATGCGGTAAAACCGTCGGTTGAAGTAAAAGGGCGTCGTGTTGGTGGTGCCACATATCAAGTTCCAGTTGAAGTTCGTCCGGATCGTCAGCAAACGTTGTCTTTGCGTTGGATTATAAATTCTGCACGTAAACGTGGCGAACGTTCTATGGAGGAACGCTTGTTTGCAGAATTGCGTGATGCACTTAATGGTACAGGTGCCGCGTTCAAAAAGAAAATTGATACACACAAAATGGCAGAAGCGAATAAAGCGTTTGCTCACTTCCGTTGGTAATATAGAAAGAGAAAAGGAAAGAAAATGTCTGTTGGAAAAACCGCCCCATTACATATGTATCGTAACATCGGCATTATGGCACACATTGATGCCGGTAAAACAACAACATCTGAACGTATTTTGTTCTATACCGGTAAAACATATAAAATCGGTGAAGTGCACGATGGTGCCGCCACTATGGACTGGATGGAACAAGAACAGGAACGTGGTATTACAATTACATCTGCGGCGACAACATGCTTTTGGCGTGATCACCGTATTAACTTGATTGATACACCGGGACACGTTGACTTTACAATGGAAGTTGAACGTTCTTTGCGTGTTTTGGACGGTGCGGTTGCGGTTTTTGAATCTGTGTCGGGTGTTCAACCACAAACAGAAACAGTATGGCGCCAGGCAGACCGTTACAATGTTCCACGTATTTGCTTTATTAACAAAATGGACCGTGTTGGTGGAAATTTCTTCCGTTGTGTTGATATGATTCGTGAACGTTTGGGTGCAAATCCATTGGTCTTGAATTTCCCAATTGGTGCCGAAGCAGATTTCAAGGGTGTTGTGGATGTTTTGGAAATGAAGGGTCTGATTTGGGAAGACGAAACAGGTTCCCATCCTGTGACTATTGAAATCCCAGAAGAATTAAAGGCAAAGGCCGAAGAATTACATAACAAATTGATTGAAGAAGTTGTGACATTGGATGATGCCGTTATGGAAGCATATATGGAAGGCACAATCCCAGATCACGACACAATCAAGAAATTATTGCGCAAGGGCGTTATCGCACAGAACTTTGTGCCGGTCCTTTGCGGAACTGCATTTAAAAACAAGGGCGTTCAACCATTGTTGGATGCAATTGTTGATTACTTGCCATCGCCATTGGATGTTCCGGCAATTAAGGGAACAGCAATGGATAAAGAAACCGTTATTGAACGTCATCCGGATCCAAAAGAACCATTTAGCGCCTTGGCGTTTAAGGTCGCAAATGATCCGTTTGTTGGAAACTTGATGTTCATCCGTATTTATTCTGGTAAATTGACGGCAGGTTCATACATCTATAATTCTAACCGTGATAAACGTGAACGTGTTGGCCGTATGTTGTTAATGCATTCTAATCAACGTGAAGAAATCAAAGAAGCGTCGGCCGGTGACATTATCACATTGGTTGGTATGAAGGAAACAATTACCGGCGATACATTGTGTGATGAAAATAATCCGATTATTTTGGAAAACATCCATGTCCCAGAACCGGTTATTTCTATCGCGGTTGAACCAAAGACCAAGGCAGATATCGAAAAGATGTCATTGGGTCTGCAGGCATTGGCCAAAGAAGATCCGTCTTTCCGTGTATCTGTAGACGAAGAATCAGGTCAAACAATTTTGGCGGGTGTTGGTGAATTGCACCTGGAAATTTTGGTTGATCGTTTGTTACGTGAATTCAAGGTTGACGTTAATGTTGGTGAACCACGTATCGCATATCGTGAAACATTCCGTAAACCAGTGACCGAAGAATATACTCACAAGAAACAGTCCGGTGGTTCGGGTCAATATGCCCAAGTAAAAATTGAATTTGAACCATTGGAACCGGGTGCCGGTTACGAATTCGAAAACAAGATTGTCGGTGGTGCGATTCCAAAAGAATACATCCCCGGGGTAGAAAAAGGATTGAAGATAGCACAACAGACAGGTGTTCTGATTGGCTATCCTACGGTGGATTTCAAGGCAACATTGGTTGATGGTAAATATCACGAAGTTGACTCTAATGTACTTTGCTTTGAAATTGCGGCACGTGCCTGCTTCCGCGAAGCTATGAAGAAGGCATCGCCAAAATTGTTGGAACCGATTATGAAACTTTCGGTTAATACACCGGAAGAATATGTCGGTGACATTATCGGCGATTTGAACAGTCGTCGTGGACAGATTAATGGTATTGAAACTCAGTTTGGTAACCAATTGATTTCTGCGTATGTACCATTGGCTAATCTGTTTGGATATGTCAAAACACTGCGTTCTTTGTCCCAGGGTCGTGCAAATCCGTATATGGAATTGTCGCACTATGACGAAGTTCCGCAAAATGTCGCAGATGAGGTTATTAAAAAGCTGACAAAATAAAAAAAGTTTAGATTTTTGGATTTTTTGGTGTAATATCAGATTCCAGAAGTCAAAAAAAGAAACAAAAATAAATTAACCCAAGCCCAAGGAGAAAACCATGGCAAAAGAAAAATATGTAAGAACCAAACCGCATGTTAATATCGGTACTATTGGTCACGTTGACCACGGTAAAACGACATTAACTGCTGCTATCGTTCATTACTATGGCGTCGGTGCCGATGCACAGAAAGGTGTTAACGAAATTGATAGCGCCCCAGAAGAAAAGGCACGTGGTATAACAATTAATACTGCACACGTTGAATACGAAACAGCCAACCGTCACTATGCACACGTTGACTGCCCAGGACACGCGGACTATGTTAAAAACATGATTACTGGTGCGGCCCAGATGGACGGTGCGATTTTGGTGGTTGCGGCAACTGATGGTCCAATGCCCCAGACCCGTGAACACATCTTGTTGGCTCGTCAGGTTGGTATTCCGAAAATCGTTGTTTACCTTAACAAATGTGATTTGGCAAACGATCCAGAATTGTTGGAATTGGTTGAAATGGAAATCCGTGAATTGTTGTCTGCAAATGACTTTGACGGTGAAAATGTGCCAATCATCCGTGGTTCTGCTATTTCCGCATTGGAAGGCAAAAACGACGGTCTGGGCAAAGAATCAATTGATGCTTTGTTAAAGGCCTGCGATGAATACATCCCAATGCCAGAACGTCCAGTTGATAAACCGTTCTTGATGCCAATCGAAGACGTGTTCAGCATCACTGGTCGTGGAACCGTTGTGACGGGTCGTGTTGAAGCCGGTGTTATCAAAGTCGGTGACGAATGCGAAATCGTTGGTTTGCGTCCAACACAGAAAACAACAGTTACGGGTGTTGAAATGTTCCGTAAATTGTTGGATCAAGGTGAAGCGGGTGATAACATTGGTTTGTTGTTACGTGGAACCAAGAAAGAAGATGTGGAACGTGGCCAGATTATCTGCAAACCGGGTTCTATTACCCCACACACAGATTTCGAAGCCGAAGTTTATATCTTGACCAAAGAAGAAGGCGGACGTCACACAGCGTTCTTTAGCAACTATCGTCCACAGTTCTTCTTTAGCACAACCGATGTAACCGGTACAATCACATTGCCAGCAGACAAAGAAATGGTCTTGCCAGGTGATAACGTTCGTATCACAGTTGCATTGATTGCACCTATTGCTATGGACGAAGGTCGCCGTTTCGCTATCCGCGAAGGTGGACGTACAGTCGGCGCAGGTGTTGTGTCAAAGATTATCAAATAATAACGACGTTTGTTGGTCGCCCGCAGGAAACTGTTGGGCGGCCAATAAATGTGAGTATGACAATAAATAAGGGAAACAAGCAAAATGGTACCAGCATCAAAAATTCGCATCAAATTGACGGCTTTTGACCACAGAATTTTGGTGGAATCAGTGGAGGAGATTGTCAAAACTGCAAAGCGCACCGGCGCAGATGTCGTTGGGCCTGTTCGCTTGCCGACACTGGTTCAGAAATTTACAGTCAACCGTTCACCACACGTTGATAAAAAATCACGTGAACAATTCGAAATCCGCAATCACAAAGCGGTCGTAGATATTGTTAACCCAACCCCTCAGACAGTTGATGCACTGATGAAGTTGGATTTGGCATCTGGTGTTGATGTAAAAATTAAATTGTAAAAGGGTTGTTAGCGTTAGATATTTGTTGACTTTTCGGCATAATATTCTAACCTCTGACATAAAAAAAGGCATAAGAAATGAAACGTAGCGGATTGATAACAACAAAAATGGGAATGACACGTCTGTATGACGATGCCGGCGTTGCACACGCAGTGACGGTTTTGTCGGTTGGTGATTGCACGGTTATTGGCAATCGTACGGCGGAAAAAAACGGATATGTCGCAAATGTTCTTGGTGTTCGTGAAGCCAAGGCAAAGCATGTCGCAAAACCACAAGCGGTTGCGGCGGAAAAAGCGGGTGTAAAACCATATCGTAAAATTGCAGAATTTCGTGTTACTGACGATTGTGTGATTCCAGTTGGTACAGCACTGTCTGCATCTCATTTCGTTGCCGGACAATTTGTTGATGTCCAAGCGACAAGCAAAGGTAAGGGATTCCAAGGCGCAATGAAACGCCATAACTTTGGCGGTAAAGAAGCCACACACGGTGTATTGAAAGCTCATCGTTCTTTGGGTGGTACGGGTATGCGTGAATGGCCAGGACGCGTTTTAAAAGGCAAAAAGATGTCCGGTCAAATGGGTAATGAAACAGTGACCGTTCAGAACTTGAAAGTGTTCGGAACAGACGAAGCAGAAAATTTGATCTTCGTAGAAGGCGCAGTTCCGGGTTGCAATGGCACATTTGTTTTGATTACTGACGCAATCAAGAAAGAACAGAAAGATTTGCCCGTTCCAACATCAGCCAAGAAAGATGCGGAACAAACAGAAACCAAATCAGAATCTGTTGCAGAATAGGTTTTGAAAACGAAGGTGAATTAAAATGCAAGTAAATGTTATAAATTTTGATGGCAAAGCGGTCGGCAAGATTGATTTGCAAGATTCTATTTTTGGTTTGGATGCACGTGCAGATATTTTGCATCGTGTTGTGACATGGCAACGTGCAAAATCACGTGCAGGGACGCATGCAGTTAAAACTGTTTCTGATGTCGCCGGCAGTGGTAAAAAGGCATTCAAACAGAAAAAGACAGGTAATGCACGTCAAGGTGAACGTTACAATGTTCATATGCGTGGTGGTGGTGTGGTTCACGGGCCGGTTGTTCGCGACCACAGCATTGATTTGCCAAAAAAGATTCGCAGCTTAGGTTTAAAGATGGCATTGTCATCCAAGGCAAAAGAAGACGCGTTGATTATTGTAGATTCTGAAAAAATGTCTGCGGCAAAAACAGCAACATTTGCAAAACAATTAAAGAAATTGAATATTGCATCTGCATTGTTTGTTGGTGCCGATAAATTGGATGAAAACTTCAGAAAGTCCGCTGCAAATATTAACAATGTTGACGTATTGCCAACAATTGGGTTGAATGTTTTGGACATTTTGAATCATGACAAATTGGTTTTGACCGCCGATGCTGTCAAGGCCATAGAGGCACGCCTTGGGGCGTAATATCAATCGGAACTGATTGCAAAAAAAGGTTGTAGATATGGCAGAAAAGAAAGTTAGCGAAGGTAAGAAACCAGTTGTAACAGCAAATGTCTATGATGTGCTGCGTCGCCCGATTGTTTCTGAAAAGGCGGTAAAGCTGTCCGAAGGTAATGCGGTTGCATTTGAGGTTTCTGCATGTGCGACAAAACAAGATATTGCACGTGCGGTTCAGGCGATATACAATGTTAAGCCAACAAAAATTAACATTGTTGTTGCAAAAGGCAAGGTTAAACAATTCCGTGGTCGCAGCAGTGGCACACAACGTACGGTTAAAAAGGCCTATGTTTCATTGCCAGCAGACGCGAAATTGGACCTGTAATGATAAATGGTCTTGGCAGAGAATCTGGAAATTCCAGACGTTAGTGTCAAGATGAACAAAGGATAAAAGATATGGCATTAAAAAGTTATAAACCAATTACCGCAGGAACACGTGGTCTGGTTTTGATTGATCACAGTGAACTGCATCGTGGTGCGCCAGAAAAGGCGTTGACGGTTGGTTTGAAATCCAAGGGTGGCCGTAATAATTTCGGTCATGTGACTGTTCCACACCAAGGTGGTGGACACAAACGTAAATATCGTTTGATTGATTTTAAACGTAAAAAGTTTGATGTGCCGGCAACGGTTGTTCGGTTGGAATACGATCCGAATCGTACGGCATTTATAGCGTTGATTGAATACAAAGATGGTATGCGTTCATACATATTGGCACCACGTGATTTAAAAGCAGGTGATGTTGTTATATCTGGGGCACGTCAAGATATTAAACCAGGTAACGCGATGCCGTTGAAAAACATGCCAATTGGTACAATTGTACATAATGTTGAATTGAAACCTGGGGCGGGTGGTCAATTGGCCCGCAGTGCAGGTTGCTATGCCCAGTTGATGGGTAAAGATGGTGTTTATGCACAGATTAAAATGAACAGTGGCGAGTTGCGCAAAGTTCATTCTGACTGTCTGGCGACAGTTGGTGCGGTTTCTAACCAAGACCAAAGAAACGTTAATCTGGGCAAGGCCGGTCGTGCGCGTTGGTTGGGGGTTCGTCCATCAACACGTGGTATGGCACAAAACCCTGTGGATCATCCGATGGGTGGTGGTAATGGTCATTCCAAGGGCCACGAACCAGTGTCACGCACTGGTATTCCAGCCAAGGGATATCGTACCCGCAGAAATAAACGCACAGCCAAGATGATTATTCGTAGCAGACATTTGGCAAAGAAAAAATAAAATAGGTTAGGAGTTAGTATATGTCTCGTTCAGTTTGGAAAGGTCCTTATGTACATCCCTCTATCTTGAAAAAGGTAGCGGTGGCAAATGAAAAAGACGACCATAAGCCAATTAAAACTTGGTCCCGGGGCAGCACGATTGTTCCCCCAATGGTCGGTTTGACATTTGAAGTTCACAACGGTAACAAGTTTATTCCTGTATCTATCGTAGAAGATATGGTTGGGCATAAACTTGGTGAATTTGCTCCGACACGTACGTTCAAAGGACATGCTGCGAATAAAAAAGCGGCGGCAGGTAAGTAATCAAAAGGTGTAGATTATGACAAGATATGGAGTCAAAGATAATCAAGTTCGTGCGTTCAACAAAATGATACGCATCAGCACCCAGAAATTGAATCTGGTTTGTGCCATGGTTCGTGGATTGCCGGTTGACCGTGCGGTTGATGTCTTGAAGTTTTCAAAAAAACGTGTTGCAGGTGAAGTTCTGAAAACTTTGCTGTCGGCAATTGCCAATGCGGAACACAACAAAAATTTGGCGGTTGAAACATTATTCGTCAAAGAAATCTGGTGTGGCAAAGCGTTGACAATGAAACGTATTATGCCGGGACCACGTGGCAGTGCGCGTCCAATTTTGAAACCTTTTTCCAATTTGACAATTGTTTTGGAATCAGGCGTTGCACCAACCAAGAAAGAAAAAACGGAAAAGACAGAAAAAACAGCCAAAAAGGCAAAATAAAACCGTGTATGGTGGTATGGGGAAACCCTGAATAAAACCGCAAGGTTTCAAGAACACCACACACAAACAGTAAGGAAAAAAAATGGGACAAAAAGTATCGCCAATTGCACAGCGTTTGTCTATCAACAAAGTTCCAGATTCACGTTGGATTGTTGATAAAAAACACTATGGGGCATGTCTTGCGGAAGATAACACGATTCGCAAGTTTATTGAAAAGAAACTGAAAAAGGCCGGTGTGGCAAAGATCGTTATTGATCGTATTGCAAAAAAGGTTGTGATAACTGTTCACACTTCGCGCCCAGGTATGATTATCGGTAAAAACGGTGCAGATATAGAAGCACTGCGTAACGAAATCAAAAAGTTAGTGAAGAATGATCAGGTCGTTGTTAACATTTACGAAGTACGTCGTCCTGATTTGAACGCACAATTGGTCGCCCAAGGTATTGCACAACAAATTGAAGGTCGTGTTTCCTATAAACGCGCAATGAAGAAAGCTGTTCAGAATGCCCAGAAAGCCGGCGCCCAAGGGGTTAAGGTTATGTGCAGTGGTCGTTTGAATGGTGCAGAAATTGCACGTAGTGAACAAATTCGTGAAGGTCGTATCCCATTGCACACTTTGCGTGCGGATATTGACTATGCGGCGGTTCAGGCCAAAACAACATACGGTGTTGTTGGTGTAAAGGTTTGGATTTACACTGGTGACGTCGTTAATAAAGAAAAATTGGCATCGGAAATGGCGCGTCCAACCGAATATGCCGGAACAAGCGACAAAAGAAAATAAAGTTGAGGTTGTACTATGTTAATGCCAAATAAGACGAAATATCGCAAACAGCACAAAGGTCGTATTCACGGCGTCGCCAAAGGTGGCAGTGAATTGGCGTTCGGTTCTTTTGGTCTTAAGGCCATGTCTCCGGAACGTATTACGGCCCGTCAAATAGAAGCCGCCCGTCGTGCAATTACACGTCGTATGAGACGTATGGGTAAACTTTGGATTCGTGTATTTCCGGATGTTCCTGTCACCGTTAAGCCAGCCCAGGTTCGTATGGGTAAAGGTAAGGGGGCTGTTGAATACTGGATTTGTCGTGTAAAACCGGGACGCATCATGTTTGAATTGGACGGTGTTAAACCAGATGTTGCAATGGAAGCATTTGCGTTGGCCGCCGCCAAATTACCGGTAAAGACAAAAATTGTTGAACGCAAAGTAAACTAAAATTTTTGGACGATAAGGGTATAAAAGATGGCAGAAAAGAAAGAATCTTTGAAAAAAGAAGAATTGCAGAGCAAGTTGGTTGATCTGAAAAAAGAACGGATGAATCAACGTTTCCAGCTTGCAGCGGGTCAATTGCCGAAAACGCATGTTATTCGCAAGACCCGTCGTGAAATTGCGCGTGTTAAAACGCAATTGAACGCTGCGGACTAAAAAAAAGTGCCTTTTTTGGTTGAGATTTCTAAAAAAATAGTTATCATATACCAGGTTGGGCAAAAGTAGAACAAGAAAGTATATAAGGGATAATGTTATGCCAAGACGTATACTGCAAGGAACGGTTAGAAGTACTGCGAATGATAAAACGGTTGTTGTAGAAGTAGAACGCCGCTTTCGTCATCCGTTGTATGGAAAATTCGTGAAGCATAATAAAAAGTACAAGGCGCACGATGAAGAAAACAAATATAAAGTTGGCGACATCGTTGCAATAGAAGAACATCGTCCGATATCCAAAACAAAAACTTGGGTTGTCAAGGGTTTGGTCGGGGTATCAAAAGATAACGATGTTGAAATAGTTGACTAAATCAACCCAGGGGCCTTTGAGGGCTTGTCGGTCTTTGGACTGGTGGGTCAGTCGGGTTCCATAACAAAGCATCGGGGAATTGCCCCAGATGCAGGACGAGGATAAGGTTATGATACAAAATGAAGCAGTTATGACGGTTGCAGACAACAGTGGTGCACGTAAGGCAATGTGCATCAAAGTTTTGGGCGGTTCACATCGTCGTTATGCCACCGTTGGTGATAAAATAGTTGTCGCCATCAAAGAAGCGATTCCACGTGGTAAGGTTCAGAAAGGAACCGTACAACGTGCGATTATTGTTCGGACAAAATTCCCAATTAAACGTCCGGATGGTTCTATAATTCGCTTTGACGACAATGCGGTCGTTCTGATTAACAAGAACAATTTTGAACCGATTGGTACACGTATCTTTGGGCCAATTGCACGTGAAGTACGTCGTAAATATGATGTTCAAAAGATTGTCTCGCTGGCACCGGAAGTATTATAATAATTACGAAAATAAAGGCGTGTAAGATGAAAATTAAGAAAGACGATGAAGTCGTAGTAATTTCAGGAAAATACAAAGGCGTCAAAGGTAAAGTACTTGAGGCGCGTCCAGCAGAATCCAGAGTTGTTGTCGCCGGTGTAAATCGTCACAAGTGGCATGTTAAACCAACACGTGATGAACCAGGTCACATTGTTGATCGCGAAGCACCAATTCACGTATCTAATGTCGCATTGGTTGATCCAAAAACCAAAAAACCAACGCGTGTAGGATACAAAGTCGCGGATGGTAAAAAGGTTCGCGTGGCCAAAAAATCTGGGGCTGAATTATAAAAAACTGTCCCGCTGTTACGGGAAATAAAAGGATAAAAAAATGCAAAGCAGATTGCGTGAAATTTATGAAAAAGAAATTGTGCCTGAATTGGTTAAAGAATTTGGGTACAAAAATGCATTGGCGGTTCCAAAACTGTCCAAAATTGTGTTGAATATGGGTGTTGGTGAAGCAGTGGCCGATAAAAAGAAATTGGATGCGGCTGTGACTGATTTGACGGCGATTGCAGCCCAGAAACCAGTTGTTACGCATGCAAAGAAATCTATTGCAACATATCGTTTGCGCGAAGGCCAGGCCATTGGTACCAAGGTCACATTGCGTGGTAAACGTATGTATGATTTCTTGGACAAATTGATAACGGTTGCTTTACCACGTGTCAAAGATTTCCGTGGGTTGTCTAAATCAAAATTTGATGGTCGTGGAAATTATGCGTTTGGTATCAAAGAACATTTGATATTCCCGGAAATATCAATTGATAAAATTGATTCAATTCGCGGTATGGATATTGTGATTGCTACAACCGCAAAAACAGATGACGAAGCACGCGCATTGCTGACAAAAATCGGCCTGCCGTTAGTATTGAAATAATAAAGGGATAAAAAATGGCTAAGTTAGCACTGATAAATAAACAGAAAAAACGTGAAAAGATGGTTGCCAAGTACGCCAAGAAATGGGCGGCGTTGGACGAAAAAATGTCTGTGAATGCAACCCCAGAAGAACGCAAAGAAGCAATGCTGAAACGTGCAAAGTTGCCGCGTAATTCTAATCCGACACGTTTGCGTAACCGCTGTTCTATCACTGGACGTGCACGTGGGTATTCCAGAATGTTCGGTCTTTGCCGTCAACAGGTCAGAACCCAGGCATCCGAAGGCAAATTGCCAGGTGTTCGCAAGTCAAGTTGGTAAAGAAACCGCCGATTGTGGACAATGCAGTCGGTGTAAAATTGGCGCGGAATGGTCCGCATCAAAAGAGGAGTAAAAGATGTCATTATCACACCCGATTGGGGATATGGTTGCCCGCATTCGTAATGGGCAAAATGCAGGTAAAGAAACAGTTACCGTTCCAAACAGCAAATTGCGTGCCGCAGTTTTGGCTGTGTTAAAGGACGAAGGTTTCATTGAAGATTTCAAAAAACAGGAAATTGACGAACATCGTTCTAATTTGGTCGTCACATTAAAGTATGTTGGTGGAAATGGTGCAATCCAAGAAATATCCGTTGTGTCCAAACCAGGACGTCGCGTATATTCTGGGTCTGCCAAGATGCCACGTGTGTTAAACGGACTTGGTATCGCGATTGTTTCCACACCACAAGGTGTTATGACAGATCACAAGGCACGTCTGATGAATATCGGCGGTGAAGTGTTGTGCAAGGTTATCTAATAGAAATAAGGATGTAATTATGTCTCGTGCAGGAAAATATCCAGTTAAGTTAATAGACGGTGTGGTCGCATCTATCGCAGACAACAAATTGGTCATCAAGGGACCAAAGGGCGAATTGACCGTGCCAATGAACACAAAAAATGCCAGCTTGGTAGAAGTTAAAATTGAAGACGGGCATGTTGCCGTTACACCAAAAGATGCAGAAGACAAAGCATCACGTGCAATGTGGGGAACCATGACACGCAGCATTCGCAACGCGGTTGAAGGCGTGACCAAAGGTTTTTCCAAGGCAATGTACATGAAAGGTGTTGGTTACAAGGCATCTGTCAGTGGTAAAAAGTTTACTTTGGTTGTTGGATTTTCACATGATGTTGTTATGGAAATCCCAGATGGTATTACCGTAACGATGGGTGAACAACCAACAGAATTTACCATCAGTGGTAACGATAAATGTGCGGTTGGTCTGTTTGCAGACAAAATCCACAAGATTCGCAAAATGGATCCGTACAAAGCCAAAGGTATTTTCTATAAGGGCGAAAGAGTTCGTCACAAAGAAGGTAAAAAGAAATAATCAATAAAATTTCCGCTGTTACGGGAATTGTAAAAAAGGAAAAACAAATGTTGAAACATTTATCTACAGAAGAAAGACGCAAATTGGTGACACGCGTTGCGTTGAAAAAGAGAAATCCTGGGAAAATCCGTCTGTCTGTGTTCCGCAGTGGTCGTCATATTGAAATCCAGGCCATAGATGATGTCAAAGGTCACACATTGTGCAGCGCATCATCCAAGGAAAAAGATTTCAAGGGCAAAGGTTGGAACGTCGCGGGTGCTGAATTGGTAGGCAAGGCATTTGCAGAACGTATGGTCAAAGCGAAATTGACGGATAATTGCTATTTTGATCGCGGTGCGTATCGCTATCATGGGCGCGTCAAAGCATTGTGCGAAGCGATTCGTGCGGGTGGCGTTAGAATATAAAAAGAACATTGTAAATATACGGAGTATATAAATGGCACGTTTTGATGATAAAAAATTACAGACAGATAATTTGGTAGATAAACTTGTTTCTGTCAATCGCGTTTCCAAAACCGTTAAGGGCGGTAAAAACATGTCTTTCTCGGCATTGGTTGTCGTTGGAGACAAGGCCGGCAAAGTTGGTTTTGGTAAGGGTAAAGCATTGGAAGTTCAAGCCGCAGTTCAGAAAGCAACCAAGGCCGCCAAGGCAAAAATGATTCGCGTTCCGTTGAAAGAAGGGCGCACATTGCATCATGATGTTTCTGTTAAATACGGTGCAAGTAAATTGGTTTTGCGCAGTGCGGTTCCTGGGACCGGTATCATTGCAGGTGGTGCGTTGCGTGCGGTGTTTGATTGCTTGGGCGTTCAAGACGTCGTTGTAAAATCCCAAGGTGCAAACAATCCAAACAATATGATTCGCGCAGTGTTCTTGGCATTTTCTAAGATGAATTCGCCAAAAACAGTGGCGGCGCGTCGTGGTAAAACGGTTGCAGAAATTGTCGCTGGTCGTGACGGCAGAAAGATGACCGAAGAAGCGGCAACGGAAGATAAATAATAAAAGGTGATTGTTATGGCAAAGAAAATAATTGTAAAACAAATCAAAAGTGTTATTGGTCGTCCGGAATCGCAACGCAAAATCTTGGCGACGTTGGGTTTGGGTCGTATCGGTAAAACACATGAATTTGCGGACAGTGCCGCAATTCGTGGTATGATTGCCAAGGTCGCACATTTAATAAGTGTTGTGGAAGAATAAAGGATAGTATGTTAAACAAAGAAAATTATATTGCGCATTTGGATATGGCCGAGGTTGTAAGGCAACATAGGGTTTTTGAGGTTTTTGTTGAAGTAGCCAATGTGTATCCAAATTTAGCGCGGGCTTTGTTTGATAAATACGTTGATTTTATTCGCAATAACAATGAAATGGTTCGGCGTGTTGCTGAATCACAAAAACAAGAAAGGGCAGAATATATCGCAAATCAGAATATCGGTTATTTCATCGGGAATTGTGATGATTTTGAAACAAGAAAATTTTTGTTCAACACATATCCGACAACATATCATCCGGTATTAGGGCGAGAATTTTAACAAGAAACCGAGTATGCGGATACTTGTCCGTATGCGAAACAGAACTATATAGAGTTCATAGGAGTAAAGAAATGAAATTAAATGCTTTGATGGATAATTTGGGCGCACGCAAAGGAATTAAACGCGTTGGTCGTGGTATGGCGTCTGGTTATGGTAAAACCGCCGGTCGTGGTACCAAGGGTCAAAAGGCGCGTGCGGGTTCACGTAAACAGGCAACTTTCCAAGGTGGTCAGATGCCAATTATGCGTCGTTTCCCAAAATTTGGATTCCAAAATCCATTTGCCAAACATTATGTGACAATCAATTTGGGCGATATTGAAAAATTCATCGCATCGGGTAAAATTGATGCCACAAAAGAAATTACAATTGATTCTTTGTTGGCTGCAAAAATCATCAATCGTCGTTTGTCGGGGTTGAAGGTTTTGGCCAAAGGTGAAATCAAAACAGCTGTTAACGTTGTCGCAGATAAATGGTCCAAGGCCGCAGAAGCTGCGATTGTAAAAGCAGGTGGCAGTATCAAAAACAAATAATTTGGGATAAAAAGAGAGAACAACGCATGAAAATCTTTTCAAAATATTTTGGTAAGTTAACCGATTTGCAAAAACGTATTTTGTTTACTTTGGGTGCGTTGGTTATCTATCGTATCGGTTCGTTTATTCCGTTGCCGGGTGTTAACGCGTCTGCGGTTCTGCATCTGTTTCAGGGCGAAGGCAGTGGTATGATGGGTATGTTTGATATGTTCACCGGCGGTTCGTTGTCGCGTATGTCGGTGTTGGCGTTGAACATTTTCCCGTACATATCGGCATCTATCGTGTTGCAGTTATTGACGGCAACCAGCAAATCGTTGAATGATTTGCGTAAAGAAGGCGAATCGGGTCGTATCAAAATCAACCAATATACACGTTATTTGGCGGTGTTGCTGGCCGTGGTTCAAGGTTGGGCCGTGGTTCGTGGATTGGAATCTATGGCACCGGTAAATGGTGTGCGTGCGGTTGTGAACCCTGGATTTTCGTTTGAATTGTCTGCGATTATCGCATTGGTTGGTGGAACTGTATTTGTTATGTGGTTGGCGGAACAGATTACTGCACGTGGCATAGGTCAGGGCGCATCACTGCTTATCTTTGCGGGTATCATCGCCCAGGTTCCCGAAGGCATTGCCAAGGTCGTATCGTTGGGATCGGTTGGTCAGATGTCACCGGCGATGATTGCGTTAATTATCGCATTCGTTGTAGGTATTGTTGCGCTTATCGCGTTCTTTGAAATGGCCCAGCGTCGTGTTCAGATTTTGTATCCGCGTCAAGTTATGGCGAATGGTGTTGTGAATACAAATGCGTCATATTTACCAATCAAGGTTAATATGTCGGGTGTTATGGGACCGGTGTTTGCATCGTCTATTATGATGTTACCGGCGTTTATTCAGCGATTCGCACAAAGCGAAAATTTGGTTGTCCAAAATATTATGGCGTTCTTTACGTATGGTGCGTGGTCATATATCATTTTATATACAATTTTGATTGCGTTCTTTGCGTATTTCCAAACAGCCGTCGTGTTTAATTCCGAAGAAACCAGCAACAACTTGCGTAATGCCGGTGGGTATATTCCAGGGGTTCGTCCGGGTGAACAAACAATCACTTTCTTGGATTCTATGGTTTCCAAGGTAACGGCAATCGGCGTTCTGTATTTGATTGTGGTTTGTGTGATTCCAATCATACTGAATACGCATTTTGGTATGCCACTGGTTATCGGTGGAACAAGTGTTTTAATCGTTGCGGGTGTTGTTTTAGATACCATGAACCAGGTTCAATCCTATTTGGTGGCAAAACAATATCATGGCGTTATGGGCGCCGCCGCAAAGAAAGGTCGTTTCCGCAGTTAAGTAAAATTAGCGGCGTGAAACAAGGTTTGACTTTTGCGATAATTTATATAAAATTATTCCGCAAAGGTTTAATAGGACAGGGCATTTTGCCGCAGAGCAGGGTGTCCAGTGAAAATAAAAAGGAAAAGTAAAAATGGCACGTATAGCAGGTGTAAACATCCCCGCGGAAAAACGTATAGAAGCGTCATTGCAGTATATTCATGGTATTGGTCCAACACGGGCCGCCCAAATCTGCAAGGCCCTGAAATTGAAAGACGGGTTGCGTACAAAAGATTTGACCGACGAAGATGTTATCAAAATTTCTAACTATATTGAACAGAACTTTAAGGTAGAAGGTGACGTTCGTCGTGAAGTTGCAATGAATATCAAACGTTTGCAAGATTTGAAAACGTATCGTGGCATTCGTCATCGTAACCGTTTGCCCGTTCGTGGTCAACGCACGCAGACAAATGCACGTACACGTAAGGGTAAACGTGTTGTCGTCGCGGGTTCTGCGGTCAAGGGTAAATAATAAAAATTGGGTAGAGATTAACACGATAGTTAATTGAAGACATCTAATCAAAGGAAAAAATAAAAATGGCAATTAATAAAAAGAAAGTTGTAAAAAAAGTATCGCACGGCATTGCACATGTCGTTGCCACTAACAATAACACACGTATTACAATTACCGACCAATCGGGTGCCGTGTTAACATGGGCAACCGCGGGTGCAAATAATTTCAAAGGTGCCAAGAAATCTACACCTTATGCTGCAACAGTTGTGGCAGATGCGGTTGGTAAAAAGGTCGCGGAAATGGGGATGAAGACCGTTGATGTTTTGATGCGTGGTATTGGCCAAGGTCGTGAATCTGCGGTTCGTGGTTTGGCAAATGCTGGATTGATTGTGCAAAGCATTACTGATACAACCCGTATTCCACACAATGGATGCCGTCCAAAGAAAGTGCGTCGTGTCTAAAGATAATAAAAACGCCCGTTTGGGCGTTTTTTCGTACCACCCCCAGGAGGATTTTATGATTGAACATACAATGCATCTGAAAAAAATCTATTTTGACATGTTTTTGCGTGGAACCAAAACCATAGAATTGCGTCTGCTGGATGAAAAACGCAAAAAAATCCAATTGGGTGATGCGATTCGTTTTATTTGCAATGAAAATGAATCCGAAAGTTTTGTCATGAGGGTTTCGGGATTGGTTTGTGCCAAAACATTCAAGGAATTGTTTGATATAATCCCGGTTACAAAATGTGGGTTTCCTGATACAGATACCGCAATCCGTATCATAGATCAGTTCTGCCCGTCAGACAAACAAGACGGTGTGTTGGGAATTGTTCTAAAGTTTTAGTCGAAAATTGGGTTGTAAACCACTAATAAAAAAATTTGTCAATAATGCTTGACAACGAATTTTTGTGTCCTATAATATTGACGAATAACCAAAAGGGTCAAATATGAAAAAAACAATTTTGTCTGGTTTGTTTGCTGCGATGGTTGCGGTCAGTGCAAATGCATCTGATGGTGGGGTTTATACCGAAACAGAAACATACACAAATCACGTTCGTTATAACACAGCAGCTGTTAACTATGCTGCACCGGCTCGCACAGTTTCTGCACCATGCAATTCTTGTGCACAACCAGTTCGTGTTAAAACACATACCGAAGTAATTGATCATTACCAGGTATATCGTCCGGTAACGGTTTATGAACCAGCAGGCACATATTCAGAACGCCGCGTGGTTCGCAATAACAATTGCAACCGCTGCAACGGATAATTCTTTTTTCTCCTTGTTTGTTATGTTGTTTAAGCATTCGGCTTTGTCCGGATGCTTTTTTTAGTAAACTTTTACCTTTTATTTGGTCTGTTTTTATGATAAAATATCTTGATAAGAAGAGAGATGTATATTCCATTAAAGGTCTTGTGTGGTGTATTGTGCGCCGCGTTTCTAACGCCGGCGGTGGCCAATGTTGCGACAACGGCGGGTTCTAACCTGACCGCGTATAATGGCACGGGTGCCACGAATAATAACAAATGGAACAGTATGATGAACGCCCGTGGGGGAATGACCGCCAACGTGGCCGAGGCGAATTTTGGTAATTGCGAGGCCATAATTCTGCGTTGTGCAACGCCCAAATGTTCATCTGGGTGTAATGATGCATCGGTTGCGCGTCCGATTGTTGCGGGATGCGTGAATTCCAACGCCACATGTAAAAAGCATGGTGATGCCTTGATAGATTCTTTGACGGGGCAATTGGTTGCGAAATCTAATGCCAAGGTTCAAGAACAACAAAATGCGGTTGCAATTGCCCAGGCCCAAGCCCAGGCCCAAGCCGCCGCGGCATCTGCGGCCGCCGAACAGAGCAACGCCCAGATGCAACAAATGCAATCACAAATGGCGGCAATGCAACAACAAATGGCAGAATCTATGGCCAATATGCAGGCGCAAATGGCGGCACAAAATGAATCCCAGGCCGCCCAGATTCAGAGTGCATTGGAAGAAAGTCGCGCAAATGCCGCGATTGTGACATCTGAATTGGGACCGGATGTTGAAGGTTTAGAAGACATGGGGGTTGCCGAAAAGATTGCGGCGAAAAATGGGATAAATCCTGATATTTTGGTGCGTGAACAAATTGGCGGACAAATTGAAACCGCCGTGGAAGATGCCGTCACCGAAATGAAGAAAATGAAAGAAACATTGGATCGCGTGTTGGAATATGCGGGTTGTGATGCGGGTGTGAATAATTGTACGGGGCCAAAACGTGTGAAGAAATTCAAAGACCTGGCAAATGAATTCTTTGACCCGTATGAATCTGTTGTTGAAAATATGTATGATGCATTGATATTGGCAATGACGGTTGGTATCGATGTCAGTGACGTTATTATGTTGTTATCTGGGTCATGCAACATGTGGGGTAAGTATATGTGTAATACTTGTCCCAGTGGTAAGGCTGGAACGTGCAGTGATACAGAAGGTTGTTGCGAATGTTATGGTGACAAGAAGAATTGTTACTATCGCGTTATAACTACCAGTGACGGTAAAGTATCAAAAAATCAACCGCATTGCCGTTTGGTCGGAATAATAAACGATGGGGAAGAAGTTCAACGCGAATGGGTTGATGCGAATTCTGGTATGACTGGTTCGACCCAGGTTGCATGTGCGTCCGACGTGGTTATGAATGTTTCGTTATTCCGTGGTATGAAGAAAAATGCAACATTGGATATTGAAACATTGCGTAATTTAATTAACCAAGATTCTTTCCCATCATGTCGTAAGAGCAAGAATGCTGATGGTTATGATTTGAAAGATTGTGGTGCAAATTTCTGTGCGGTCCCCGATACCAGCAGCCAACGTTTAAAGAAATTGGAAACCGCCGCCCGAACCAAGAAATTGGGTAAACGTAAAGATTACTGTTTTGCCGATGAAAAGGCAATGGGTCGTGATGGCGAAGATGTTGAAACTGTGGTAATAGAGAATAAGATCGGTAATTGTGCAGGTAAAGGGGTTGTAAATTGTGGCTTGGACCCAGTTTGTCAGTGGGTTTCTGGTAAGTGCACGTACAAGGGGGGGGCTCTTGCGGATGCACCACAATATCGTGAGAAGTGTGCAGAATATAAAACTTCTGACCCGTGTAATAAAGATGATAATTGTGCATGGTATCAGAATAAGTGTATCCCTGTTGGTGCGGTTCCTATTAATGTATTGCCAGCACGGTCGGCTCAGTCTGTAAACACAATAGACAAAATTGCCCAAAAGTTTAGTGTTGGTAATGTGTTGAGTAATGGTAATATGGCGAACAATCCCGATGATTTATCGCGATTTAGTAATAAAGCAGATTGTATCAAAGGTATGACAGAATATTTTGGGTCAGAAGCGGATGCAAGAGAAACATGTGGAAATTTCTTTTAGTAAATGACAACAAAAATGAAAATTTTTAGTACCAAAAATTTAATCCGCGTTTGTGCGGTGGTGGTGCTGTGCGGCATGTCCGTTGGTGCGTATGCATATTCGGGTGGATATGACGATGATGATTACAATGATTGCCAATATTTTTCGCCGGCGTATGCATTGTGCAGTACGCACGCGTATAATTATGGTATGCTGAAAAATCCATCTGATTCCGGACAAATTTCCGAGATGAACAATATTATCGCCCTGAAATCAACCGTTATTGCCCAGCAAATGAAACAGCAATATGATGTCTTGAATGCGATGGTTAAACGGTTCAAGACACAATTAGAAAAATCTGTTTTAAAAAGCAAGATAGAAGTTATGACCGGCGGTTCATCTTCTTCATCGTCTTCATCATCGGGTGGTTCTTCGTCCAACAATGCTGGCCTGGCCAATGCAGAAGATTGTTATGCTGTAACATCCCAGGCGGACGTTTACGACTGCTTTACGCGTAACCTTAACAAGATTTCGCAGGCGGCAGATAAAGATACGGTAAATGCGCGTAAACAGTTGGTGAATGATATAGCTATAATGAAAGCGTATGCCGATGCCGAAGGTAAACAGTTTGCTAATGTAGATAAGGACGATTGCGAAAGCGCGGAATATGCCAATAAGAATGCCATCAAAAAGTGCGTTCAATACCTACAGGTTAAAGTCCGCCAGGCCAAGACCAATTATGACAGAGAAGAAGCCAAGGCACGTGGTTCAAGATATTAATCTGTATTTTCTATTTCACCCACACATTGTGTGGGTGTTTTTTTACTGAATCCGCGTTGTGGCTAGTAAATTCCTTGACTTTCCGTAAAAAACGCTATAAAATACCCCGGCGCACAAAGGAATTTGTGTGTGGCCGATTGGCGAAAATGATAAACTAAGCTAAAAGGGAACATAAATGATTGAAAAAAGTTGGATGGCTTTGATTAAGCCAAAAAAACTGAATATCATCCCAGATGAACATAATCCTAACCAGGCGACCCTGATTGCCGAACCATTGGAAAAGGGTTTTGGTTTGACATTGGGTACCGCGTTGCGTCGCGTTCTGTTGTCATCGTTGCAGGGATGCGCACCATTGTATGTTAAAATTGATGGTGTTCAACACGAATTTTCCAGTATCCAGGGCGTTCACGAAGACGTTGCGGATATATTGCTGAACCTGAAAGGCGTTTATTTCAAGGCGAACAGCGAAGGTCAGCACAAGGCATCATTGCATGTTTCTGGTCCGGCGGTTGTAAAGGCGGGCATGATTGAAACAACCAGTGCAATTGAAATTATGAACCCAGATGCAGAAATCTGCACGTTGGACAAAGGTGCACAATTTGATATGGAAATCACATTGGGCTGTGGCCGTGGGTATGTTCCGGCAACGGCACATGCAGACGGTTTGCCGTTGGGCGTGATTCCGGTTGATTCTATCTTTTCACCAATCTTGAACGTGGCCAGCAATGTTTCAGAAACACGTGTTGGTCAATCAACCGACTTTGATAAATTGGAAATGGTCGTCAAAACAAACGGCAGTGTCACACCCGAAGATGCAATCGCATTTGCGGCACGTATTTTGACCGACCAATTGACATTGTTCATCAACTTTGAAGATCCGGCACAAATCAGTGCGCCAGCCGAAGAAGAAGCGGCCAAGGACGCATTGCAATTTGATCCGAAACTGTTGAAACGCGTTGATGAATTGGAATTGTCTGTCCGTGCAAACAATTGCTTGAAAAACGACAAAATCAACTGGCTTGGCGAATTGGTCCAAAAGACCGAAGCCGACATGTTGAAAACACCAAACTTTGGTCGTAAATCGCTTAATGAAATCAAGATTCAATTGGAAGCGATGGGCCTTGGGTTGGGTATGGAAGTCCCAGGTTGGCCACCAGAAAATATTGCGGAGTTGGCCAAGAAATACGAAGACCCATACAAATAAAACAATTTATATGGGCTCTTGTCGCGATTGCCGGTTCTTATGCAGGTCAACTACACTGCGAACCGTCAATCGCATCCAATAACCTCATCTAAATTGTTTTCTTAACAGTGGCAGTTTAAATGAGAAAATGCGTGTTACCGGGATGAAAATTTTGGGACACGAAAATATGGTGAAATCCCACTCGTGATAGAGCAGGGCGGAAACAAAATAAAGGAGTAACCGATGAGACACCAAAAAGCAGGTCGCACATTTAATCGCGATACAAATGCTCGCAAGGCGTTGTTTATAGGCCTGGCGAAGAATTTAATTGAAAAAGAACAAATCAAAACAACGTTGCCAAAGGCCAAAGATCTGCGCAGTGTCGTAGAAAAATTGGTTACACGTGCCAAAGTTGATAGCGTTGCAAATCGTCGCCTTGTTGCGTCTGAATTGGGCAATGCCAGCGCGGCGGCCGTTAAAAAATTGTTCACTGTATTGGGACCACGTTATGCAAAACGCCCAGGTGGTTATACACGCGTTCTGAAGGCGGGTTTCCGTTATGGTGATGCGGCACCAATGGCAATCATTGAATTTATTGACCGTGATGTTAATGCCAAGAAAGCGGCACCCAAGGCCGAAGTAGCCGCGGCCAAGGCCGAAGAAGCGGTTGCAACCGAAGCAGCAGATAAAAAAGCAACCAAGGCGCCAAAGGCGGCTAAGCCAACGGCCACGAAAGCCACAGCAAAAGAACCGGCGGCCAAAAAGGCCACAGCGGAAAAAAAGACCGTTGCGGTTAAACGCCGTGCCACAGGCAAATAATCATTAGTGATAGTGGTTAGTGTAAGTGATTAGTAAAAACGGTTGCAATCGCAACCGTTTTTTTGCGATTATATTGCGTTGATATAAAGAGTTTCGAACATCACTCGCTATAATAAGATTATAATTACCCCGCCCACATTTGTGGGCGGGGTTATATTATCTTTATACATTATTCTTTATTAGTATCCAACAGATTGATACTGGTTGTTTCTTCAACTTCTTCGTCCCATTCTTTGCAATAATTCTTTTTGATTTTTTTGCAATTCTGGGTTACTTTTGTCTTGAAACATTCGCCTGTTTGATAATTAAATATTGTGGACACGCTTTCTTTATAGTTCCATTGATCAATATTGGATTGCCCCACAGGTTTAGTCGTTGCGGCCAGTCCTGCCGCAGTTCCCGCCGCGGCAACTGCGACACCTGCGGCTATGGTACCCGCTGATATTGTGGTGGCAGTTATACTTGTTCCAACAATGGATGCAATGGCTACGGCACCACCAGCAGCGGCTGCTCCAAAAGTAAATATGGATGCAACAATCGCAGCGGCAGCGATTACCCCAACAGCAATCCAACGACCAACGTTGCTCGCCTTTGGCGCCTGTGATGCAGGCAATGTGGTATTCTTTGCCCAATCGGCACATGATTGTTCGGCTTGTTTAATAGCTAATTCCTTAGAAGCTTGTTCATCCAGACGTTCTGCCGCTTTGACTTGATCTTTCATCATACGCATAATTTCATCATCATATTTTTTCATATAATTATTACGTGCATTTCTTAATGCCGATGTAGCAATAATACGTCGCATTTGTTCCGTTAATTTCGGAAAACGGGCCTCATCTTTATTTTGTGTACCCAATTTTGCCAATTGACCATCTTTATCACGCATGCCTTGGAAAGTGCGCCCCGACATACAATATTGAACCTTGGGGTCTGATTCAATTGCCGATATGGCTTGCTCAACTGCACGTGTCATTGCACGAATTTCTGTTCCAAATACACGTTCGTGAACGATTTGTTTTTCATCTTCGGTCAGTTCATACCCGAGTTTAGCCAGGGAGTTCATATACTCTTTTTCTGTGGTGAACGAATTCTTCTCAACATCATATGCAATTTCGCCCCAATATACTAAGCCAGATAATTTCCCGGCCCAACCTTTTTGACCGTCTTGTTGTAATTGCGCATTGGAAATTGCATCCAATGAATCATAACATTGTCCCGTCCATTTTGGCATCCCGGCTGCACCATCTGCACTGGCAACACCTGCAGATTTTCCATCACTTAAACCATCAAACTGGCATACTTGGTATTTGAAACTGCGTGTGCCAGCAGTTTCGTCAATTGCCAAATCATCACAATCTTCGGTGCTGCCGCAGACCTTTATCATGGCGGCATCGGCGGCCTTTTGACATGTGGTTAACATGTTGTTATCTATGTTCAAGAATATACCCTGGGCGATGCGTGCCAATTCATCGTATATTTCGTCATCGGTTTTAACCTGGGCACTTTTATTGGTTCGGGCGGAACCGTCCGACCCTGCATCGTCATATTGGCAACCAACCAACTTTTCGGCCGGGCACATACGAACAATTGTATCGGTATCCAAACCAACGCATTGTGAATAATCGGCACCACAACGGTCTTCGGATTGCAAACATTCCTTGAATTCTTTGGTACATGAATCAACACGCATAGATGCCAAACGTGCACGAACGTAATCCATGATTTTTGGTTCCGCGGCTTCGCATGGGTCTATTTGCACTTTACAGAAAGAACGTAATGTTTCCGGACGTGTTAAACACATATCGTACGAACCGTCTGGATTATTTGGATCCATATTTTCTTTACATGCCTTTTGGAAACAGTCGGAAATTGTTGAAATACACGACATACGCAAATCAGATTCCGCCGCCAATTCCGCAGATTTCACTTGCGGTGCAACTTCGCGCAGGAATGTATCCCAAACCTGGTCTTTAACATTAACGCATTGTTGCGTAACCGTCATACACAATGGCTTTTTAGATTCCAATGCATCGTATGTCCATGCGGCAATTTCAATGGTGGTTGATGCACCCTTAATCTTTTTCATTTTGATTTTGCCGCCCTGCAATGTTTCACGTGTTGTTTGTTGTGTCACGCAACCCGTAAAGTCATCGCCGCATCCGCCGGTTGTTTGCATACACTTTTTGAATTCAACGGTGCATTGTCCCAAATCGTATTTGTTTGCATTACGATATTGCTCCAATGCCGCTTCGCGCATCGCACTTTGTGCCGCCGCCAATTTTTGTGCGCTTTGTGTGCGTTGTTGACGCAAACTGTTTTCATATGCCGTGCAATCAGAACGAATGCGTTGTTGATACATCAATTCCATCATTTTGTGTTGTGCGCTGCATTCTTTCAACTGGGCGGTGCAAAGTTTTGCAGATGCACGATACAGTGCGTCACCTTTTTTGTTTGCAACCGAAACACCATCAGATGACAGCGAGAAAATATCTTCTACATCTTCGTCAAAATCTATGCCACTGTCAGTATTCCATGCGGATAAATCAAGCGATTGGCGTTTTGATTTTGCTTTTTCGGCGTCTTTTTCAATACTGTTTGTAATCGCCTTGGTTCTTGCCATAACTGCATCGGCATCGTCGCCCATTTCAATACGTTCAACACCAACGGTCGCCATTTGGTATGATTGATTATCCAATTCTTGAATTTCAGCCAAAATCGAATCGTATTCGGCGTTCTTGTCACTGCAGATACAACGGCCACCGGTCGCATTATCCAACATACAGAAAGAATCCATACACCCACTGAATTTATTCCAGCATTCTTCATCAACAACAGTATTTTGTGCCGCGGTTGCGACCTTGGTTCCGGAACTGATAACGCTTTGTTTTGTGCCCGCGCGCGCCTTGACGGTTGGTGTAGTTTGGGCAGTTGCACTGCGTCCGCGTGAACCAAGATTTTTTGGCGCCGTGGACGATGATGATGTATTGGATAAATTGCTGCGTCCGGCCACACCTTTGACCGAAGAACCGCGTACGGCTGATCTGGCACTGGTTGTACCTGGTTGCATTTCCGCCGAAGAACCTGCGGAACCGCGCAAATTTGTGCCACCAACACGCGCCGCGTGCGCATCAAAACCACCAATTAAAAATGCCAGTATCAGCAATATATTTTTCAATGGAATTCCCCTTATTATCCCCTATATTTTATCATAAAAAATGCTGTTCACCAAGAATAAAAATAAAAAAGTACTTTATGAATTTGTGTATGATGGGATAACGATTTGCATCGGCATGATGAAATAAAAAACGCCGCCCAGGACGGACGGCGTTGGGACACCATGCGAAACTTTTTTATTCAAGGCGCATTGGACAATTGTTTATGTCCATATACACCTTTACCTTTTGTGCACTTGCGCGGCATGTATGTATTCTTTCTTGATACTTGCATGCATTGGCAACCAACATAGAACTTGGTGTATAAACTACCTTGGCCTTGGCACAGGCATCTGGACTGGTAATTTTTTCACACTGATCATTCCATTCTACACATGTTGCTACGTTTGGTGCTTCTTCATCATTATCGTTTGGATTTGGACTTAACAAGCATTCACCATTTGCCTGTGCCACAGGAACATTCGCAATACATGCGCTGCCCGATGGGGTACATGCGTTTTGAATCAATGTTGTACTTGCCAAGTTGCCCGGACGGTAATTGAATTGTGCCGCACGACATTCATTCAAGTCGGAATACAGTGCGCATGTCAATCCCCAGTTTTCACAATTTGTGACAACCGCGGTCGGTGCAACGTTTTCTGGCAAATTCAATGCCCATTTGACATAGAAATCACGCAAACGGTCGATTGTATGCGATTTGCCAAATCCGACCTTGGCCAAACCATCAGCCACACGACAGTTAATGTTATTGCGTTCAACAAATGCCGTAATCGCCGTCGCTGTACCACCGGCCGCCGCACCAATGCCGGCACCAATCAATGTGGTTTTCAGACGATTTGATTCTTGGCCATTCAAGATATCCAACGAATTGAACACTTTGGTTAATGCGGACAATTCGGCCTGGAATTCTTTACGGCTGATACATTCGTTGTTATGGCCTTGGCAATATACGCCGGTGCCATCACGACGTGCCAAATTCAATGCACGGAAAGTACAATATTTCAACGCATCTTGGATTTGTGCCGCATAGTCGTTTGCCAATTGTTGGAACGGTGTTTGTATTGCCGCAACAATCTGGTCCATTTGGACATCTGATATGCATGCGCCCGTCTTGCAATTATTGCGAATTGCAGTGGTGACCACGTCAATATCAAAGTCGGCCTCTATTTCTACCAATACCTGTTCTTTGGTTTCACAGGTCTTGACCGCATCTTTACCCATTTGCCACGTGTCGTACAATTCCATGATTTCATTGCACTGGGCCTGGGTCATGGTTTTATCAGTTGTTGCAATCTGGGTTTCCAAGAATTGGTTAATTACACCAGTTTTTTGATTGTTCTGAATCTGCTTTAACAATTCGTCACGCATAGATTTTACGGAACAATCAAATTTGCGGTCACCGTGTCCGGCCAATGCACCGACACCGGCACCAACCAAGGTTCCGCCACCAATCCCAACCACTGCGGTGGTTTTGGTTTTGTTCATCAACGAAAATCCGAACAAATCTTTGTTACAGGTAAATGTTGAACCAGTGGCTTGCCATACTTCGGCCGGGTCATCATTTCCAACAATGCCGAATAACCAACTGTTTTTAATTGGTGTATCCTTGTTGTATGCCGCAACACGTAACAAGCATTCTGCCTTTTCGGCATCCCAACGGGCATAGTATCCACGTTTGCCGTCAATACCAGAACTGTTTACTGTTGCACCAAGCGGATTTGCTTTGCGCAATGAATTGTTTAATGCACCATTGTATGCACCAACGTTTTGGGCATATTCAGATGTTGTTGTATCACTGCTTGAAATCGCATTAAATGATGCACCATACGTGTTACGATCCAGCAACAGGCATGTGTTTTCTGCCTGGGTTGGTGTCAAACCAGTTTGTGCAAGCACAAATCTGTAATATTCAGGTTGAACCTTGCGTGCGTTAAAATCCAACCACACGTCAGATGCCGATGCATAGACATATTGGCAATTCTTACGAACGGTTGATATACACTTTTCAACCTGGGTCAAGCATAAACTCATGCCGTTTATGATAGATTCACGCAAATCTTGGTTAAACAGTGAATTTATACCATTTGGTAACGCACCACCGTTTACACAGCCCAGAACTTCGGTCATACAGTTGTCAACCGTGTACGCGGAATTTTCAACGCCACCGTCTGGACATCCTGGGGTGACAGGGGTGTCTGGATCTGGCTGTGGGCCTGGAGGAGGAGGTGGGGTTGGTCCCGGCGGAGGCGTTGGCCCCGGCGGAGGTGTTGGTCCCGGACCAGGTTCTGGTTCCGGCGTAGGCGTTGGATTAACGGTATTGCTGCTGGTTGTGATATGTCCAACGGCACTTACCGGTAATACTGGAATAGATGGCATACGGGCGGTGCTGACGGCACCACGACCACGATTATTATTTGCCACACCACGCGGACTGTCGGCACCAAAACATGCGTCGGTCACTGCAATAACAGACAAACAAATTATACTTTTTCCCAATGTTTTCAGCAGTTTTTGCATGAAAAACCCTCCTTTTCTATCCCTAGTAGTATATCACAGAAAAGGCATATAAAAAAGTTTTTTTTACAAAAAATATTGAATATATGAATAATTTTTATCTTGTGGTTGACAGATTATAAAAAATGTCTATAATTATTTAGTGATAAATGGATTATAAAAGTGGCGGATGCAAAGGATTTTTATAAAAAATGGCGTCATGTATTAGTGTGGACGGCGTGCTACATTTTTGTAATGTGGTTGATTTTGCGTGGTCTGTTCAATTTCAATATGTTTTCGGCGGCACACTGGTTAAAGATGTTGCATGTGGAATTGCATGGATTTCCAGGTTTTGTTTTTGGAATAATGATTTTGGCGGCGGTTCCATTGTATATTGCGACAACAGTATTTGTATGTCGGACTCAGGAAATGCCGGTTAAGATTCCCCTGCCAAAGTGTTTGGCCGAAAAACCAAAGAAACCGGAACCAGAAAAACCAAAGCCCGTTGTGACTGAACAAGAGGTCTTGGTGGATTTGCCAAAGGGTGTGCCGGCCGAAATGCGTGAAGTATTTATGCGGGCGCATAAAAATTATGGCGTTCGTCAAATGTCTGTGTTTAATCGTCCATCTAAATTTGATAACAGTCCGATTGCAACAACCAGTAAAGATGTGCCGGCGGAACCTGTGCCAGTGGTGGCACCATCGGGTAATTCGGCCCCGGTTGAAACCCAAAAATCAGCACCAGAGAATACTTCTGAAAATCCCGAATTTCCAATTCCAACTGATTTTGATACGCCGCCCGCCCAAGATTTTGATGTCCCAGTGTTTTCTGATATAAACTTTGGTGATGATACGGACGATGATGACACCCCAGATAATGACACAAATGTCCCAGAATACACGAACCTGCGTGATATTATATCGGGGGCAGGGCACAGCACAGAAATCGTTGGTAATTTGATTGTTGTTAATAATTGTGCGGTTGCGGTCCACAGTGATAGTGATTTCTGGGTCGCAGATGAATTAGATTGGTTTGCATCGGGTCGTCAAAAACCGTCACCAATTGTAGAATTGAAAAAGATCGCCCAAGAAAAAGGTGTGACACCAATATTATATCTGGGTGAAACAAATATTATGGATTTTGATAAAGTGTCAAATGAGTGGAAACAAGCAGGTGTTACCGTTGTCACCAATCAAGATGAATTATTAAAACTGATTCAGCCGAAATCTTAATGCACGCGGGTTAACAACAGCATGACCGCATTTTGTTTTTCGCGTGATTCTATTTTTGCCCATTCGCATTTACTTGCCGCCGCAACAATGTTTTCAGATGTTTGCGTGTGAACCCATGATGTATAAAGCATTATTTGACCGTTTATGTTTAGAAATGGACGCAGATTATTAAGTGTCGCGGTAATTTTACTACCTTGGTAAAAATCTTCAAAAATATTAGACAGGTATATTATGTCGTATGATTTGTCCAAATGGGTGTGCAGGTCTTGCAAATCTGTCCAAATAAAATTCACCTGTTTTGTACTGATTACTTGTTGGGCAATATTGTATTCCGATTCGGTTGGCATATATTCATGTCGTACCCCGCATCCATTATGAAATATCTTGCAACCGTGCATTTGTTTGGTTGTTGTGATTATATCACGTGGGCATTTTGGTGCAATTTTATCGAATGACGGAATATCGCGTACAGATTTCGCATTGACAATTCCATTAACAAAATCTTTGTATTGGGTATAATCCAATGTCGGAATCGCAGAAAATTTCATTTGCATGATTATGTTTGCGAAAACCGTCTTGTCAAAAGTATCGATATCTTTTGCACCCGAAATAGCAAATGCGATGGCCTGATCCCCGCTGCCTGCAACGGTAAGGATAGATTTATTTTGGGGTTGTAATTTCTGCATTGCGAAACGCCAATCTTCGTTTGTTGTTGGGTATGCGGGTGAATAAGGACCAAAATTGCTAATGTCTGCTGAATTGTTAATTTTTGCACCTGGGTGTGTCCGTACATATTTACGCCATGCCGGGACATAGTTGCCATGTATATCATAACTTTCACGTGCAATTTTTGGACAGAAATTCATAAAATATACCCCCGTTGTTTTTACACCGAGGTGCAATTATAAGAACTTATTTCAGTTTGTCAAACTGATAATTTTTTAGATAAAACTATCGCTGATAACCATATTGACAATGATACATCAAGTTATTTTGATTGTTTACGTGATATTGAACATATATTTTCGTAATAGGTGCGTCACCATCTTTTTTACCAATAAGTCCTTCGCAGGCCGTTTGAATGTTTGATGTGCACACTTTTAAACATTGTTTTTCTCCAGGGAAAGCAAGTATGTTTTTGGTCGGATCTGTAACAGATTTTATTTGATTGCATGTAGTTGCACATTCTGTGTCACTGGGGTGTGTTTCTGTATCCCATTCATCTGGTGTTTTGAATCTACCATTGGGATCTTTAACATCCCACCAGTTTTTGAATTTGCATACAAAAGAATTATTTTCTATTTTTGGTTCTACACGGTATTCGGATACCGTTGTATTGTCGCTGCGTAATACTAATATACCCTGGTAGTTATAGCAGGCTTTTTCTAATGCGCGCGTGCCAGTTATGTATTGAGCGGTATTTTCGTTACAGTTTGACAATGATATTGGGGTATCCAATTTTAAATTCTTTGCCAAACTTGTAAAATCTAAATTACATGATTGTGCACCGCCGCCGTTCGCAGAACCATTTTGTCGATTAGAATTTCCATTTGGTGGTGTTACGGAACTATTTTTTTTTTCTACGCACTTTGTGCCGTTCCATTCGCATTTGCCGCGTTGGATACCTTGACCACATATTGCCTGTGGTGTCAGTTCACATGAATTTGTCGCCGTGACATTCGCCCCCGAACATTTGTTGTTTTTCCATTTACCGCCATTGGTGATACATTCGTCGATTTTTGGACATACCAAAAACTTCTGTGAACCTTGTGCTAAAACACCTGCCTGGAATTTCTTTGATTCACAATCTGTGGCCGATATAACACAGGTTTCGGTGCTGGCAATATTTTTCAAGGTGATTTTCTTTCCAAGTGCCGGCGTTTTTGCGGTTTTTGTACCACATTTTATTTCTGCCATAAGTTTGACTGTTTGGGTTTTGTCTGTTACCTGCAGAGATATGTTGACATTCTTGCCTGGGGCAACAGGGGTTTGGGTTGGGGTTTCATCAGTTGAAATATTTTGTCTTGGTGCAGATTTTGGAACACAATTATCGTTCCATTCGCATTTGTCGGTATCACATGTAGATTCTTCTTCAAATCCACTGCAATAAAGGAACAGTTCGTTTGCATTTGAATGTTCGTTACAGGTTTGGCTGGTTGAATCATATTCGTACCCTTCGGCAAGACATTCTGTGGTGCAGGAACCATTGGCATATTTACGGCCTTTTTCAGTGCATTCTTGTTCTAAATTCTGCTGGTTCTCGTTCCCACTTTGGTCGTTATTGCCACTATCGTCGGTGACTTCTTCACCTGTTTCTTCATCGTCGTCGTCATTATTATTCTTGTTGCCTGTGTATGGTTTATCTTTATTGCACGTACCTTTTTCCCAGGTATATCCAGAATTTTGGCATTCTTCTTTTGCGGCTTTTTCTGCCCTTTGGGTGTCTAATGCGCGATCGATTGCACCCGATGACAGTAATCCTGCGGCGACACCGACACCCGCCCCCATCATTGCAGATGATGCTGATGTTTGTGCACGTGTCCGACGATATGCGTTTTCTTTGAATGTTGTGACGTCTATGCCAAACCAGTTTGCATTGCATTGGAAACTGTCGCCGGCATACAATTTTTTGGATGATGTTGGGGTACTGGTATTATCACCGGCAAAGAAGTTAACCGTATAAACACAATCCAATGTGCGTTCATCAAACACTGCACCCAATCGATTGCATTGGTTACGCATTAAATCACGCAGTTCATACAAACGTTTTTCGTCCTTTTCGGCCTGGGCCATGGCAACGGTTCGTAAATCGCCAAATACCGACATTACACGTGCGGCCATACCACTATCTTGTTCTTTGCAATCTTTTGCAACAGGTGCGCATTTGGAAACGGCACGGTCGCCATCGGATTTAGATAAACATTTTTCCAACATTATGCCACATTCAGCAAAGATACATGAATTGTATCTGTTCCCGCATGAAATCACAGAATTGTAATATGACATGCGTTCGTTGAAATCACGGTCTGCCAATATTTCCGGGGCCAGCAGTGAATATTCATGTCCGGTGCATTTGGTTTTACGACGGCAAGAATCCATTTTGTCGCCCCAAATAGCAGTGCTGTCTTTGGCACATTTTGTAAAATCAGAACCGCATTTTTCTGCCATACATTTACGCAATGTTGCATCACATGCGTTTGCACCTGTGACGCCGGATGCCTTGGCCACAGATTGACTGTTGCCTTTCCCATCCAATAATGCGCGTTGCTGACGAACGCGTTCCGCCAAATCAGCACTGGTTGTATCGGCGGTTTTCGCGCCTAAATCAGAAAATACTTCGTCAAATTGTGATGTTTTGTTGTTAACGACAACAGGTTTCGTTGATGTGTTTGATTTCGTTTGTTTCGTTTTTGTGGCGGCATAAGAATTAAAAGCAAAGCACATGCACGCGGCTGTTGCCATTACACAAATCTTAGAAAAAATTCCAATCTTCTGTCTCATTTTATTTCAACACCGTACATGCATTGTCATAGAATTTGCATAATTGTTTTGCCATTGATTTTTCTTTTGATTCTTTGCATTTACCACGCATGTTGTTTGCACATACACTTTCAATGCATGCATCCGCAGCGGTTCCTTTGGTGCAACCTTTTTGTATGTTTTCCAATTTTGTTTTGCGACTTTTTTGATAATTTTCTGCGATTGTTTTAACAAGATTTTCACGATTGTTCATTGCATTCGTGCGCGCATTTCCAAATGTCTTTTTGAATTCGGCAATATAATCATCACACCCCGTGGCATCGGCACCACATTCGGCAATGACACGATCAAAATCAGAATCCGTTTCGCACAATTCAAATGCCGTGCCACATTTTTTATCCATACACGTCGTAAATGTGTTATTGCAACTTGTTTTCGTCTTTTTTGTATTAAGTTTGGTTGCGGCATTTTGGATTTGCATTGTAACACCGGCGGCTTTACAAGATTGTTCAATCAATTTATCATATGCGGCCGATGCATCGTCTGGGGTACAATCCGGTAATTTTTTAATACATTCGGTTGTGGCCCAAATATAGCGTTTTCCGGGATCAGATGGCGCAACTTTCAAATCTTTTTCGCTGAGTGCATATTTGGTGGATTGACCGGCGGTAATGTTGTTTAATCCTTTTTGCGATGGTGGTTCGCCGGCCCCAGATGTCCCGCAATATTGGCAACGCGCCGCAGGATTCATACTGGCGTTGATGGCGCATGCAGAATCAAGGCATCGCGCAAGATTTGTTTTGGAACATTTGCTTACAGCGGCATGACCGCAGAATGCAGTAAACGCGCCAAACACAGCGATGAAAAACAGATTAAAATACTTCATCCCCTCTAATCCAATATTTTGATTATATCAAAAAAAGACGCCTGTTGCAAAATATTTTTATTTATCTATTGACAATGTAAAAATTTTGTCTATAATCATAGTAAAGAAACAGCCAAAGGAGGTTGAAAATGCGTAAGAAAAACATAATACATATACTAGAAATGGTTATAATTGCAAAGTTCTTGACCGCGTGTGGTCAAAAACAAGAACAACCGGGTCGTGCAGTTTATGATTATCAGGCAAAACCGACAGTGGAAAGATTGCCAGTGATGGCTGATGTCCATTTCGCAATGGATACTGCGGATTCAGTCAGTCCAGATACATTACAATTGCCATGTGATACAGTATATTTTTATGATACTATCACAATGCCATGTGACACAGTGGTTGTGCATGACACAATTGTGTTGCCTGATACAACATGCACGGATTGTATGACAATAATCAATAATGGTGTAATCATCAACAACGTTGGAAATGTAACCAATTCTGGTAATTCAAATGTTAGCAATACACAAAATAATAGTCAGCAGAATAACAATAGCCAAACAGTGAATAATACCAGTACCAATAATAATTCTAATACAAATAACAACAGCAGCAACAATGGTAACACCACGGTTAATGGTAACAATAACAATGTTGTGACTGAACCGACGACACCAACAACTACAACGCCGACCAAGCCGACCAAGCCGACAAAACCAACAAAGCCGACCAAGCCGACGAAACCACAGGATGATAAACCACAGAATGACAAACCACAAGATCCTTGTCCGTGTCAACAAGAATCCGAGGAATGCCACACACATATTCACGTTCATATGAGTGGTCGTGCGACAATCACAACCAAAAAAACCACAAATCCAAATGGTGATGTAACTGTGGAACGGCAAACATATCAGTTTGGTGGCAATCCAAATGACCGAGGCAGATAATATAAAGGTGTACACAATGCAAAAGAAATTGTTAAATTCTTTACGTGGTGCGACATTATTTGCGATTTTGTTTGTTGGTATCGCAAGTGCCAATGCACAAACGCAGGAACCAAAAAAGGTTGTGGATACCACCTTTGTAAATGCGATGCGTAATCCAAAAAATTGGAAATTGTATCGTGTTGAACAGGCGCCACAAATCAAATTTGGTCCAAAACCAAAAAATCCACCAATCTATAAAAAACAAGAAGATGGTTGGATTGAAATTCCTGCGGACAGCATACATCAACCAATACCGTCACCAATTGTGGATGAAAAAATAAATGGTGTTTCACGGTAAAGTTGGCACAAAAATCAAAAATAAACGGGGCAATTGTTTGCCCCGTTTATTTTTTGCTAGACACATGTAAATGTTCTGTGTTAAAATGCAGAATATCAGAGAGAGTTTGTGTATGAAATTCATTAGGTTTATCGTTTTGTCGTTACTGCTTGCGCCGTTCGGTGCGTTTGCGGCGCCCAGTGATTTTACCGTTGCAGCACAATTGTTGGCGGCGGCCAAAAATGCCGATATTCAACAGGTCCAAGTTTTGGTCAACAATGGCGCCAATATAAATTATGTTGATAGTACGGGTTTGTCGCTGGTTTGTACGGCGTTAATGAATAACGATTTGCGTGCAGCCCAGATTTTACAGATGTATGGTGCCGATGCGTCACAATGTGACCGACAAATAAAAAGGTACAGAACGCAAAATTCACCCGGAACGACCGGGGGGCTGTTCGGTGGGCTATCCACCGCCCAGGGTTTAACATTGGCGGCGGCGGGTGCCGCCGTTATTGTAGGTGGACTTTATTTATTAACCGATGTGTTTGATCATGATAACGATAATGGTTCTTCGTCTTCTGGTTCCGGCGGTGGTGGTTCTGGGGGCGGCGGTTCCGGTGGCGGTGGTGATAACCCATCGGGTAATGGTACTGCGTGGTCCGTGGGTGCGTTGCCGTATGGTCCGGCAATGTTGAATGCGACAATGGAAAATGCGAACTATGCAAATAATTTGGCGTTGTATTATACGCAATATGATTCTGAAAACGAAGAAACGGTTTATTACAAAGATTTTTACTTGATGAATAATTATGCGGGTGCGGCGTCACAGAATTATTTGCTGTTGATGCGTGGATATTCACCTTTGGCCCGTGGGTACCTGGGAATGCGTACATTGCGTAATACAACAACACACGAACCGTTGGTGTTGCGTGATTCCTTGGATAATCCAATTTATAATTTGGGTGATTATTCTGTGATGGGTGGGCGTCCGGTTAATGTTGCGTTGATAACGGCGAACGGGATAAACGCGGTTGATGGTTCGTCATTACAGGATAGATTATTACTTTGGACAACAAATTCTGGACCAACCAGTTTAAACGAAGCATCAAACAGTATGCTTTCAAGCAAGTATTATAACAATACGGTTATACTTGGGGCAAACAATGCTTCTATTACCGATGATACATCTGCCGAAGATATTGTGCATTTATCTGAATTTGATTTGTCTAATTCGGGGACGGCAATACATAATGGTTCGGCGATATTTGATGATAATTTATTGGGAAAAATTGTTGGTGGAAATTTCGAAACGGGCTATAACGGTGACTTTGCAGGTTTTATGCCAAACGGCCAAATGACGATTTATCGTACCGGTGGGGGGCGGCGTATGATTGCGGGTGATAATTCGGTCGCAGGTTCATATACTTTTGCAGACCCCAGTAATGTTGCGGTTGGGGATACAATGACATTTACCAGTACTGGTGTCACGGCGACGGTTGCATCGGTTGTATCGTCTGAATTGGGTGACGGTACAAAAAGCATAACATGGTCGTATCAGTCCAATGATCAAACAAAATATTATTATGGGTATTTTACCGGTGGTCTGTATTATGTTGATTTTGATGCCGACGGAATGGCCGATGTTGCATATTTGCCAAGTGGTGGCAGTTTATTGTTGGCAAAACAGATATCCAGCGAAAATGTAGATTACTATAATTACACTGCACTGGTGAATGCGTTGGCACGTACGGGATTGGCAAATGATACCAGTGGCGGTCGTTCACGTGTTGATATCATCGCGAATGCTGATGTGATTGAACCGTTGCACAGTCGGTCTGCATATACGGTTCAAGATATGGTTGCAAATAATTTTTCCCAGGCATATTTTTTGGGATTTATTGAAGGTGCATACGGTGGTGCATCAACAGTAAATAATTTAATACCATTGAATAATGCACAAACATTCTTTAACACGCTTGGTGGAATTGCATTGTTAAATCAACCTTTAACTATTTTCTCAACAGGTGCATCGTTACAAAATACCGGGGCGTTATATGCAGATGCGTTACAACCGGCAACGTTTGAAAATGCGGCGCCATTGGTATTTAACAATTTGTCACATTCATTTATGTCTATTGTTGCGGTTGGTGCATCAACCCAGGGCGAAACAACAATTGCCGCCAATTCAGATTCTAACCCAAGTCAATACACTTTGGCGCAATGGTCGGGTAATGTTGACGGTGATACGCAATATTATAAATCACGTATATGCGGTATCGCAGGACGTGGCACCAGTAGTATGGATCCGTGGTGTTTCGCATCGGTTGGTATTACCGATGAAATGGCGGTTGCATCGGCGGCGGGTGCGGCGGGGACATTGCGTTCAGCGTTTTATTATATGACCCCCCAAGAAATATTTACATTGTTGGCGTTGACCGCGGACGGTCCATACTTAAATCGTTTGACGGCGGGAACTCAGTTGACCCAGACCGCGTTAATCGCGCACTTGCAATCCCTGTATGATATGCCCGATGAATATCAGTATAGAATAGATGAAGGTTTGATGACATATTTGGATGCGTTTAAAGAGGTTTTTGGTTATGGGGTTATAAATCTTGAACGCGCGACAACGCCGGGAACAAATCTGTATTTCTATACCAATGGCCGCATAGTTTCAACAAATGGAAATGCATATTGGCGTGCGGCGGTAAATACTGGGTTGCGTGCGTCATCGGCATTGAACCTGGGACGTGTGGCGATAAATACGGCGGCATACGATATGTTGGAAAGTGTTGATGGGTCTATGAGTTTACCGCGTATCTGGGAACACAGTGTTTCGTTTGGTAATAATTCACGCAGTGCGTTATATATGGGCGATGTGTTGGGCGATTTACATGTGCGTGCAGAAAAAGATAATACAATGAATATTGGTAATATGTCGTTCGGTTTTTCTCGTTCGGAACGTGCATATAACGACAGTATGGGCGGATTAGACAATATGCGGTTTGGCTATTCTTTGGGTGATTGGAAACTGACCGCAGATTATCAACATTATTTGACGGACAATGAATCACGTTTTTATGGAATGGCGAATCCAATATTGGCATTGGCATCACGTGCAACAACGGGTGGTGTGTCGTATAACCTGAATAAATGGTCATTTGGTGCACGTGGATTTTCCGGTGCAATAACAGACGAAGGTTTATTGGAAAATGATCCAACAATTTCGTCTTTGAATGAACCAATGCGTTTGGGAACGATTTCTGGGGCGCAATCAGAAATAGGGTGGGGCGGTGAAAAGTTCGGTTTCCATACATCGTTTGGTGCAATGCGTGAAAGCAACACAATTTTGGGGGCGTATGCCACAGGTTTGATGGATGTGGGTAATGCAGATACAGAATATGTTGATGTTGATGCATTCTGGAAAGTTGGCGATATGTTGAAACTGCGTGCCCGTGCAACGTTTGCACACACGACCCCAGATATGACATCGGGAACTATTTTTGGAATGTCTGAATTGGATTCAAATGCGTTTGCATTGGGCGCGGATGTTGGCAATATCAATTTGGGTGTGTCAATGCCATTGGCGGTTGTTCGTGGTAACATGACATACGATGGCGCAAGTTATGAAATTGTTGATGCGGGCGATGGGCATTATGATTTGGCGATAAGTGACACAGGAATTAGAAATATTGATATGGCTTCGTCACGTCGTGAATTGCGTTTGAACGCGACATATCGCCATAACTTTGGGCCATTTACGGACGGTGCAATTGGTTTTATATATCGTATAAATCCGAATAATACCGATGAATTTGGTAATGAATCCATATTTATGATGAAAGTGTCGCATTTGTTGGGCATTTAACCACTTGACTTGCAATCATTTCCATGTAAGAATACACGGCTGTTGTGCCACAGGAGGCAATATATGGGTTATGCAAAGTATGTTTTATCGCAAACAGGTTTATTTCCGCGTTGGGAACCAAACGCGGCCGGGGCATTAGATGCCGCAAACAAGGTGTTTGAAATCAAGTACCATGAAAATGGATATTATTATATTATTCCGTCAAAAACGGATTTAAGATATTTGTATGATATGGTTGATATATTCGCATCCAATGGTGTTATATTGCGACCGCATAAAAGTGGTCATTACAGATGTTTTGTATTTCGTGTTCCAAATAATGGTCAACAGTTTATCAAGGATGTAAGACACCTGATTGAAAATCCAAGCGAAAGCGAACGCACCAAATATTGTCGGGAATACGCACAAAGAAAGCGTACAGTATTATTCCCAAATTTTGTAAATAAAATCAAAAAAAGATAAATAAAAAAAACGGTTGCGATTGCAACCGTTTTTACTATTCACTAATACTAACCACTAATTACGACAATTTGTGAATGACCAAACCACTGCGCAGTTTTGGTTCAAACCATGTTGTCTTTGGTGGCATGATGTTACCGGTGTCGGCGATGTCAATAATCTGACGCATTGTCACCGGGTACAGCGCAAATGCCGCGACCATTTCGCCGCTATCTACGCGCTTTTGTAATTCACCCAGACCACGAATACCGCCAACGAAATCTATACGTTTGCTGGTACGCAAATCGCCCAAGTTCAATATTTTATCAAATACCAAATTGGACAGAACGGTCACATCCAAAACCCCAATTGGATCGTTGTCGTTGTATGTGCCGGGCTTTGCGGTCAACGAATACCATTTGCCACCCAGATACATTCCAAAGTTATGCAATTTTGTTGGTTTGTATATTTCGGTTCCCATTTCCACAACATCAAAAGATTCAGACAATTTTGCCAAGAATTCTTCTGGGGTCAGACCGTTCAAATCTTTGACAACGCGGTTATAGTCAATAACTTTCAATTGGCTTTCTGGGAATATAACGGCCAAGAAATAGTTATATTCTTCCGCACCGGTGTGATTTGGATTTTGTTCGCGTTTTTCTGCACCAACACGTGCCGCGGCGGCGGTTCTGTGGTGACCGTCTGCGACATACATTGCCGGAATATTCTTGAATATTTCGGTTATGCGTGCGTTAATGGCATCGTCACGAATAGCCCAGAATTTATGACCGAAACCATCGGCGGCAACAAAGTCATATTCAGGGGCATTGTTTTTAACAAAGTTTTCAACAATTTCGTTCATTTCGGCAACATCTGGATATGCAAAGAACACCGGTTCAATATTTGCATTTTGGATGCGAACATGAATCATACGATCATCTTCTTTGTCTTTACGGGTCAATTCGTGCTTTTTAATTTTGCCGGTCATATAGTCATCAACATTTGCCGCGGCAACCAAACCGTACTGTGTCCGACCATCCATTGTTTGTGCATAGATATAATACATTTCTTTGTCATCTTGGACCAACCAACCGCGGTCTTGCCACAGTTTGAAATTTTCAACGGCCTTGTCATAGACCTGTTGGCTGTGTTCATCGGCGATTGGGTCAAAATCTATTTCTGGTTTGATAATATGCAGTAACGATTTTTCACCAGCCTCGGCCTTGGCTTCCACTGAATTCAGAACATCATATGGACGTGATGCAACCTCTGATGCAATTTCTTTTGGTGGACGAACGCCCGCAAATGGTTTTATTTTCATAATATCTCCTTATGTTTAAGCCAATGGATTATAAACCCAAATTTTAAAAAGGCAACTATACATTTCGGAATATTACAAATTCATTGGTGCATCAATTATTGTTTCGCTTTGTGTTTTATCCAATGGGTGATATTGGAATGGTACGGTTGCAAAATCAATTTGATTTATGTCTATGCGACGGATTGTGCGGTTATACATCGTGTGATAGTAAATCTTTTTATTCGTGATATCGGTTGCGATGGTCCATTGGGTTGATGACGGCATATCAAATTTCGCTGTACCTGTTTTATATGCGGTACCAAATGGAACATCAACATTGTTCAACAAATGGAACGATTGCATTGCGGTATCAAAACCGGTGTCTTGCGGTATTGCATAGTTCTTGAAAAATGCCATACGGATAAATCGCGACGGTGACGAAAAATCCCCCGGCAGACCGAGAAGCCCCGTTCCATGGCTAAGTGACCGCAGTGTAATTGGGCCGAATTTCACCGGATTTTCGGTGCCGGAACGAATATTGATATAATTATTCAAATTTGTTAAATGCCAAGGCAGCCCCGGCGAGTTTGCAATTACGCCCAACGGGTTTTCATAAAATGTTGGCATGCCGTCTATGATTTCTAGAACGACTTGGCGGCCGTTTGGTTCGGTTATGCGCCAATGCACCGTGGACGCGGTCGGGTCAATGTTAATGATGGTTATATTGTCAATTGCCTCTTTGACTTCGTCAATGGTGGAAAATTGCGACAGTATCCATGATACGACCTGGAAATCGGCCAATGAATTATTTTTAAGTATTGGGGTATATGGTTGGTATTTGCCGTATGCCGGAAAATAGAACAGGGCGGCGGACAGTCCCGCTTCGTTTGTGCCATCAACAACGAATTCTGGTTGTTGCATCCCAAGGCCCACAAATCCATATTTTGCAGTAAAAGGCATTCCGCCCGTTGCATTGTTTGGCAGTAATGATTCTTCGCTGTGCCCACGTGGAACGATAACATACATATTATTCATTTTGGAACCCGCCCAATCGACGGTGCGCGCAACAACCACAGAATTATCTTTGGCGGTCATTGTTATTCCGGTACATGCATTTACATTTGGTATGGACGCGATGCAAGTAATTGCGGTAATAATAGAAATCTTTTTGTTCATTGTTCCCCCTTTTTAGTTATTTGAATAATAAAGTGTTTTTTTATATAAAATCATTAGGAATGAAATACAAAAAGTGATATAATATTCTGCAAGAGAGGGTCTGGTTTGAAAAAAATATCAATAGTTTTTGCAGGGTGGATGTGTTGTGTGGTGCCGTCCTTGGCAGATACTATGTCATTAAATGATGCATTGCGTGCTACATATACGGCGTGTGTTGGTATCGATGAAAAATTAGCTGATTTGAAAAAAATGGCGGGAATAAATACCGCGATAACCGGTGTTGGAACCGGTGTCGGTGTTGGTGCGACGGCGGTTGGTTTGGTCAAGGCAAGTAAAGATAAACAATTAGAATCAGTAGAAATCGAATTAGAAAAACTCCGCGAATTAGAAGAACAGCATAAAGTTCCAACAGATCAAACGGCCGATGATGCCGACAGATTTATGGCAGAACTTGAGACTTCTTGGAATTCTATTGTCGAAAAAATCAAAAAGAAAGAAGCCGAGCGCGACAAATTAAATAAACAATCAAAATCGTTGGGTAATTGGCGTACCGGATTGATGGCTGGGGCGACCGCAACAAATGTGGCGGGTGCAATTATTGCGGGAACAAATGGTACAAATGGTTTGGTCGAAGATATGATTAGTAATTGTAGTAAGACCGTTGAAAGTCTGAATCGTTCCGTGGCCCAGGCGCGTTTAAATGGCGAAGATGTGACCGAGGCGCAACAAATTGTTGCAGCATGTCGTGAATATAATTCGGTGGATATTTCCAAAATTGCGAAGCGCGCGCGTGGCGCAATGACGGCATCCATCGTTGGTGCGGCGACAGGTGCAACCGGAACGGTGCTAAGTGCGGTTGCAAATTCTGATTCTGTGCGTGATAACAATACCGATGATGGACGGCAAAAAGAAAAGAATTTGAATACGGCGTCAAATGTTATGGCCGGTGTGACAACGGCGGCATCTGCAACGGCGACTGTGTTTAATGCAACACAAATCAGCGCAATTAAAAAGGTTGTTGCGGTTGCAGAAAAGTGCGAGGGAATATTGCAGTGAGAAAAATAATATCTGTTATCTTGGCAATGTTTTTATCCGTACCCGCATTTGCGGAAAGTTGGATTTATGTGAAATCCGATGCCGTTGAAAAGGTAATAAATTCTAGTATGGTCGCATCAGAAAAACGAGAAAATGTGAAAGCAGTGTACGAAGCATATATGGATGCCCAAGGACGTATATCTTCCGAAGGAATACTGTATGTGTGCAATGCGGCAGGGTTTGATTTGACCAAACGTGGTGGCGAAGCCGATTGCAAAAACATGATAAAAAAGATGATGGATTTGTCTGGGTATGCCGCAGGTGCCACAGCCACAGACGCCAAAGAATGTAAAGAAACGTTTGATGGTATATGGACGGTGGATGCCAGTGGCAAGGGAAAATGTGTTGATGTTTTGGGTAATGTGTTGGATTACAGAAACGCATGCACAAGCAAAATAGAAGGGGGGGTTTGCGAAAAACGTTTTTATAGAGCCCATATTCAATACGCGGTTGGTAAAAACGTTATAAAATCTATATTTGCACCAAAGGATAAAACCGGTAAAAAAACCGTTTTGACGTGTCAAAATCGCAAAATTTTAGAAAAGAAATCTGAGAAATATATTTTGTGTTCTGCGGGTGGTAAACCATTTACCGTACAGTTTGGCGGAATATCCGTTGCCAAAGGACTTTTGGAAACCAGTTATGACGAGGTTCTTAATAATGCGGAAATTTTGTGTAGAATTGGTGAAGCGCACCATGGTGCATGGATTGCCACGTTTGATACTGGTTCTGGACATGGGGCCGTTTGTGTGAAAGATGGTGATAACAATAATACTATTACCATGCGTGATTATATTAAATATGGAACATCTGCATGTAATCAGATGACCGCCTGGGCCAAAGAATTTGGTGGTGTGCAAGCCGGATTGGTTCCAGGCCGTGCCAGAAACACGTCTGTTGTTAGGGTGGCCAGAGATGGTGCCGCGTTCTTACAAAATTTGGATGCTGTTGGTGATGAAAACAGTCTCATCGATCCTAATCGTCGTCGATTGGATTTGTCAAAAATTGACTCTGCGAGTGATTTTTTAAATGCGGCACCAATGCGCGATCTTTGTGTAGTGTCGGCGCTTAGTACATCAGAAAGTTCGTTGGTTAATGAACTTGCACCGTATGGGTTTAATAATTACGCATTTGCTAGGGTACAGATAAGTAATAATGAAGAAGTTATAAACCGTATTCGTGAATATGCGCGTACGACATTAAATGCGCCAAATGTCAAGGTTGAATGTGATACGATGGCCAGACGTGTGTTGTCTGGTGGAATGCAAATACCTGGAACTAGTGTGACCCTGAATGCCGATAGGTATGATGTTATACGTTGTACAGTTGACGGCAAAAAGGTTGATATGGTATTTACCAGTTTAAGCACAGATGCTGTTGCGGAGTTACGTAGATTGAAATCTGGGTTGGCGGGACTTGAATGTATAACTGAACAAGGTATTTTTGACGGTACAAATTGTGTTATGCTTGGGGAAGAAAATTGCAAGAAACTTGCCACAGCGCTGAAAGAAGCTTGTTCAGATTGTACACTGCCAGAATGGACGGGTGAAACATGCCTGTTGCCAGATTCTGCCAGGGTTACCAATACCGATAAAGCCATTAAAGTTATCAAGACTACGGCATTGATTGGTGCTGGTGTTGTGTTGACGGTTATTAGTGAGGGTGCAACGGCACCAATGTTAATTTATGCAGTTGGTGCGACAATGGAAACTGTGGCCGACATTAGAATGACATGGATTTATCAAAAATATGTACCACCGGCGGAAAAGTGTGCGGCTCTTTCGGGCAGTGCCCAAGAAAAATGTGCTGTAGATTTTATCAATACATTTGCACAAGAAATGAAGTCGTATCAGAAGGAATTTAATCCGACAGAGCAAAGCGCAACAGATGAAATATTAAGTAGAATATTTAATATGATTCCTGCTGAGTCAGATTTCTGGTTGAATTTTATGCAAGATGAAAAATTATTTGATCCAGTAAATTGCACATTGGTAACAAAAAAGATGCCATGGCAATATGTTCGCCAGATTGGTGTTGCGTTGCAATTAATCGGCACAGTGATGATGGTGGCAGGTAAATTACAGAAAACAGAACAAACGGTAACTAAAAAGATTGGTGAACATGTCGAGAAAAACACGTATGCTGTGTCTTCAAGTTGGGGATCAGGTAAAAGAAACCTTAAGATAGAAAATAGTTTACAGATGGTTGTTGAAGATGGTGGTGGACAATACAGTAGAAATTCTATATTAAGAGGTGCTGGCTTTACCTCGTTGGGAACTGCGCCAATTGGTACAGGCCCAGGAACCGTGAAAGAGGCTACGGTTAAAATTCTGACAGAAAATGTACCAGCATTTAAAGGTTTAAAAACCGAAGCAGAGGTTTATAGTAAATTGCAAACAGTTAAATCTGTTACGGGTAAAGGGTATCAGTCGGTTGTTACTTTTGCGGATGGGTCAAAAATGGCGGGAGTTTTTGATGTTATTACAAGCAGCAAACCGATATATAAAACATTCAATGTTGGTACAAAAATAACCTTTGATTTTGAAAAGGCGGTTGCTCCATCTGTTGCCGCGGCTTTGGCATTGGCACGCGACGGACAGTATCTAAACAAAACCGCAACCAATGGTTTAAGAATACCAATTTGCTTTGAAAAACCACAAGAATTTGTTCCTGGGGAGGTTACAGTCACTATTGTTGAACCAGAAAATACTGAAGAAGTGCCGAATCCGTCGGCTGGTGGTGCGCCTGCGGTTGTCCCAGCAACATCGCATAATACAACGCCAAGTAATACGGTTACGACACCGGGTAACACGGTTACAACGCCAAGTAATACGGTTACGACACCAGGTAACACGGTTACAACGCCAAGTAATACGGTTACGACACCGGGTAATACTGTTATCACACCAGATCAACCGAGTGTTGGTAACCAACAACAAAATAATAACGAAGAACTGATTCCGGGTCAGGTAAGTGCATCTGTTACGGGGACCGAAACACCGGTAATAACTGGTTCACCCCAGGAAAATCCGCAACAGCCGGCCAAGAATGATCATATCGGATTAAAGGCCACAGCAATCACCGCAGGTGCATTGGCAATCGGTGGCGCGGTTGGATTGTTGGTTTCGAAAAACAACAAAAATAAATCGACGGAACTGAACAATAATGTTGATAATTCTCGGTTCGCCAAGAGCAATGATAGAACCACACTTGGTGTTGTTGATGTGGATTGGAACAAATTGTTTATGACGCCAAGATCACAGTCTTTCGATGTATCTGGTGCCAAAAATGTGTTAGATGACAATATGAAGCAAGTATCGAATTTGATTGATTCTGGGGCGCCGTCGCCATCGGGATTCTGTATTAGTGTTCGTTCGCGGCCGTCACAGTTCGCGGATCTGGTAAAATCGCAGTATGAACAGAATTTATCAAGGTTTGGCGGTTCTGGGCGGTTACAATATTTGGTCAATGATGCCGAATTAAATGATTCTTCGTGTACCGCAGAACAATGTCCAATGATACGGACTGTTGTTCGCAAGGGGGCTTGTGTTGGCCTGTAGGCTTACGCAAAATCCAAATAATATTTTTCATTGCAAAAGGAAATATTGCGGTATATAATACCACGCGCATTGGGGCATAGTTTAATGGTAGAACATCGGACTCTGACTCCGCTAGTATTGGTTCGAATCCAGTTGCCCCAACCAAGATAGACAAACCCGTCGATAAAGGCGGGTTTGTGTTAGAAATGTAATACTTTCACTGAGTTCGAAAGTTTTAATTTGAAAGATTGCAATTTTTTGGCGCTTTTGAACTGTTTATGTCAAAGGTGGTTTATATGAAACAGGATTTCTATATATTTAGACATGGTCAGACCGATTACAATGTAGAAAAGAGAGTCCAAAGTTTCTTGGATATACCACTAAACAGTAATGGAATTACACAAGCGCAGGCTTTGGCCAAAAATTTATCAAATGTGCAATTTGATTGTATATATAGTTCAACATTATCCAGGGCTTTGGATACTGCAAAAATTGTTTTGGGTGACAGAAAGGTCAAAATTATAACAGACCCGGGGTTACGCGAAAGGAATCTTGGGGTACTGTGTGGCAAGATAATGAACCTTACAGATGCACCTGCAGATACGCCAGTTGATTTGACCAAAGAAAAGATAGATATGCCCGCAGCTCTTTTATTTAATGGTGATTATGCGCCGGAAAATGGTGAAAGCGATAATGTGTTCGTTCAACGTGTCTGTGACACAATAACGAATATTGCTAAAAATACGGATGCTAATACAGTCGGAATTGCAACACATGCGGGCGTAATTAGTGTTTTCGTTCGGCGTTTTACTAAGTTTAATTTTAGTAGTATGCCAAATGCAGAATATATAAAATTGCAATGGGATGGAAAAAATTTCAGTTTACCAGAACCGCCAGACTGGTTGTTAAAAACACAATCAAGACAGAAATAAATTATCTTTAAATTTATCAATCTCTCGCCCTACCTCTAACAAGTCGGCTCGCGAATTGCACAGACAGCGCAACCACAGTTCCCAAACTTGCACACAGGGGCATTTTTATGATATAATTCTCATAGAGGTGTGTTTATGAAAGTCACGATTGCGCTTGTGTTATTATCTATTTATACCGTGTTGGAATTTATCGCGTATATGCCACAAATAATAAAATTATTAAAAACTAAATCAGCCGATGATTTAAGTTTGACATCTTGGTTCACATGGATTACCGCAGATTTGTGCTATTTGGCGTATGTCTTGTTGGAAAGTCCAGAAATTGGTGTCATATTTATTTGCACATTGGATTTGGTGTTTTTGTTGCTGGTATTTTTATTAACGGCATTTTATCAAAAACATAAAAAACGCAAAAAAATCCGTCGTTAACGTGTTTTTATATTGTGGCGTCTTAGAAATTTATTTTGATTTTTCATATATTGTTCTTGGGATAATCGACCGTTATCTGACATTTGCGGCGGTAAACTGGCGATATAATTACCGTATGCGGTATTAAAATATTTTTCATGGTATCCCATTTCCCATGACAGACGAATACGGTCTGCATCCCATACGCATGCGGAAATTAAATCTGGGGCGATGGTGCCTTGGGTGTGATACTGTACCGCATAGACAATTTTATCAATTGTTTCTGGGAATAAATGGTTATAATTCTGGGTTAAAAAATTACGCGCAATTGCGGCACCACGTGGGCCGTGTGTAAAATCGTCATCATCGTGCGTGCGTGCAATATCGTGAAGTGCCGCACCAAGTATTACAGGCAATGGGTCTGTGCCGACAGATATGGCAAGTTCAATCGCAAATTGTGCAACCTGAAAAGTGTGGGTATATATACCATGATATCCATATTTTTTCTGGGTGCCAATATCTTGAATTTTTGGTAATATATCGGTTGTTAATAATTTTGTGTAATATTCGCGTGCCCGATACGCAGATTTTATGACCGATGGACGAGACCGCAGATTGTTAATGTTCGACCATATCGTCTGTTTGATATCCATTGAACATGCATGAGAAGATTCTGCTTTACGTAATAATATTTTTTCAAACTCGGCCATTTTGCGACAAGGAAATATTTGGTAATCCGCATGGATTTCCAATGGTTCACGTGGCGTAATTTTTTGGCCCAGATCCATGCGGGCAATATTTTCTGGGCGAAATACTATGTATGATGTGTGACCACGGTCTTCACGACGGTTGGTATAATTAAATCCGTCGTATCCCAGATGTTCAAAGTATTGAATCATACGTTGTTGATATAGATGATATCGGTTTACTTGTTCGGGTGTGTGGCATGCATGTTGTTGTGCCGTGGTATTGTATAAATTATCTGTTTGCAATTCTTTTTTTACATCTGGTGTTGGTATATGAAATGGTTCTGTAAAAATATAATCATAAAAATATGGAATATTGTTTAATTTTAGATCATGCACAATGTGGTATAAAACCACGCATTGAAAATAGTTGATATCTGAGGATCCACCAAAATCATCAATTTCGTATGTGTTGGTCAGATTTAATTGCACTGGAATAATTTTATATGTTGAATCGTTTTTGAATGACGGGGGCATTTGTATGGAATATTCGTGTCTTATGTCCAATGTTTCGTCTTTTTGGCATGGACATAATAGTACACATTCTTGGGCGGCGGAATATGAACCAAAATGCGACAGCGGACGAAATGTATCAAATTTTGCCCGGGTGCCATGATAAAAAATATTGTTTCTATCCAAGAATAGTGTCATAGCGTGTTATGCTATCACAAATACTAAAAATGTCAAAAATATTGTCGTGGTTTTATGTCAAAAATGTATAATGGGCATGATTTCTGGTAATTTAGGCAATACGAAATGTCCGTACCCAGAAAACCGATGAACACGGATGTCGGGTATGTTTTTTGTGATTTTATCAAAACTGCTGACTATGTGTGGCATGTCGTCGTCCGAGATCATTAAATCCATGCCGCATTTTGTATGCGATATGATTTTATTATCTAGATTTGCACCCTTGTAAAAACCAAATGGTTGAAAATCTTCGGTGTCAATCCACGGTGCAACCAATACGATTTGTTTTACCGTCAATTCAGGATGCATTGCCATATATTTCAATATAAATCCACCGCCGGCGGAATGCCCAATCAATATGGTGTCATTGTTTATATCTTGGGTGTCCATGATTTTTTCCCATTCTGAATATTTCATCAGCAATGCATGTGCGTGCGGGAATCGTGGAATTTGCATCACGACATCATGTTCAGATTCCACGGTAAATTGCAACCAATCTTTCCATCCTTTTGATTCATTATATGTTTTATTGTTCCAATCTTCATCTGGTCCCATAACGCCGTGACAGAAAATAATGTTCATATATGTATCCTTTGTATTGTTTGTAGATATGTTAATCTTGGTGGACGGAAAATTCTAGTGTTTTATCTTGCTATGCGGAAAAATTTCCTTTACGATTTGAATGATAACGAACAAAAGGGGTGCCATATGTACAAATACAGCAAGTTTCGTCAAATTTGTGCCACGGTTGCGGGATGCTTTGGTAAAACGCGGGCGGCGCGTCGGTTGCATCGTGATCGGGTTCGGTATCATGGATTGATATCTACGGTTGGGCAAACGATGATACCGCGTAAAAAATATCCAGAAAAAATTCCAATGGCATTTTGCTTTGATGCGCGTGGGTGTAAAATGGCGGCCGTGACATTAAAATCTTTGCTGTTGGCATCTAAAGACAGATGCGATTACGATGTTTATTGTGTTGTGACCCCAGACGTTGATGAAAAAATGCGTGACATCATTCGTGGCGTGACGGCGGGGACGGATTCTGTGGTAAATTTTGTCTTGGGAAATAATGATTTTGATGAATCTTGGCGCGGAAATTGGCCGGTTGCCATGTGGTACAGGTTAATGTTGCCAAAATTATTGCCAAATGTGGACCGTATAATTTATGCTGATATTGATATACTGTTGTGTCGCGATTTAATAGATATATATGAATTAGAATTGGGAAATAATTTAATTGCCGCCGTGCCAACACGAACGAATAAATATTTCAATTCTGGATTCTTGCTTATGGATTTGGCGGGTATTCGTCGTGAAGGCATGTATGAAAAGTGGGTTACAGAATCCAAAACACATCAATATAAAAATCCAGACCAAGATGTGTTGAATTATACGTTGCAGGGACGTGTTCAATTTTTACCGTTGCGGTATAATTTTCAATTGTCGCATGGGTCGCGAATTTTCAAGATATACAGTGCAATTGAATTGGATGATTTGAAACATAATCTGACCGTGTTGCATTATTCTGATTACATGAAACCATGGCATGATGCGGATTGTCGGCCGGTGTTTTCAGAACTGTGGTGGAATGTGGCACGGCAAACAGGTTTGTTCCCCGAAGACAAATAATTTATAAACCGCCAATTGTGGCGGTTTGTTTTTTATTTGCTTTATGCGCTTTTGCAAGGTATATTATGACCAAGGTGGGAAAAGAATCTTAAATTCGGGGTAAAATGGATGCGTCATTTACTATCAAATATTATCAGTGCGTTTATTCGTAAAAAATCTTTGCGTGACAAAGTGCGTACAATGATTCGTTACCCCCAGGTTTGGGACTATATTCGCTATGTTCGTCGTTATGCGCGTAATATGAAACATCACAAGATAAAGACAGTTGTTGGATATGGTTGTAAGAATTTTGTTGTTATTCTGAATGACAAACATGTGTTCAAGTTTCCGTTGCTGAATGACGGATTTGCGGTTGCGTTGCGTGAAACGCGTATAACAGATGCATTTCGTAAAATTTCCCCAATTAAAATTCCAGAAATGCGTGTGGTTCAATACAAGGGCGTTTATATTCGTAAATATGAATTTGCACATGGAACATTGTTAACAGACATAGACCCAAAAATAATCAACAAATATCGTCCACATATTGCACGACAAATTGCAAACTTTTTGTATGTTATTGGTACATCTGATCCGGCGGAAATTCGTGATTTGAAAAATAAACCAAATGATGTTCCTGGGTTTATGTATGGATGGTTCCAAGGTGATATTTGGCAGAATTTTATGTTAGATACGAAAACATTTGATATAAATTTCTTTATAGATTGGGAAGGTGCCGCCTTTATGGATTTTGGCGATTCGTTACGCGTGGCATCGCATAATTGGGATAAATTTGGTTACAAAGGCATAATCGTAGATTTAATGGCAGAATATGCAAAACTCTATTTTGGGGCCAAGAAAAAATGAAAAAATTATTGGTAAATTTTTTGTGTCTGTTTATCCCGACCAGTCGCCGTCGTCGTATGTTCCGTATGCGTATGAATTATCCATTGCGTCGCTGGACACGATTCGCAAAAAGTTTCAGCACCGCCCGGCATCCGCGTGTCAAATATACGTGTGGGCATCGCTGTATAAACTTTGTTGTAAATGTTGATGATAAGTATGTGTTCAAATTTTCTTTACGGACCGACGGGCGCGATGTTGCGATTCGTGAAAAACGCATAACCGATTCGTTGCGGCCGATATCACCAATTAAAATTCCAGAAATGGAATTGTTGGAATTTGATGGGCGCGTGGTTCGTAAATATGAATGTGTATCTGGGATTGGTTTTCATCATTTGAATCGTAAAACACAAAATCTACATATTGATAAGATTGCGAAACAATTGGCACGGTTCTTTTATATTGTCGGTATGGCCGATCCGCGTGAAATTCGTGATTTGAAAAAGAAGAAAAATGATAAACCGTCGGTTATGCATGGGTGGAATCAAAATGATTTGTGGGATAATTTCATATTGAATCCAAAAACCTTTGATGTGGTCGCCATGGTAGATTGGGAAGGTGCCAAATTTAATGATTTTCATGGATGTTTTACCGGTGGAACCGGGAACGGTTTGGCACGGGTTACATTGTTGCGCGAATATCTGAAAATTTGTTGCGGTGCGGATAAAAAATAATTCTTATTTCGCTTAACACTATGGATTTTGCGGTCTTTGCCGTTTTTTTTTATACGAAAAAAAACTTGCAAATATGAGATTTATGTAGTTAAGTAAATAGCATCAGGAAAGAAAGGAGAGCCCATATGAAACAATCTAAAACCACACTCAAAGAATTAACTGCTGCATACCGTGCGGTATTACGTCATGCTGTTTTGTGCAATGCAATCGCACTTGGTTTAATTGCTGTGGTTCCTGCACGTGCAGAAACCATAACATATTCTGATTATAACGGGAGTCAAGGTGCATTGGCCATTATAGATGGTTCAGAGCATATTGGTGGTGAAGCATTGGTATTTGAAAACAATACATCCACGTCACATGGTGCAGGGCTTTATTATAAAGTAACAGATGACGGACTTTCTTCGTCGGTTATATTGGATGCCACCAGTATAACGTTTAATAACAATGCATCAAATTACGATAAAAGTAGTGGTGGCGCGTTGTTTAATTCTGGTGGTGATGTTTCTGTTTTGGGTGATACCAATGTATTTACGAATAATCATATATCGGGCGTGGATGGGACAAAACCGTTTAAACGTGGTGGTGGCGCGATTGCAAACCAATCTTATGAAACAGAATCAAATTCTGAACCCAAGGTTGCATTGGATGCCACAATGGTCATTGGTAAGTTAGATGGGACCAGTGAAAATACGTTCAGCAACAATACATCGTCTATGAATGGTGGCGCGATTATGAATCGTGCGCTTGACACAGACGGAAATGCGACATTGACCATTAACGGAACAACAACGTTCGACAGCAATACCGCGGCAATGAACGGTGGTGCTATCTATAATGTTCAACGTGATGGCAAAACGGCCACAGTTAATTTGAATAATGGCGAATATACGTTTATTAATAATACCGCTAACAGGGGTGGTGCAGTATTCAATGAAGGTACAATGACTATTGCCAACGCAACATTTGGTGGTGTTGATGCACAAACAGGCGACCTGGTAGGAAACAGTGCAACAGAAGGTGGTGCAATATTTAATAATGGAACATTGACATTTAGTGATGCCGTAACATTTGCTAATAATACCGCGTCCAATTCTGGTAATGCGTTTGGTGGTGCAATTGCGAATTATTATGGGGATTTGACGTTCAATGATTTGGCAACATTTAATAATAATTCTGTAACCAGTACAGAAGGTATTGGTCAAGGTGGGGCGTTGCATAATTTAAGTGCGACAACAACATTTAATGATGGGGCAATATTTAATGGTAATACCGCTTCGTCGAATGGGGCGGCAATTTATAATGGTTTGAACCATCAGCGTGCAGGTATTGTAAATATAAATGGTGATTCGTTGTTTGAAAATAATACAGCGACCAGTGGTGAAGGAATAGTATTTAATGTTGCAAATGCTGATGTAGATAATACAATTGCGTTTGCCGATGGAAATGCAACATTCCGTGGTAATACTGGTATTGCACTGTGGAACCAAGACTTGGTCACATTCGCAAATATGGGGGATGTTTTATTTGAAAATAATACAAATACCGCAAAATCTGGTTCTAATGCTGCTATTTCTAATGGCGGAACAATGACAATCAATGCGGATACTTTTACCGTTCAAAATAATACCAGTAGTAAAGGTGCTATTGGGAATACTTCATCGGGTTCAGTGCTTACTGTGAATGCATCGGATAGTATTCTGTTTAATAACAATACAGGTGGTGCAATTTATAAAGAGAACGATATGTTAACTTTAACAGCAGGAAATAGCATCACATTTAGTGGAAATCACGGTGAAATTGCGGGTCCAGCACTTAATAATAACGGAAATTATTCCAAGACAACATTAAGTGCCGATGAAATCGAATTCAGCGGAAACACTTCTACGAATTCGTATGGTGGTGCAATATTTAATAGTGGTGATTATATAAAGATTCTGGGGGCAACCAATACGTTCTCGGGGAATCGTGCCGAAAGTATAACAAATACTGTAAAATACGGTGGTGGTGCGATAAGTAATCGTGGAAATGCGGGCTCTACGCAGGCAACAACGATTGAAATTGGTTTGGCAAATGGTAGCAGTGAAAATACATTTACCAATAACTATTCTGGTGCACATGGTGGTGCAATTCATGCACGTGCCGAAGGTGCAAATGACGAGGGAGTCGTTACAATCCTTGGGGCAACTGACTTCTCTGAAAACAAGGCGAGATTGAATGGTGGTGCAATATCTAATTCGCCGGTCCTTGGCCAATCAACGGTATCACTTACTGGTTCAGGCACATTTGAGAATAATTTTGCTGGCGAACTTGGTGGTGCAATTTATAATACTGGTGTAACAAATATTAATGCGACAACAGGTGATTTCACATTCAGTGATAATAAATCGGGTGTGGAATTTGATAGCGAAGGCAATGTTGTTGATGGTACGGGAACCGCAAACGATATTTATAATATCGGTACTTTGACATTGAATGCGGCGGATGGTCATTCTATATCATTGGCCGGTGGTATTACGGGGGCATTGGAAAGTATCGCAAGTAATATTGTTAATATTACCGGTGCCGGAAATGTTTCGGTTAAGAATACATTGATAAATCAAACTGTTAACAACAGTGGTAATTTAAGTTTGGATGCTGATTTGACCGGTACAACAATTACCAATGCCGAAGGTGCAACAATAACATTGGCACGCGATATCACATTTGAAGGTGGCGAAAACACTTTGGATGGTTATAACGGCGAATTGACCAATGATATCACGGTCGCAGATGGTGCCGCATTGACAATTAACAATGCGACATTCGCATCTGGGGATGGTGATTTGGTTAATGAACAGGGTGGTGTGTTACGTATCAATGATTCTTTGGTTGGCGTTAATGTGATGAACCATGGAACCTTGATTTCCGACCCGACAACGTACAGCAATACAGTCACCAATACTGGTATTGCCAGTTTTGATGATGATACCTTTACTGGAACTGCGGAATTGGCAAACACCGGAACAGTCAGTTTGGCAAACGGAGTGACGTTTGAAAGCGGTGCCACAATTACCGGTGCTGGTGTCACGAATTTGACAGGTGGTTATACACACTTTAACGACACGGCGAATGCCAATACCATTAATGTGGTCAGTGGTGCCAATTTTGATGGATTGGTTATCGGTGGAACAATCAATACCCAAAATGGCATGATAGACGCAATTGCTGGTTCAATCCAAGATGCAGATGTTGCATTGGATGTCGATACAAATTCGTTAACGACCGATACATTCGCAGATGCATCTAATTCAACCATCAAATCATTGAATGTGTTTGGTGCATACGGTAACAGTGGAACGGCAACAATCGCGATGGCACCAGGTATGTCTTTGGCCGATGATGCAGTAATCAATGGCGGTTATTATACCAGCGTTACCGCAAATGGCGGAAACATTGTGTTTGGTGATAAATTGATGAATACATCTGGATTGTATGCTCAATTGGGCAGTTGGAATGGAACCATTATTGGAACATCAACAGAATATGATAGTGAAACCAATT
>CACXXP010000001.1:118540-215409 GCA_902771695.1 uncultured Pseudomonadota bacterium | reverse complement strand
GACTTGGGCGATCAGAAAACAGCCAACTTATCTGGTAGCATAACAACAGATACAGGTAGCACAACAAAATATCCGTCTGTTAAAGCGGTTGAAGATTATATGTCATCTTATGCACCAACTATTGAAGCGATACCATCCACATGTACTGCCTCGACACCGTGTGCATTGGTTGCGGCCGGCAACGGAGCAAAGTGGGAACCGATCCAACAGTAATAATAACTGTTTGACCCTTAATAAAAACACCGCCATGGGCCCGGCGGTGTTTTTTTATCATATGTATAAAGTTATAAACAAAGAGACCCCGATTGTCATCGGGGGCTCTTCTATAAAGGGTCAAATTGTATAAACGTGTCTAGAATTGTTTACACAAATTCGTATATCAACCAACCATTACTGTTGGATACGTTTCCATTCTGGACCAGTTGCAGAACCGTCCCACACCAACGCACATGGATTGGTTGTGGAACATGCTTCATTTTCACCGGTCGGATTGTCTGGTAAAACGTCGCCAGTTTGTGCTGTAACGAAGTCATACACAGCTTTCGCAGTTGGAACTTCGGCATCAGTATTATCTGCTGCAGTTGTAGAAATGGTTGTTTCGGCCGTTTTATATGCTGCACCTTGCAAACCTTTAACCGCAACTTCTGCCACTGTACCGTTTGTATTTACCGAGATGGTACCATCTGTTCCAGTAGATGGCGTTGCGGTAACTTGACGAACACCAGCATTGATGATGGTGTGGTCGTCAATGGTGATGCCTGTACCTTGTTCATATGGGGTACCATCAACTTCAACCCATTGTCCATTACCACCCAAAACCTTGCCTTGATCACCCGCGGCTGGTGCCGGAACGAACCCAGCAGAACCTGCTCCTGCTGCTGTCGCACCACCGAAGTTTCCAGGTTTATTCTTGATGTAATCTGGTTTGGCGCTATCAGACTGTGCCCAGTTCGATTGACGATCTGCACTAGTAGCAAAGTTATACACAGCCTGCGTTGTTGGTAAGTTTGTGCTTGTCGCATTGTCGTCCGAGATAGTGGTATCAACAGCTTTATATGCAGCAGCAGCCAAACCTGGAACTGCGACATCATATGCATCACCTTCCGATGGCGTGACAGTGATACTACCATCTGTTGTTTGTGATGAGCTTATTGTATAGGTTGTATTGGTATCATCAACAGCCGAAACATCACTGATCGTGATATCACCAGTATCACCTACGATAAGGGTTTTACCATGATCGGCGCTATTATCGGAAATGTGTATATTCTGTTTTAATGCCAATTCATCATGAACTTTGTCTGCTGACGGTGCATGTGTTGTATCACCATCAGTAAGTGTTTGTACTATCTTACCATCAACGTATTGTTTTGATGTAACAACTTTATCGGCAGCGTTTGCGGCGGACGCGAACACAGCCGCAGCAAAGCCCACAAATACTAAACCTTTGATATTCATTTTCATGTTTGTTCCTTTTTTTCTTTGTTTTGTTTGTTGTTGTAAACATTGGTATTGTCCGAATTTCCTTTCCTTTTGGTTTCATCTTGTTATTCCACGACATAAAACCACTGTTGGTTGCCGTCCGCGTCCACAGATAGCAGGGCATCTTCGCCCGGTGAATTTTCTTTCCACCATTCCGCCCATGACAGCACGCCTGTGATATCTTCGGCCGCCTTTTGACGCGTTACCGAACCATTTTCTATATCGTCCGTACCAACCGTATCTTTGTATGCCAATTTACCAAATGCATTGTCCGACAAATCAACCTTGCCCGAATCGTTCACGATCAATGCCTTGCCTGCGTTTTCGGTTCCCTGGACCACATCAACCTTGCCCGATATATCTGGGATATCAACATCACCAGTGGTGACTTTACCTTCACGGTCGACAATCAACACCTTGCCCGCGTTTTCGGTTCCCTGGGCCACGTCAACCTTGCCCGATATATCTGGGATATCAACATTGCCCGGTTCTACAAAACCACTGTCGTTAACATACAAAACTTTACCCGCGTTTTCGGTTCCTTGTTTTTTATCAACCTTGGTATCCAAATCGTCACCAATGTTGGTTATAAACTGGTCAACTTCGGTTGTAGAATACACGACGTTACCCGGTGTCACATGTCCCGTGGAATCAACGGTCAAAACCTGACCTGCGTATTGAACACCCTGCTCTTTATCAACCTTTTTAGACAGGTCTGCTTCAATTTCTTGTTTTATTCTCGTTACGGAATTATCAACGTATTCATTCATTTCGGTCAAATCTATACGATCGGCAACCGCCGCCCATGTGACCAATAATTTCCATGTATCTTCGGGTTCACCCGCACGTGTAACATAACGCCATTTGATACCTTCGTCATTGTCGGCATCCAATTCAACCGGACGACCATCCATACCGGGTTGAATTTCCAAATCTTGAATTAACTTTTCAACGTTTAATATAACTTCGTTATTATCAACGATGATGTAATCAGAACCACGAATTATTTCTTGTTTCGTGTTTTCCAAAATAGTTATCGTGCGTTCAATAGATTCAATTCTTTCAACAAGTGAGTTGTCACCACCGCCCCCAGGTGAACTGATGGATTTCGGTGCACCAACATATTTACCAATTGACAAACGTGGGGTGGTCGTTGCACGAGATGTTGTCGTCGTTGTCATCGGCGCGGAACCGCCACCAGATTTCGCCGCCGTGGTCGTGGTCGTCGGGCGAACATATGTTCCCGACCGTAATGACCCCGCACGCGCCGCCGTGGTCGTGGTTGTTGCCGCAGATGCCGCCGATGGATATGTTCCCGCACCGCCAACATTGCGAACCGATGCCGCCGCAAATGCCGCACCCGACACCGCAACAACGCATACAATTGACAATAATGATGTTCTTAAACCCTCTCTCATCTCTCTTCCCTGTACGTGATATATTATATCACACTTTTTCCTATCCCCAAAATTTTTTTTCAACTTTTTTTTAGAATTCAAATCTTATACCGATTGTGAATGCATTATCCCAAATCAAACCGGTCTTGATTTCAAATTCTTCCAATGGATCAAGCCCAGGTGCTAGTGGCGGTAATCCGGCCACCGTACCACGTGACCATTTCGGGCCCGCATACCCAGACAAACGATAACGGAAATCCAGTGCCACATTGTCGGTCATGTGATATACGTAACCAACCATACCGGCACCCAATACAGATGTCCGTGATTTAGAACCAGAATTTGCAACAAAATATTCCCAATCTAATTCGGCCTTGGTAAATGCCACACCGGCACCAAGCCCAAGGTATAAACCATTAGAGAAATCATAGTATCCATTCAATGTCACATGTTGTGATGCCATCTTGAATGCAAACCCATTATCTGTATCACTGAATTTACCGGCATAACCAACTTCTAAATCGGCACGCCATGCGTCATCTATATGGAAACCGGCAAACAATGCACCACCAAACACTGGTTCAAATAAATAATCATCATGATCGGCATCACTGTCCGCGATTGCAGACGCAGGTGTTGCCTTGTATTTATTTTCCCATGACCACAAATTCACACCCAAACGACCACCAACATATGGCCCAATCGCCAATTTAGATGAACTGCGTGGTTCGGCACGTCTGGCCGGTCTACGTGGTTCAATGTATTCATCATCATATGGGTCATGGCGATTTTCAACATAGTATTGGTCATCATCTTCGTATGAAACGCGACGATCACGCATCGCAGAAGAACGTTCAATTGGGACCATGCGATAATCTGGACCAACTTCGGTCGTTTCAAATACACTGTTATCATACAATGTATCGGGGTTATGCGCCGTCACATACACAATGCGATATTTTTTCGGTTTGCACCCACATTTTTTACCACCACTGCTACAATCGGCGGCAAAGCCAACGCCTGTTGCAACCAATAACGCACTCAATCCAACCAATACTTTTTTCATGTTTGCTCCTGTTTATTTTTGATAATGCATTATACCACATTTTTGACCACCTTGCAAATTGCAAATCAAAATAATTGACCCATTTTATTTTTTTTACTACAGTAGTCCGCATGGAAGACAATACTATCATTTCTTTTGCCAATGTGGGTGCGCGTTATGACAATAATCCCGATATATTGACCGATGTGTCTTTTAACATCAGTGCGGGTTCTTTCTATTTTCTGTCTGGGGCATCAGGCGCAGGTAAAACGACACTGTTGCGGTTGATTTACCAACTGCATAAACCGTGTCGTGGAACGATAAAAATATTTGGCCAGGTCACCAATAATATGTCACGTGATGAAATTACGGCGATTCGTCACAAAATGGCAATCGTATTTCAAGAATATTCGTTGCTGTCACATATTTCGGTCTTTGATAATGTCGCATTGCCATTACGTGTCCGCGGTATGGACGAAGCAAAAATTAAAAAGTTGGTGACAAAAACATTGGATTGGGTTGGTCTGGGGAAATTTGCAAACGCAAACCCAAAAACACTTAGTGGCGGGCAACAGCAACGCGTTTCTGTTGCGCGTGCAATTATTCTGCAACCGGCGATCATGCTGGCGGACGAACCAACAGGAAATCTGGACGATGAAAATGCGTCACGGTTGATGGAACTGTTTATACAGATGAACAAGATGTTCGGGACAACCATTATCATCGCAACACATAATTCCAAATTGATGGAAACATACAAATTCCCGATAATGCATGTGGAAAATCATAAATTAAATTTCGTCGGAACCAAGGCACCCGCACCGAAAAAAGAAAAAATCAAGGCCGATGACGATTATTTTGCAGAACTGGCCAAACAATTCAAGGATATTGGGAATAAATAGCAATGAAAAAACCAATCGTATTTTCTTTGTTTCGTGAACAGTCCGTATTTATGACGGCGGTCATGGCGATTATGACATTCTTGGCCGTGATGGCATTGGGAATTTCCATCGCAATTGGAACCGGGGTTGCACGTTGGAATAAACAATGGAACCTGTATGCAACAGTTCAGGTAAACGGCGCAGAAAATGCTGATGCGGTACAGAAAACATTGATGGAAAATCGTGGAAAACTGGACGAAGTGCGCGAAATTTCTAACGATGAAATGGCTGATTTAATGCGGCCATGGATATCTGGGGGCAACAATGTATTGAAAAAATATCTGCCAAAAATGTTTGAGATTAAATTCAAAACCGAATCAGATATCGCCGCGATTCGCCAAGACATCGGTAATCACGGACGCTTTGTAACGCATCCGGATGCATTGCGACCATCTATATCGGCGGGATGGAAGATGATTGCGATTTTATCTGTTGTATTGGGCATCATTATTGTAACTATTGGTATTTGTATTTCTTTCATTGCAAAAAACATTGCCGTATTACATAAACGCGAATTAGAAATATTAAACCAGGTTGGCGCCAGCGATTCGTTCGTTGCACATCAAATGCAAATTATTGTCGCAAAAATTTGTATGGTTGCATGCAGTATTGGTTTCGTTATCGCCGTTCCAATAATTATCGCAATTATCGCCGTGGCACATTCTGCGCGCGTTGGTTTGATGGCAACTATTGGTATATCGGGTGGCGGATGGATTACACTGTTAATGGTTCCAATTTTAATTATCGTGTTTGCAATACTGATAACGAAAATGACAACCTTTAAGATATTAAAACAAGAACAATGAAAATACTTCCGTCTTTTTTATTATTAGGTTTGTTTGTAATCGGTGGCATCGCATTTAAATTAACCAGTCCGAACGACTGTGGTTTCATATTATCAAATGACAGCATCTTTGTTTTAACGGGGGATTTTCGTCGCGTCCCGTTTGCAATAAAACAAATAGATAAGTATCCTGATGCAGATTTGTATATAATCGGCGCTCCAGACAGCCAACAATATAAATATGATGGCAAGGCCATTGTTGAATCAGATTCAAAATCAACATATCAAAACGCCGTTGCGATTCGTGAGATAGTTAAAAAAGCTGGGTTGGACAGAATTGTTGTAATCACAACCGAAGACCATATTCGTCGCGCAAAGCATTTAATTCAATCTGAATTACCCAAAACAACAATTGTTGCATGCCCCGTCGCGTTATCAGAAATGGCCCCTGCACGCCGTTTGGAACGTTGGTTTATTGAATATGTAAAATATATTGCCACGATGGTTGGTATCAAAGAAAGTCCAAGTTTTTTATATTAAGGTGAAAAAAGGAAAAATAAATGCTGCGTACAATAATATTCAAAATAGTTTTAGCATTATACTTTATTGCATGGTCACCGATTCTGTTGTTGGGGTTATTATCAAAAAAATTAACCAGTAAATTCATTATCGCAGATGCCAAAGGTGTATTACTGCTGGCACGTGTGATTTGCGGCATTAAATATAAAGTATTTTATCCACCGACCGAAGAAAATGGTGTTCCAACACCACCAAATGATAATGCGCGTTCTGATGGCAAGGCGATTATCGCATCAAAACATATGTCCACACTAGAAGTCGCAATATTGGTTACCAATGTACAAAATCCATTTTTTATTATAAAGCGCGAATTATTATGGATTCCTATTTATGGATGGGCGTTTTGGCGTATGGGAATGCAACCTGTAAATCGTGCGCGTGGTGCGACAAATATGAAGAAACTGACACATGCGGTTGCGAATAAAATTATGAATGGTCAAACACTTATCATATTTCCCGAAGGTACGCGTGTCGCCCCCGGCCATCCAATTGCACTGAAACGCGGTTTGATGTTTTTGGCCCAGACGTTAAAATTGCCCATTATACCAGTTGGCACTGATACAGGGCTTTATTGGCCAAAGCACGGCCGCATGCGCAGCGGTGTTGCCACAATGCATTTTGAACCTGTTATTGCATCAACATCGTCACTGGAAGAAATTCGTGAGGCGATAAATCGCCACAGCGCATAGTATTTATTTTATATTGCACCATTTGTCACGACGGCCACCATTATATTTTCGTCCAAAACCTTCTTGGACCAGACGATTTCCAACATCACGACCACGTTCATCCAATACATTGGCATCTATACGCCCAAGGTATTTATCATCTTTGATATTGGTTAATTCAACGGTGGTACCGACAGGTATCATTTCGCCCAAACGATTACGGGCCTGAACCGCACGTGTACGTTCGTATTCGCAATCGCCATTTATTTCTGGGGTATCAACATTACGCAAACGAACGCGCACAGAAACTTCTACATCATCGTCCAATCTAACAATGCCTGAAAAAGTATCACCATCAATAATATGCCCAACGCGCGCCGGCACCGCCACCGCACAAGACACCCAAAATAAAGCACCAAATCCAACACACAGATTTTTCATTACGGCAACCTTGGCGACCATGTTGGTTCAACACCATTTACGTTGTCTGGCAATTCAATATCGTACAAGTTTTGTCCGGTTATATCCACGCTGCGAATATGACTCATGCGTTCAATATCATCACTCGCGCGTTCTGTTTCATAATATACCAAACGACGTGACCCAGGCGCCCAAGACGGTGCCTCCATAAACCACCCACCGGCAAGAATCTTTTCATTTTTACCTTCGGGACTCATTATACCAACGTAAAACGTATCATCCGCCATTTTGGTAAACGCAATAAATTGTCCATCTGGCGACCATGCCGGTGTGGCATAACGCCCTGCCCCGTATGTGATACGGTTTATTTTTCCGGTATCAAGGTCCAAAATATGAATCTGCTGGCTGCCACTGCGGTCAGAATTAAACGCTATTTTACGGCCATCGGGCGAATAAGATGGGCTGGTGTTAATAGAATCACCCGTCGTCAATTGCCGGAACGCATTTGTTTCAATATTATATTCATATATATGTGTTATACCGTTTTTAACCAAAGATAATGCGACCCGATTTCCATCTGGCGAAAAACGCGGTGCAAAATTCATACCCCCAAATTGTCCCAATCTGCGTTGTTCACCCGTATCCAAATTCAGAACCCAAACCATCGGATCATCATTATAATATGACAAGAACACAATAGATTGCATATTTGGCGAAAAATGTGGCGACATAACAAACGTCTTGGCATCCGACAAATAACGCAAACCATGACCATCTTGGTCCATAATCGCCATACGTTTAACACGTTTATCAACCGGACCTGTTTCAGCAATGAATACAATTTGGGTATCAAAATATCCGATCTCTCCCGTTAAACGTTCGTAAATGGCATCCGACATAATATGTCCCAAACGACGCACAGATTTTTTTGACGCCTCTAAACTTTGGGCCTCTATCTGTTCTTTACCCGGAATATCCCAAACAAAGAAATCTAATTGATATTTACTATCCGCCTTTTTGGTTAATTTACCCTGAACCAAAACTTGGGTTTTAACGGCGGTCCACAATTTAAAGTCCGGCATCTCGTCCAATTTCACATATTCTGGAAAGGCATTATGATTTACAATATGAAACAAGCCCGTCCGTTTCAGATTTTCTTCGACCACCGTGCGAATAGTTGCCGCATCCGATGTCGATGCCCCAGACGCAACTTCTATCTTTTGAACGGCGACCGAAATCGGATCGGTCGTGCCGGCAATAATATCAACCTTTAATTCTGCACGTGCATTTAATGTAAACAAACCAACGGCCATAAATGCCAATACTAATATTCGTTTAAACATAAGAATTCCTTTCCTTAGTTATCTTATACGATTTGCATTCTATATTATCGGTTATAAAAGTGCAAGCCCAGATAAAAAAACTATTAAAAATAAAACGCAATTTTTTATTTCCAAATCAATAAAAAGGCCAACCAAAATATACCATACAACCAGCAATACAATCGTAAATACCATAGTAAATACAGGCGTCTAGACATTTGTATTGACAAATGTAAATACAATGGTATAGTACCTCGTAAAGACGGTTGTATAGAGTAATGTATAGGAACAAAAAATGCCAAACGTTATGCAACAACTTTTCATGATGAATATTGAATCCCTGTTGCGAGATTACGCGGCTTATCGTGCATTTAATAAATCGGACGCCGTTATAAATATGCGTATCCCACGACCAGTGCTGGACCGATTAAAAGAATTGGCGGCAACCCAGCATGTTCCATACCAATCACTGATATCATCTGTTTTGTTTTCAATTGCACATAACGACGAAGGCACCAATCAATAAGAAATAACAATAGAGGCAAAAATGGCCAGATTAAATCTGAAACAAATATTCGAAAAATTAAATGCCTCTTACAATGCAATATATGAATACGAATTATTCACAACACCGATTTCTGAAATTTGGTATCTTGATGGCGTTTTATCAACCGTAAATTATAAAGAAATATCTACAAAAGTTTATAAATCCCAGGATAAATTTGAACAAATCTTACGGACCAGTACCCCAAAGCAGATATATTCACGTAAACCAGAAAAATTGGACCAGATTGTCGCGAACAACTTGCCAATCATACGCAACGAAGAAGACAATATCGAAATATCCCAATATATGGGTTGGGCGTTAATGAAATATTTTAATGCATACACAATATTTCAACAGGAATATTTTATAAATCCACACGAATCATTTAATACCATAAAACAAACATCAGACGAAACCGCACGAATCCAATGGCGTGCAAATGTTGCGAAGTACGAAGGGTTCCTGGGTGGAATCCTTAGACGATTTAATTCCAACATCACGTCCCCACATGAATGCGGGGACCGTTATTCCGGTTTGCATCGTGAAATAAACGATATTCTTTACGATGGAATATCAACATACGAAATACGGGGCAAATACGAGATTCCACCAAAAACCCCATTGGCCGACTATATGAACTGTTATTTGCTGTATGCATATGGGTGTTTGTTACGAAAAATCGTAGAAAATTTTGATTCATCCGACCAAAGATACGGCACATTAAAAAGAATTGTAACATTAAATACCGCCGCGGCACGCAAAAATTTTAGTGGCCCCCGCGATAGTGATCCAGTGCACAATTTTACCAAAACCCCAGTTAAAAAAGTTATCCAAGAACGCAATAAACGTGAAATTGACTTTGCCAAGAAATACGGTTTCGCACATTAAAATACAAGGTACCAAAACGGTACCTTGATTTTATTGTCACATATATAACCTATTATTTAACGGCAAACGCACTCTTGACACACCCAAGGTATTCTTGCCCACCGGTCGATGCCACAAACGACAACACGATACCGACACCGAACAATAAAAAGAATCCAACAAACAATGCGATACCCTTGTCTTTCAAATCGTCCTTTTTAACGTCACCGGCCTTGATATAGCCCCACGCCCAATCCATAAGGATAAACGCGGCACCCAAGAACGCCAACGTACGTAATGTTTTAATAACTGGCGAAAGTTGACTTATTAACGCACATACACCGGTATCGCCGCCCTTGGCCGCGAAAGCGTTTTGTGCAAAAATCGTAACCGTGACCATCGCAGTCATTAAATATTGTGAAATCTTTTTCATATCATTTCTCCTTTTTCCGTTTAATTTTATCACAATTTTGGTGTTGTTTCAAATAAAATAAAACACCGCCGGGGAACCCAGCGGTGCTTTATCACAATAACTGAATATTATTTGCCAGAAATTGTATAGAAACGACGTGTCACCGGAACCATTTCAACGTTGCTGCAACTGGATGAATATTTCGCGCAAGAAGAAACAACAGGTTCTTCTGTGATTGCTGGAACCAAGACCTTGCGATCATTACGTTCTATACGACCACCATTGTCACGTGCAAACAAATCTGAACAACGTGTGTTTTTGTAAACAATGCGATTGTCGCCATCTATACCACGAATTTCTTCGGAATAATTACGTGCATATTCTTCAATATAATATACACAATCTTTACCTTTCTGTCTGTAACGGACATCACCCTTGTAATAGTCATACCCAGAACACGCAGCCAATGCCACAACCGCAAAAACAAAAGCCAAAATTTTTTTCATTATATTTTCCTTTTTATATTATCTCTAACCGGACCCCCGATTCGTTCATGTATATTTTTGCACAAATATTTGTCCTGTCAACTATTTTATGTATTTTTTTGACCGGGATAAAATCATACAGAATTATAATAAAATGTGTTATAATAATGTCCAAAGTAGACAAGAGAGAGAATCTTTCATGAAATATGAAAAATATGGCCTGGTTAACACAGGGGCGATGTTTGATGACGCATTGGTCCGCCGTTACGCAATTGGGGCATTTAATTTTTACAATATGGAATCTTTTGCCGCAATTCTGGGTGCCGCCCGTCAAAGCCACAGCCCTGTTATTCTTGCCGTATCTGAATCCGCATTAAAATATATGGGCGATGATATGTTGATGGCGATTATTGATGCCGTACATATTACCCCAGATGAAAATATTGCACTGCATTTGGATCATGGCCATTCGTTTGATTCATGCGTCCACGCCATAGATTTGGGCTTTTCCAGTGTCATGATAGATGCAAGCACCAAGACATTTGATGAAAATGTTGCGCTTTCCGCCCGCGTTGCTGAATACGCACACATGTATGGGGTATCAACCGAGGCCGAACTTGGCGTTCTGCGTGGTCACGAAGACGAAAACACTACGTCTGATACCGAAATGTACACCAATCCGGCAGATGTTTACGATTTTGTATCAAAAACAGGCGTTGATTCATTGGCGGTCGCCATTGGCACAAGCCACGGTGCATATAAAATGAAATCACCGACCCAGGAACTGCGCTTTGACATATTGGAAAAAATTATGGAATTATTGCCGAACTTTCCACTCGTATTACATGGCGCTTCATCTATTCCATCACACCTGGTCCGAACAATAAATGAAAATGGTGGCAATATAAAAAACGCGCTGGGCATTCCGGTTCAACAATTACAACGCGCGGCCACGACCAACATATGCAAAATAAATGTGGACAGTGATTCACGTCTTGCATTTACCGCGGCCATACGCCAAAGTTTTTCGCATGCCCCCGACAATTTTAACCCACGTGAATACCTTGGGCCCGCAATGCATGCGGTATACGAAAACACAATGGACGAAATTACAAATATAATGAATTCTGCAAACAGAAATTAAAAAACGGTGCGTTTGCACCGTTTTTTATACTAACCACTAACACCAAACATCACCAAATAGTTATTATGATTTATTTGGCACGTTCAACGTATTCCAATGTTTCAGTGTTAACAACAATTTTTTCACCTTGTTCAATGAACACAGGAACCTGGACACGAACACCATTATCCAAAATAGCCGGCTTACCGCCACTGCCTGTTGCGGTTTGACCCTTTAATGCCGGTTCTGTTTCCACGATTGTTGCAATAACTGTTTTTGGCAAAGTAACTGAAACTGGTTGACCTTCAACATAGTTGGTACGCACATTCATTTCTGGGGCCAAGAATTTAACCTGTTCGCCCAAAGAATCCAATGGCATTGTAAATTGTTCGTAATCATTAAGGTTCATAAAGTACGCATCTGTACCATCAGAATACAAATATTGACATTCCACATCTTCAACCATCAACTTTTCAACTTTATCTTCGGCACGCCAACGATCGCCACCTTTGTTACCAGAATCAATATCGCGCAAATCGGCCTGAACAAATGCACCGCCTTTGCCTGGTTTTACTTTGGTAATAGATGTGACGGTGTAACGACGACCATTGTGGGAAATAACCCAACCGACACGCATATCATTTGCTGTAACTGATGCCATTTTTTATCCTTTTGATTGTTTCTAACACGCCAAGGGTATAAAAATCTGTGGCAAAATGCAAATAAAATTCATAAAAATGTTAATATAAAGATAAATTTATGTTTTAAATATGCTCATTTTATGATAATATTCTATATTATGAAGACCAAGATTTTATTTTTATCATCCATGTTGTGCATGTGCGGAATCATGGGTGCATTTGCATCTGATTGCACCGGCGAAGGATGTGACAGTACGCCACGCAAGGCCTATATTTTTGAGGGCGTTTCCATGCATTGTGAAGATTGCGATGTTGAAGAAGAAACCGATGTTCAAGAAATTGAATCAGAAGTTGTCACGACATCAAATTCTAAACTAACCCCAATGCGGAATATGAAATTGCTGTCTATCAAATCTGCACCGATTGACAACCGTCCACCACTGTGGGACGGGACCAGTGGTGAATATCACCAAAATCTTTCACCCAAAACGGTCAGTTGGAAAGATGGCGTTCCAATCTGGGACGATTCAATATCAAACTATAAAAAGAAGGATTTTCGTGATTGGATGTTGCAACCACTGCCAGAATTGTATCTGCGTAATTCCAACGATACGGAATTGGTTGAAATGTACAACGATACTATGAACGATGTCAGTGCAACACGCGCAAGAATTGAAGAATTATTGACGCCGGGTCGTCCATCTGATGATTTGTGGAATGATGGTGATGAAAAACCGTGCAATGCGGCATACACTGCCCAAGATATGACCGTTCCAATCCAGGTTGCATTTGGGTCGGCCGATGGATGTCCATTTGAAACAGAAACAGAATGCAACATATGGCGTCGCAAACCAATTATTCGTGAAACCGTTTCACCACGCAGTCCGAAAATCCGTGATGACAAGATGTCCGATTTTGTATCAGAAATCGGATGCACAGGAAATATAGATGCGAATTCGGCCACGGCGGCACCATTGGTTGAACGCTATAAAATGTTGATGAATTCCGCACGTGCGTGCTGTACCGAAGGTATGATTTATTCACTGCGTCGTGCGGGGGCGTCTGATGGATTGGTATATAAATTTATGTCAGACGATGCGAATTTCTATAATATTGGCGGTCGCTGTTTGATGACCACCGATGACGAAATAGATGCGCAATATCCTGAAACCGCAACTGCATCGGTAATTGCGGACGTTCGTAACGGATGCCTGTGTCGCGGTCGCGAATGGTTCCGTGCAATGTTGGCGCCATTTGTAGATGCATGGAACGCATCACCTGAATTTGCGGCATCACAATTTTTATGGACATATACGGATGGTCTGCAACGTCAAATAACCGTTTCAATAAATAATGACGTTCGAAACGTTTTGGATCAATTGGATGTTTGCCCATAGTTACAAAAAAAGAAATTAAAAACGGTCGCAATTGCGACCGTTTTTTCATTAACCATTAACAACTACATACGCATTGGCATCAAAATGAACAATGCATCGGTATCCTTGTTTGTAGATTTAATAATTGTCGGCGAAAGTGGATCTTGCATTTCCATTTGGAATTTTTCACCTTCTACTTGGCCGGCAACATCCATCAAGAACTTCACATTAAATGTGACACTGAATGATGCATCACCATTATATTCAATATCTAATTCCTGGGTCGCGGTTCCGGCATCTGGACTTGATGCATTAACGACCAATTTGTTCATTGAAAATGTCAATTGAACAGATTTTGTCTTATCTATACTGGCAACAGAAACCAAATCAACCGCACTTAAAAATTGTTTTCTGTCCATAATTGCAATCTTGTCATTACCCTTTGGAATAACAACACGATAATTTGGATATTGTGCATCAACCAATTTGCTGGTCAACATTGCCGCACCAATCGTGAAACGCGCCTTGGTATCAGACAATTCAATGTTTACATCATCAACGGTCGCATCTTCCAACAACTTTGACAATTCACCAATCACACGGCGTGGCAAAATCACAGACGGCATTTCCGCCGATCCCACCGGCGCATCCATTGCACACAACGCCATACGTTGTGCATCAGTGGCAACCGCCGTCAATTTATTAGAACCATCATCATTTGATATATGGAAATAAATTCCACCCAAATGATAACGAACATCGTCTGTTGGAATCGCGAACTTGGTCTGGTTAATCAAGTGTGCCAAATCCCCAGTTGTCATTTGGAATTTAGTGGTCAGATTGCTGCCCGCCATGGCCGGAAAATTTTCCGCTGGCAATGTTGGTAAATGGAATACCGCACGGCTGCTGGATACCACCAAAGAATCGCCGGATTGTTTAAACGAAATTTCGGCATCATCCGGCAATTTACGAACAATATCATATAACATTTGAACTGGAACAGTTATCTTGCCACCCAATGTGACATCGGCCGCAACATGTTCAACCAATTCCAAATCCACATTTGTTGCAGACAAAACCAAATCATCCGACACATCCAATTTTACATTCATCAAAATCGGCAATGTTGCGCGCTTTTCCACAATCGACTGCATATGCCCAAGCGCCCGGATTAAAACCTGACGAAATACAGAAAATTCCATTTTATGCTCCTGTTTATTAATACCGTTCCTACATTCTCGGCTGTAATTTTACCAAAAAATGCCGATTCGGTGCAAGAGCAAAAGAATAGATTTTATTTTTTATTAGATTCGGCCGTGGAACCGGGGTTTATAACCCCATTTGCCAAATCCAAAGCAGGAATATCAAACCATTCAGGGTCGCCCTTGTGTGATGGTGCACCCTTTTTCAATGCTGTTTTACACGGATGATCATCCGCCAACCAGTTTTCCAATAAATCACCCGCCAATAATCCAACGCCCGCCCCGGCAACCAATCCCAGACCACCCGTGAACGGCGCAAGTAATAATCCCAAACCTGTGGCCGACAATGCCTTGCCGGCAACGGCCGCGCCACTGATTTTAATATCAGGTTCCGCCAAATTACCACTTATTGCAATTGTGTTTACAACATTCCCAGTAATAGATAATTTCAACCCGCGCACCGGTATTGTCGTCAAAGACATATTCATTTTTTCATGTCCCAAATCCAAACTGCCATTCAACATCACATCTATTGCATTTGTTTCAATCGCAACGCCATTTTGTGTTTCAATCAAACCATCACGCAATTTTAGATTTGTCGCCATACATTGTATCTTCATTTGGTCATATTTTTTCTTGGAACTGAACATATCGTGAATGCTCTGTTGCAAACTGGTTAAAAAATCCGTGCCATACATATACGCAACCAAATCAGAATGTGCATATCCGCCCGATGTAGAATACACACGAACCGGACCGTTTATTGTCCGCATAACTTCGGACATATTGGAACCTGACGCCTGCACGTATAATTCAAAATCAACCGGCAATTCTGATATAAAGTCATTTGTATTTATTTGTTCCAGCAATGTTCCAATCACCATGCCGCGCCCGATTCCCCCCATTTCTAAATTCATACGCCCATTTGATTCAATGTCACCATCTATTGCGGCGGTTATATCCCCAGATGCGAAAACAACTTTACTGTCTATACGCAGTTTTCCGCCACGTACACGTGCATTAACCTTTAATTTATCCAACGACAAATTGCGATAAACAATCAATTTTCCGATATCAACATTTAACGCAATATTTTTATCGTACAAATATGTACCAAACAACGGCATATCTTTGAATACATTTGGTTTGTGCTTGCTGGTATTATTTGTTCCACCGTATATTTCTGGGAACAATTCTATTAAATTTATTTTCTTGGAACTTAAATTTGCAACGATATCTAACTTTTTCTTGGACCAATCTATGGCCCCAGAAAAGTTTATATCACTGCCACGCACAGCCACCGAAGATTTATGCAATGTCAATTTATTGTGCCCCAACCCGCCAGATATGTTAACCTTCATCTCTGGCATTTTTGGTATTTCAATATTTAACAGTTCTCCAAAAGGTTGCACATCTGGAATATCACCCTTGATAATGAAATCAATTGGTATTTTACTGGTTCCTTCTAGTGCGACATTTGCCACCAACGCATCCCCATCTGATGAAAACGCAAATTTTACCGGATAAACTTTGCGTTCCTCATTATATTTATCAAAAGAAACTATGAACGGAATAACATTTGATTTCAATTTTACCCAACCACGATATTCACGATTTTTACGCAACGAACTTGCATGAATATTTATACGCGAAAAAGAATAATTTTCACCATCTAGGTTCAACACTAAATCAACAATATCTATACCACCAAGACCTGGATCTTCAAATGGATATTCTGGCTTTTCTGATTCTGTCTGTACAGTGATTTCTGCTGTATCGGGCTGTTTTTCATTTTCTACTGCCTCTTTCTTTTCTGTATTTGCAGCATTATATTTGGCACTTGATTTTTCATCCCAAAACACTTTTGCATTCCGCACACGAACATGTTGAATTGTTGGGCGATTTCTGAACAACGATATTAAATCTAGACGAACCTCTACGGTATCTGCCTCAAACATATTTTTATGTTTTGCGCCTTCGTAATTAGGCACAGTAATTTGGTGAATCGTCACACGTGGACGCAAAGATAATTTCCACGAAACATCACCCGAAATTTCAACCGGCAAACCTGTGGAATTACGCAACACATCCAAAATATTTCCACGCAAACTGTTTATATCTATTTTTGACAACGCCACAACAATTGCGACAACCGACACCGCAAAAAATAAAAACACTGCACGTGCAATAACAAAAAATTTTTTCTTTCGTGTCATATGTTTCATATCGGCCCCGCTTTATGGTAACTGCAACTCTAATAAATTCATTACCGGTTTCATAAAATCTGGCACAGGCGCCCGGAAAGTTATCATTTTACCACTGGTTGGATGTTGGATTGTAATCTTGTATGCAAACAAAAACAAATTATTTGTTGCCAACACAGATTCTAATCCTGGGCCAATTTTTTTATTCCGACCGTATAAATTATCACCAACAATTGGTGCCCCCAAAGTTAACGCGCTGTGCAATCGTAATTGGTGTGTCCGGCCTGTTTGCGGCATAAATAAAATCCACGTCAGCATCCCCGATGCGCGCGCCAACACACGATATTCGGTCACTGCATGATATGGACGTGCCCCTGTTCCATTTTCGCGTTCTGGGGTATCAAACACCCGACCCTTTAACAAATAATTGTCTATAATCCCATGCGTTTGTGCAATATCACCATTTAATAACGCCAAATATTCCTTGTGTGCGGTCTTATTCTGAAATGCACGCGATAAAACCTGGGCTGCATGTTGATTTTTTGCAACGACCAATAAACCACTGGTTTCCATATCCAGCCGATGAACCAATGATATTTTTGCGTATGGAAATAATGCCGCCGCCATTTTATCCACAGATTTACGAATACCTGTTCCGCCCTGGACGGCAAGACCCGCAGGTTTATTAAACACCACAATATCATCATCACTGTGAACGATAGTTTTACGTAATTTTTCCAAATCTGATAAAGAGAATTTTTCCCCAGATTCATCTTTTTTGGGTGCAATTAAATATCCACCAATTGTTGGTGGAATACGAACAGCATCACCTTCGCGTAAAATTTCCATTCCCTTGCACCGAGCAGAATTTACACGTATTTGCCCACCACGGCACAGCCGGTAAAATTCACGCTGGGGCATAGATGGAAAGTGACGCAAAAACCAGCGCAACAAACGGGTTCCGTCTTCAACCGGCGAAACGATTATGGAATCAGCCATCTATTATTCGCCGTATGTTATTTTCACAATATTTCTGCCGTTACCCAAATTGCACGAACTGGTTGCGCCACTTTGTTTACCGTCAGAATTTATATAACCAACCGAATCGGCCCACGCTTTTGTACCGAAATATTCACAATCTGTTTCGGACAACCCAGTAATAGAAATAATAAATTGACGTGAATTAGATGGGTCAACCGACAACTCATATGTACCACCATACGGGTTCTTGGATGACATGCCAATTGCCCCAAATATAGTTGAATTATTTATATTGGAAAAATCGTCATATTCACCCAATAACTGGCGTACACCGGTCACAATTTGCAATACTTCTTCGTTCACAGTATTGCGTTTTTGGGTCCGCATAGCGGTTGAAATCATGCCAATTGCGCCCACGGTCAACACCCCCATAATAGCAAGCACCCCAAGCATTTCTATCATTGAACGTCCTGATTCGTTTTTCATGTTTATTCCTTTATTTGCTATTTTTACACTTTTATTCTATCATAAAAGGTATGAATATTCAATTCCGCGATTTAATTGTTAATGCTCCAAATTCCCCTGGGGTATATCGTATGTATGATGCATACGGCAACCTGTTATACGTGGGCAAGGCAAAAAATCTTGCCAACCGGTTGGGACAATATATTGATATATCCAAATTGGAATTACATAAGCAGGTCATGCGATCTTTGGTCACACGGGTTGAATGGGAAATCACACCTACTGAATCAGATGCCTTGATATTGGAAGAAAAACTGATTAAATCAGAAAAGCCCAAATATAACATTATGCTGACCGATGGAAAAATGTATCCGATGTTGGCGTTAACAAATCATAAATTTCCGCGGTTACTAAAATTTCGTGGCAAGATATCACAACGTCGTGATGTATACGGTCCATATCCGTCAGTCCAGGCATTAAACGAAACAATAAAAATGATTCAGAAAGTATGTCGTTTGCGAACATGCAATGATACATTTATGCGTAACCGTACACGTCCATGTTTATTGTATCAAATTGGGCGCTGTTCGGCACCATGCTGTATGCCAGTTTCTGACTATAATGATAATGTAAAACTTGCACGGCGGATTTTAACTGGTGACAGTGAACCTATTGTCACAGAATTATCCGCACAAATGAAAAAATTATCAGACAATATGGATTATGAAAACGCCGGAATAATTCGTGACAAAATTACCGCGTTAACAAAAACATCCGTCCGTGGTATACGGCAAAATACGCCGTATACAGAAAAATCTTATGACAATACAAATTGGAATAAAACTGTCAAAGAAATGGAAACATGGATAGGTAAAAAAATAACTTATGCCGGCGTTTTTGATAATTCACATTTATTTGGAACGAACCCTGTTGGTGCGATGATAACATTTGGCCACGATGGTTTTATAAAAAGTGGTTATCGTCATTTCAAATTACGTGACCGCGCGCGTGCCGGAAATGATATTGCAATGATGCAAGAATTTGTTTCACGTGCAATTGAAAACAGTCCCGAACTTGATTTAATAATTGTTGATGGCGGACGCGCCCAATGGAATATCGCACACGAAACCGCGCCAAACATTGCCGTTATTGGCGTCACCAAGGGTGAAGTCCGTAATGGTGACGAACATTTTATTATGCCCGATGGTTCTGAATACAGAACCATGCCCAAAGATTCCAAACTGTTTTTATTGTTGCGGCATGTCCGCGACGAAGCACACCGTTTTGTAATTACATACCACCGCACAACACGTGCAAAATCCATGACCGGTTCTTGTTTGGATGAAATAGAAGGAATCGGACCAACACGAAAAAAAATGTTATTAAATCATTTTGGATCCGTACGGGCAATTATGGATGCAGACATTACTGCATTGCGATGCGTTCCAGGCCTGGGCAAATCAGCCGCCGAAAAAATATATAACCATTTTCATTAGTATTGTGCTATAATTACCACATATAATAAATAAAGGAGAATATCTATGAAATTTTTTGTAAACTTTTTGTCATCATTCCGCATTTTTGCGGCATTCGCCCTCATTGGAACATTGATGAGTGGCATGTATAAAACAACCGTAATTCTATTCTTACTGGCCGCGTTAAGTGATTTTTTTGATGGATATCTGGCACGCAAATACAATGTATGCACCAAAACAGGCATTGTATTGGACAGCATTGCGGATAAATTTTTGGTTGTAAATTCTTTTATATTATTGTGCATTATGATGCCGGTGTGGTTTATTGTGATTCCGATTATCTTGATGGTTGGTCGTGAATTATACGTCAGCGGTCTGCGCGAATTTATGGGCACCCAAAAAATATCTGCGAAACATCCGACATCACGTTTTTCCCCAGGAAAAATCAAGGCCGCGATGCAAATGATTGCAATACTGGCTTTCTTGTGTCTGTTTGCAATTGGTGCATCTGTTAACGACGCATCCAGTGGTAAAGCCCTGATTTATACAATTTATGCATTACCAAATATTGGAATATTTGCGTTGTGGTTTGCATTGGCATCTGGTATATGGTCTGCGGTGCAATATACAGCAGATTTTGCCAAGGCGATAAAAAAATAAATCAAACATGAATCAAAAAAAGCCCGACATTTTTAGTCGGGCTTTTTTATACATACGTTTTTCTAAAACCAACCTTTTTTGGCACTTTTGGTTTCTGCAAACTCACTAAGTATCTTTTTCTGTTTTTCGGTAAGTTTTGTCGGTATTGTAATTCCAATATCTATATACAAGTCACCAAACGATGCCCCGCGCCCTGTTGGCATACCATGACCACGCACGCGCAGTTTTTCACCAACCTGGGTTCCCACTGGCACCTTGACCGACAATTTTTTATCGTCAATTGTTTCTATCTCTATCTCGCCACCCAATGCAAGTGTGGTAAACGGCAAATCAACATGCATAATAAGGTTTGCACCATCGCGTTCAAATTTATCATCGGGCTTTACACGCACATCCAGATAAAAATCACCCGCCGGCCCACCATTTACACCCGCCTCGCCTTGTCCCCCAAGACGAAGGCGCGCACCATCTTCAATTCCCGCCGGAATTTTTACATCTATGGTTCTGTTTTTATGTATAACACCGCTGCCATCGCAATCAGAGCATTTTTTATCTATCTTGTGCCCCAGCCCATTACATTCCGGACATGGTGTCTGCATTGCAAAAAATCCACGCTGAACATTTACATAACCCGTCCCATGACAACGTGCACAGGTCGGTGCGGGCTTGCCATCCGCTGTGCCATACCCATTACACTTGTCGCATTTTACATTGCTGGAAAATTTAACTGTATGTGTTTTACCAAAATATGCGTCACGCAAACTTATGACTACTTCATCCAACAAATCGCGTCCGCGCTGTTGCGCATTTGCGCCACGCGCGCCGCCACCATCAAACCCACCAAAACCAAATCCACGCATGGCTTCGCGCAGAATATCTTCCATTCCGGCGCCACCACCCATATCAAAATGGAATGCACCATTTCCAAACGGATTTCCCCCCATACCCGCCGATGCACCATTTCCACCTGCGAACGCCGCATCACCATATCGGTCATACGCCGCACGTTTTTGTGGGTCTTTTAATATATCAAATGCGTTGTTTACTTCCTTGAATTTTTCTTCGGCGGCCTTGTCCCCCGGGTTTTTATCCGGATGATATTGCATAACTAATTTATGATATGCCTTTTTAATATCTGTATCAGACGCATCACGCGCAACCCCAAGTACTTCATAAGGATTTTTATTCATGTCAATGGTTCCCTTAGCATCTTACTGCCATAATATATAATCACAATTTCAAGAAAATCAAGTCCACCCAACACTTATTATTTTTCCTTGAAACTGTATGTTTGGGCTTGCACAAAATGAAATAATGTTCTAATAATATCTTGTTATGGCAGAACAAAACAAACATTCTTATGATGCATCTGATATCCAGGTACTAGAAGGGCTGGAACCGGTTCGTCTGCGCCCAGGTATGTATATTGGTGGTACCGATGAAAAGGCGTGGCACCATTTGCCGGTGGAAATTATGGATAATTCCATTGACGAAGCGGTTGCCGGTTTTGCCAAGAAAATCACTGTTCGCCTAATAGATTCAAAAACAATTGAAATTACCGATGATGGTCGCGGTATCCCGATTGATGAACATCCAAAGTACCCCGGAAAATCCGCATTAGAGGTTATTTTAACCACTCTGCATTCAGGGGGAAAATTTAATAATAACGTTTACAAAACCAGTGGCGGTCTGCATGGGGTGGGCAGTGCGGTTGTTAATGCCCTGTCGTCCAGTATGGATGTAACCATTGCCCGCGATGGATACGAATGGCACCAAACATTTTCGCGGGGCAAGCCAACGTCAAAAATGACCCGTGGCAACCCGTCCAAATCACATGGAACATCTATACGATTTACATTGGACGATGAAATATTTGGCGCATCTGCGGTATTTAAACCGATAAAAATTTATCGTATGGCACGTGCCAAGGCGTTTTTGTCACGCGGTGTAAAAATAGATTGGCACTGTGCACCTGAATTACTGACCGCGGACATGGAAATACCAACCGATACAACATTCTACTATCCGAATGGTGTCGCGGATTTCTTGGAAGAAAAAACAAAAGACAAACCGCGCATATTGCCACGCATATTTTCTGGGGCGGTTGATTTCCCAGATGACAGCGGTCGTGCAGAATGGGCATTAACATTTTTAACTGACGAAAATGGTGCGGCATCAGATGATGGATTCTTTGCTTCTTATTGCAATACCATCGCAACCATTGATGGTGGCACACATGAAACCGGATTTAAATCGGCAATTACCCGTGGGATTAAGGCGTATGGCGAAAAGGTAAATAACAAGGCGGCCGCAAATATCATCGGCGAAGATGTGTTTGATTCCGTTGCGGCAATTGTGTCTGTGTTCTATAAAACCCCGCAATTTTTGGGGCAAACAAAGGAAAAGTTATCCAATCCAGAAATTGCAAAATACACAGAAAATGCTTTGCGTGACCCGTGGGAAATGTTCTTGGCATCTGACCCGAAAACCGCGAACGCATTGTTGGAATTTATAATCAACCTGGCTAATGCTCGTATTCGCGTGAAACAGGTTAAAGAGGTCGCACGTAAAACCCCAACAAAACGCATCCGCATGCCTGCAAAATTGGCTGATTGTTCCAAACATGGGGTTGCCGGAACAGAATTATTTATTGTAGAAGGAGAATCTGCGGGCGGAACCGCGAAACAAGCACGCGACCGTGCAACCCAGGCAATCATGCCTTTGCGTGGCAAGGTGTTAAATGTCGTGTCAAATTCAGATGAACGATTCGGCAACAATCGTGAATTAAATGATTTGATCGATATTATCGGGGCCGGAACTGCAAAAGATTGGGACGATGCAAAATTACGTTATGAAAAAATTATCATCATGACCGATGCCGATGTTGATGGCAGCCATATTGCATCATTATTGATGGCTTTTTTCTATCAATTTATGCCTCAATTGATTTATGGGGGGCATTTGTACCTGTCGTGTCCACCGCTGTATAAATTGACCTATGGTACCGAATCGATGTACGTAGACAGTGACGAAGAATTAGAATCATTAACAAATGGTAAATACAAGAATAAAAAGGTTGAAATATCACGATTCAAAGGGCTTGGGGAAATGATGCCTAACCAATTAAAAGAAACGACAATGTCACCCAAAACCCGCCGTTTAATACGTGTTGATTTGCCGCCGCGTACCGACGAAGGTGCCGAAGATACTGAAAAGACACGCACAATTGTATCTGAGCTGATGGGCAAAAAACCAGAATTTCGTTTCCGCTTTATCACGGAACACGCCCAATTTGTAAAAGATTTATTCGTATAATCTGTTGACATTTATGATATTTGATTTAATATACCTTCCGTTTGTGACCAAAACGGAGGTATGAAATGACAGAATTTGCATCGTTTAAAAATGTTTATGTTATTAATATGAACGAAGTGCCAAACAGACCTTTTGATTGCCTGATAGACGGCAAAGTTCTATTGCCAATTGAAACAAAAAACGGTGCCACATTTAAGTTGGAAGAAGGGGAAATGCCGATTCTGTTTTCTGAACGTTTTGCGCGCAAAATGGTTAAACAATTCCCAGATTTATCTAAAATTCTTGATGATCCAGATGCACGCACCATTATTGAATACATGGATAACAATGGTAAACGAATTATGACACTCTATCCAACAAATGATGTTGATTTACATACTCGTAATTGGGGTAAATTTAATCCCGATATTTTACCAGATGTTCAGAAAATTGTAGATGCAAGAAAAGAACTTATCGGCAGGGCCGCCAATCAAAAAGAAAAACAATCCTGATATTTATTTCAGGATTTTTTATGAATTATTTATATTCCTCTATCAATTGAGCAATTTGTGCAGACATAACCAAATCAGTTTCTTGCAATTTTTCAATACGGTCTATGCCGTACATAACTGTTGCATGATCACGACCACCAACATATGAACCAATTTCACACAAAGACATATCCGTCACATTCTTTAATACAACCATCATCATTTGACGTGCCAAAACCAATGAACGCGCACGACCATTTCCGCAAACCGCATCATATGAAACGCCCAATTTTTCACACATAGAACGAACCATCACAGCCGGTGATTTTGATTTCTTTAATGTATCGGCCAATAATTTTTCAACAACGGTTTCTGTGATGGTATCACCCATCAATTCGCTGTATGCATGAATTTTATTCACAATACCAGATATCACATGACCATCAGAACTAACGCGCCCTGCAATCGAATCAGCGATTTTTTGACTGACACCGGCCGTCACAAACAACGCACGACGAACCGCACGCGATGGGGCCACGATATCAACCACCAATCCCGATGCCAATAATGATTGCAATCTGTGATCAAACCCAGATAAATTACTTGGTGCCGCACTTGCAGACAACACAATATTTTTACCTGCGTCACGCAAATCTATAACCAACTGAACAAATTCATCACATGTCGCACGTTTGCCTGCCAAAACCTGAACATCGTCCATGATAAATGTATCACAATTACGGCAATAATCTTTGAACGCAAATATTGTTTTATCATGCAATGCACGGGCAAATTCTGCAACAAATTGCGCCCCAGACATCATAACAACACGACCATCATACGAATTGTTTATACAATTCAACAACATCGTTTTGCCACAACCCGCCGGACCATAAATAAACAACGGTGAAAATTTTGCAGTTCCCGCCGCCATCTTTTTACATGCCGATAATACAAATGCATTTTCTTCGGATGCAATAAAAGAATCAAAACCGCCGGTTCCTTTGGAATCGGCAACCGGCGCAGAATATGTTTGTGCATTGTTATCATTTGCGGTCTTGCGAATAACAGTCGTTGTTGATGCAACACGTACACATACATTCATACCATATTTACTTGCAACATCGTTCAAAACACCTGAATATGTCGCGTTAACAAAATCGGCGGTAAATTGATTTGGGGCACTTATTATTAAACAATTATCTGAAACATCAAACGCAAGTGGCGAAATCCAAGCAGAAAAACCGGCCGTATCTATTCTGGTGGACAATTCGTTTTTAATTGCGTCCGCCGATATAACCTGCTTTGTCATCAATGTCGCCTGCATGCCGTTTCCCCTTCCTTGGTTTCAAAAGAGTTTCCTGCCGGTGCAAGTGTGCAAAAGCCACCTGCATAAAAATACCAAATCATACCGAACCAATATTCTCATAAGATTTAGTATTCTTTTATGTTCCCTACTCTCAACTCTCTTGTTATTTTGTAAAGTACCTTTCCTTCCAATCAGAACCTTGAAACCTATCTGATTACGAAAAACAATTTATAAAATTGATTTTCATTTGCAACAAAATGTTAATGATTTTTTTCAAATTTATTTTTTGACGCCGATTCGGATTTTTCCCTGTTTTCCGCCATATGTATATACACTGTATATACACACTTTCAATTATGCACGGACATATCCAGAATCACATTTTCTGATTAAACCCTGCAATTCTAACACAACTAATTCGCGTTTAATTTCCGCAATATTTTTTCCGACAACATCTGCCAATACAGATTCTGATAATGGAACTGTTCCTATCATGTCCAAAATAGAATTTTCAGATTCTGATTTTTTTACCCCCGTGGCGCCGATTTTGTCATCATCAAAGAAGTCCTGGGGACCTTGACACAAAATTGCCGCCCCAGACCGAATCAGTGAATTAGGGCCAAACGCGCGTGAATCCGCAGGATGCGACGGAATTGCATATATTTGCCGTCCATATTCCATCGCAAAACCGGCCGTTTTCATACTGCCTGAATTTGCATCTGCTTCGGACAATACTAATTTTTCACCTATTCCGGCGATAATACGATTACGTTGTACAAAATTTGTTCCCTTGGGCACAAAGCCAACCGGCATATCACTGACCACAACACCACGTTCCAATATATCATAATATAATGATTCGTTTTCAGTTGGCCATATATAATCAACACCGCCCGCCAACACCGCAATTGTATTGCTGTTTCCGTCTGCACGCAACGCACCAATATGCGCCGCATAATCTGTACCGATTGCCATTCCAGATACAACCGCAATTTTGCGTGCCGCAAATTCTTTGGCGATATTGGCCACAAATTCCATTCCTGTGGCGGTTGCATGACGCGTGCCAACAATTGCAACCGATTCGCATTTCAATGTTTCTATATTTCCACGTGCGGTTATAATTGGTGGATGATTTTTTATTTCACGCAAACTGTTTGGATACTGGGGATCATCATCACTAATAAAATGTATATTTAATTTTGCCGCCGCATCCATTTCACGCATTACCGCATCACGCAATTTATCATCAGGCCCCAGCGCATCCAATACCGCATGTACATTTCCATCAAATTTCTGCAATAAATTATTATACGCCACCGGTCCAATTTTTGGTGAACGTAATATCAGCAAATGTTCAAACAAATCTTTCATACTGTTTACTATATTATTATATTAAAAGCATTAGCAAGGAAAAACGCCCATCCGGGCGTTTTCTCTAATCAGTACATATTTTGCGATAACGATTACAAACTTAACAACACATCATAGTCAAATCTGTCGCATTCTTCTGCTGTTTGACCGGCCTTACGTATTTTATCGCATTCGTTTTTCAGATTCTTTAATTCCGTCATAAAGGAATTGAAACGTGAATCGCCGTTCTTTTTCATAACCAACAACTGTGAACGCAACAATTCTGTTTCAGACAAATTTTTGTTCTTTTGGCCTTCTACCTTGCCACCAATAAGTTTGTTTCCGAACAATTCCATTGCCCCAACACCGACCGCGGCACCACCAACGGCACCGCCGACTGTTGCCAATGTACGTCCTTTCTTTTTGGCGTCCAAAATGCGTTGTTTTAACACATCTTCACTAAGCCATGAACCACATTCAATTGTTTCACCCCATTGGAAATAACGACTTCTCATATCAGAAACATCTATACGAGAATCCGTCGTTTTAATGTCAACCTTTACAAAACATACATTGTTTTCCGGATTTTCTGTATCTTCTTGCATTGTGGCATAACTGCCGCTGTTGCTGTAACGTGACGCCCAAACAAATGTATTTCCAACGCCAACATTGTTATTAATGCATGCTGCACGTTCTGCATCACGATTATCTTTTTTATTTTCTGCCGTCGGCATCGGAGGAACGAAACCATCATCTTTGATACTTGGTGAACGATCAGTGCTTGTGCTGATAGATACATCCGGCGTTGTCAATTGATTCTTTGACATAATACCGGCCGACCTATCCTGGGCGGGCGCAAACTTATTACTGTTGGCCATACCCAACGCAGCGATACGTGGATCACGCCCCGTTGCAGCCCCCGCAACCATAGGCAAAACAGCGAAAAACGCGACAAAAAGATGTTTAATCATAAAAATCTCCCTCATGTTACATCGTGTATATTATACCACAAAAAAGACCTAAAATAAAGCCGAAAGGGAAAAATTTATATATTATTTTTTCCATTTCCATACAAGTTTTGATTCGGTTCCACCAATCAATCGCCCTATATTTTCCATATGACGAACAAGACAAAGCAAACAACTGGCCAGTATTGCCAAACCAATTCCGCCACCAATCGCGAACCCCAGCACCGATGCAACAAAAAACACTGTCAATCCTGCAAGTGACGAATATCCAAACGAAAACGCGACCACCAACCAAACAATACCACATATAATAAATAATAATGGATTAATGGCCAATAATATACCAAACAAACATGAAACACCCTTGCCCCCGCGAAACCCCAGCCATATCGGGAAACAATGCCCCAATACCGATGCAAAACCGCACCACGCCGCCAACACATCACCACCCATTGCCATACCAATTAAAACAGCGGCGATAGATTTAACCATATCTGCAATCCAAACCAACCCGGCTACGCGCAATCCGCCCGCCCGCATCGCGTTTGCGGCACCAATGTTACCACTGCCGACCTTACGCAAATCACCACGACCAAACCAACGTGTCATTAACACACCAAAAGGGATACTGCCCAATAAATAAGCAATAATTAAACCAAATACATACAACATTGTTCTTTTTCCTTGATTTTGTGTTTGTTTTCTATACAATAACAAAAAACTTAAACAAATAAAAGGAAAATAAAGTGGCAAACCACAAATCATCAAAGAAAAGAATTTTGGTAACTGCAAAAAAGAACGCGGTTAATACCGCACGTCGCAGTGCCATAAAAACAGAAAACAAAAAAGCCGTCAAGGCAATCGCATCTGGCGATAAAGAAGCCGCAGTAAAGGCCGTTCGTTCTGCTGAAAGCAAAATGATGAAGGCCGCAGGCAAAGTTATGCCAAAAAAACGTGCATCTCGCAAAGTTTCTCGTTTGACCAAGGCCGCGGCAAAATTGGCGTAATTTAGCAATAAAAAATTTGGCGTGCATTTTTATGCACGCCTTTTGTTGTATTAAAAAATAAAGATATTATTTACCATATTTAACGAAAAGCCCTAAAAAACCGCGAGAGCGATTCGCCTTTCGCCTTTCGGCAATCGCAAATAATTTATTTATATGTTCATTTGTTAAAAAGAATTTTTGGTCATAAATATCATACACACCCGCATCCATACCATTACGTTGAATACGATATCCACCAGACAAACAGAAAAATGCCCCGACCGGATCCCAAATAATTTTATCATCCATTTTTATCAAATCTACAAACGCTTGAAAAACGCCTTTTTCAAGATCTTTATTCATTCCATTATTTAGCGCATCTGGATCTGGCATATCTATCTTTACTTGCACGAAACTTCTCCTTGGTATACATATAACATAGCACAGATAATTTTTCCAAGCCACATTAAATATACCCTTGGGGCAAATTATTCAACCTTCTCAAATCTGGGTTTTCCATTAACATTTTCTTGCCACATTTTTAATGGCCTGCACCATACTTGGCCATATGGAAATTCATCCGATTCATATAGTGCCTTGTAAACCACCATGTCTTCCAAAGTTTCTGAATTTTTACCTATGGCAATTACTTGATAACATTGATGGTTTTTATAATGTCTGTAAACACTTCCGATTTCCGGCATGTAAATCACCTTTTAATTGAAAACTTTGGCAACAAAAAAGGCCACACCTGTGGCCTTTTTTCTTATTTTAATTTAACGGTGCCCCCCAATGTTGCTGGATACTGCGTTCTGCATCCATTGGGCTGACCAAAACTTGTGGTGTCAATATAACAACCAACACATCACGTTGCGACGCGGTTTCACGTGAACCAGACAGCAACATAAAGTCCGGATCACCCAACCCATAACGTGTGTCATTGTTGGTTTGTTTTTCAAACCCTGATACCACCAACATTTGTCCAGATTCCATAATTACTTCTTGCATGAAACTACGTTCTTCAACTTCTGGCAACTGCAATGTGACTTCACCGATTGTTTGGGTGGCCATCTTTAACAATTCACGAACAGACATTCTGAACAGCAACAAAATCTTGCCATTTTCCAAAATATTCGGTAACAACTGCATTGAAAATCCTGTTTCCAAATTATCCTGGTCAACGGTACTGGATTCAACCGTCGTAAAGTTACGTGATTCAAAACGTTTGATGTATCCGGTACTCTTGGTGTTGTTAACAGGGGCAACACGATTATTACGTGTCGTCACACCCACATTGGTAACCAACGATACTTTACCCTGCTTTGCCAATGCCTCTATCAACGCCGTGCTGCCTGCGACACCAGACAAAGCCCCATTGTTTATCTGGTCTTGGGTATATGCACCGGCAACACTTGCGCCATTTTCCATATGCGTCATACCCGTCAGTGACGAAACACTGTTGGACAAAACCGCGATGTTCATAGAACTGGCTTCGGTCGTGGCCAAATTATTTTTCGGATTTGCAACAATATTTAACCCAGATGCAGAGTTAATTGCCGCCGCCAGATTCAGCCCAAATGCCGAATCGTTTGAAATTGATACCTGTAACACTTTGACGTCAATTGTGACCAATTGCGACAAACGTTTATTTTGACGTGCAATATAATCACCAACACGCGACAACACCGATGGTGGCGCGGTCACAGTTATCGTTCCCAAACTGCGTGATACAGTAAAGTTCGCATTTTCGGCCTTGCCAATAATAGATGTTATTGTGCTTTCAACCTCGTCCCATTCTTTCAATGTAGATTCAAGGAAAACCTGGTTACCATCATCTGTTTGGACCGATGATTGATACGAAACATCCGTTCCCAACGCATACAGCGTAAATGTCCTGGTTTCCGTTTCATAGAAGACAATTGATGTTTTATCATAATACCACAGCAAATCCAAATCTGTTGCAACCTGGGACAGCAAACCCGACAATTTTCCGGTATACGCAACATTCATCGTCTTTTTCAATTTTTCAGATGCGACTTGGCTGTCTATTTTAATAGGTATATGTGTGATAGAATTTATATCATTTGCCAAAACCTGCAATGTTACCGGTTCATTTAATAAAATGGTCACACCTGCATCTGTTTCGTATTGTGATGGCAAATCATTTTTATGTTCAACCAACATAGATTTATCGCCCAACCATACCCCTTCGGACATAGATACGGTATCACTGCTGGTGACCTTGGCGCGTGGTGTCTTGGCCATTTCAAATGCATCATAAACATTGACAAAGTCCTGGTCCACAGATGCCGAAACCTTGGCCGATTCATGATGCGCACACCCCCCAAGGATTGCGACAGAAACAACGGCGGCGAAAATCTTGATATATTTTGTCATATATTTTTCTCCTACTATCTATCTAACTATTCTTCGGTCGTAGATACCACCAAAACACGATTGCCCTTGTAGAATTTGGCATATGGAACCGGGATAGCACGCCCAAAATTACGTACAACCGCCGACGCCACATCAACAAAGCGTCCTTTGAATACAGCACTGGCTTGAATTGGGTATTCACGTGATGTTGCCCAAACCAAATCCCAACCTTCTTTGTCACACCATGACTGTAAAACCTGGCGCAACGTCTGACCACTGGCGACCACCCAAGAACGAACTTGGTCTTGGATTGTATTTGCCGGTTCTGCATCTGCGGATAAATCCACAGATATTTCTGTTTCACCCGCAACCAACGTCGCATCACCATTAGCAATCAGTGATTGACCATAGCCACCCCGCGAAGAACGTCCCGGAACAGTTATCGTGTTGGACACCAACAAAGTATCTTGGGCATCTTGACTTTTGATACTGACCACGCCATTTTTATCAACACTTATAACACCGGCTGCGGTCACCATATCGCCATTCACAGTTCTTTCGGTCAATCCAGAACGTGCCAAATACGCATCATATCCATCTGCATACTTTGCGCATGCGCCACTGCCCGTACGAGAAACCGCCAAAACCGCGCCACCATCATCTTCCATAACCTCACGTTGCAACAATGGCATTTCGGCACCGCGTTCACAACTGTAATCAAACCCCATTGGAACCTGGTTTCCATGCAACATGTTTGCACCACCAGACCACCCGGACCCATCACGCGCCCCAAGGTTGAAATTATTTTCCACAACCAAATCAGAACCTATTTTGGAAACGATTTTAATGTTATCATTGGCCTTGTTAGAACAAACACCCTGTTCACAAGACACCGTAACGTCTGCGTCAGACCCGGCCAACGGCCACGCTGGGACTTCAACCGGTGCCGGTTGTACATATTGCACTTGTTGAACCTGCTGAACTTGCTGAACTTGTTGAACAGGTTCCTGATAATAATCCCGTTGATAATTATTTTGCGTTTCTTCAACGAAAGTATTTTCATCTTCGTCCACATCTTCGTCATAAAAAACTTCTGATGTAACAACCTGGGGCAACGGTGCCGCAAAGCAGTACCCAGCGGCAGTTGCAAGCATTGCAGCAATTAAAATCTTGCGAAACATTGTTCTTCCTTTCCTGATATTTTCTTCACTTACTATTGGTTATTATAACAATTTGACCGAATCTGTGCAAGACCTAAAAATGCATTTTGCAATTGTTTTTATAAATTATTTCAACTTTATGAAACGAATCGGAAAAAGTATGTTATACTTTAACCGAATAACAAAAGGAAAACACAAAATGTCTGATACTTTTTTACTGATTTTACTTGGGATATTGATTGTTTTTGTAATTGTAACGATGTCGGTTGGTATTTTAATGTACAAACAAATCAAGGTTATGGACAAAAATATTTCGTACCAATATAACCTTATCATGAAAATACAGAGTATACTGAAAAGCAAATCTGCAACAAATGCCGTCGCAGAACATGCCGAAATGATATACCAAGATTTATTGCAAAATCTGATTCCAATTCTTGCGGCTTTGGACATTATGCCCCGGAACACATCTGAACATCCGTTATGGCGGACATTGGGGGGGCTGTTGGACGAATATGCGAAAAACCCATTTGTTATGGAACAGTTGCGTCGGGCAATAAAATTGGATGCCGGGGTAAAGCGCAATGTATCAAACTATATGAACCGGGCCGAAAATTTATTAAATCACCTTAATGCGACCGAACCAGACGGCATTTTAACAACAACATTTATAAACGGCCTGTTGGGTCAGTCGTTAACTTTCTTTACCCAGGCATACCAATTGGCAACGACCGCCGATGAAGGTGATAAATGACGGGGCCAACCGAAAATCTTGTTCGTGAAATATCCGTGCGACGTGACGAACCAGAATGGTTAACCGATTGGCGTATTGCGGCATTACGCGCATGGCAAAAAATGACAGAACCACATTGGGGCGAAATAGATTACGCCCCCATAGATTATTCGTCATTAAATTATTACAACACACCGACACCGGTAAATAATGACGATTTGAAAGAAACTTATGAAAAAATGGGGTTACCCGAAGGTGAACAACGTGCATTGCTTGGCATGGCAACTGACACTGTTATTGACAGTGAATCTGTGCACACGTCCTATACGGCGGAATTGGCGGCGCGCGGTATTATATTTTTACCTTTTTCCGCCGCCGTTAAACAATATCCTGACCTGGTCAAAAAATATCTGGGCAGTGTCGTTCCACCAACCGACAATTTCTTTGCAGCATTAAATTCGGCCGTATTTTCCGATGGCACATTTGTATATATTCCACCAAACACCGAATGCCCGATTGATTTGGCCAGTTATTTCAGGATAGAAACAGCAAAAATTGGTCAATTTGAACGCACACTGATTATTGCGGATACTGGTGCCAAACTTAGTTATATGGAGGGGTGCAGTGCCCCCCGCCGTCCCAATCACCAATTACACAGCGGTGTTGTTGAAATTATTGTGAACGCAAACGCCCATGTTAAATACGCAACCGTGCAAAATTGGCATCCGGGCGATGCGCATCCCGGCGAATATAACCACAGCGGTATTCTGAATTTTGTGACAAAACGTGGTAAATGTTATGCAAATGCGCGGCTGGATTGGACACAATTTGAGGTTGGTTCTGCAATGACCTGGAAATATCCATCAACAATATTGTACGGCGATGGTTCAGCCAGTGATTTTTATTCGCTGTCCATCACACGCCGTGGACAACAAGCGGACACCGGGACAAAAATGTTGCACATTGGCAACAATACGACATCCAATATTGTATCGTACGGCGTCGCACTGGATTGGTCGCGTCAAACATTTCGCAGTTTGGTTCAATTCATGGGAACCGGTGGCAAAAACGCATCAAAATGTGACACACGAATTATCGGGGACAATGCAATAACAAATGCCCTGCCAGACATTAAATATGAAAACACTGATAATATCCAAACACACGAGGCCAAAACCGGTGCCATAGATGCAACACAAATTTTATATTTAAATATGGCGGGAATTGACACAGATACGGCAACGGCACTGATTATTGGTTCAATGGCAACACCGATATTATCACGATTACCAATGGAATTTTTGGTTGAATCAAAACAACTTATACAAATGGCACTTGCAACCGATGGGGGTAAAAAATGATTTTAGAGATAAAAAATCTGAATGTATCATTTGGCGACAAGAAATTATTAAATGATATAAACTTAACCGTTGAATCTGGTGCGCGCCATTTGCTAGCTGGACACAACGGATCAGGAAAATCCACATTAGTTGGGGCGATTGCCGGCAATCCAGAATATACAATAAATTCCGGCCAAATAATTTTTGATAGTCATGATATTACAAATGAAAATGCAACGACACGTTCGCTGTTGGGCATATTTTTGGGTGCACAAAATGTGCCTGAAATTCCGGGATTAACGATTATTAGTTTTCTGAAACATTCACTTGCCGCACATCGTCATTTCACAGACGGCACAGATTTACCCATGGGCGAATTTCTGGAAATGCTGGAGGTTGCACGTGAACAATTAAATATTCCACGCGAATGGTTAAACAGGTGCGTAAACGTTGGTTTTTCTGGTGGTGAAAGGAAACGTTTAATGTTGTTGCGATTATTAATGACTAAACCAAAACTGGCCATATTGGATGAACCTGATTCCGGGGCAGATGCAACGGTTCGTGCCCAGATTGCAGATGTAATGCATTCCATGCGCGATACGACATTTCTATTTATCAGTCATCAACCAGATTTCACATCTGCGGTTGCGCCATCGCATATAACCACTTTGTCAAATGGCAAAGTTATGATAGAATAGTACATATATAATATGTAAAAAGGAAAGGTGGTATAAATGAACGGTGTTCTTTTGTTTGCCGGGGCAATTTTCATACTTTGGCTGGGCAGTTCTATTTTTATTCCTCTGTTGGTTGCGACATTTTTTTGGTATTTGATAAATGCGACCGCAACATATTATCGTAAATTGTTTCCAACTGATAAACACCAATTGTTGTTCAAGGTCATATCAAACATATTGGCCTTTGGAACATTCATCGGATTAATATATTTATTTGCGACACGTGTTCGCCCAATGTTTTCAGAACTGTTGGCCGTCATGCCCGATATCCAGGCCGGTCTTAATTCCCTGTGGAATTATATATCAAATACATTTGGTTTGGATGTAACCGCCATCGCAATCCCCAGTATAACATCCATCGCATCCAGCATCGGTACATCGGTGGCACGTTTGGCAACATCTATGGGAATGGTTCTTGTATACATGTTATTCATGTTTATTGAACAGAGTACATTTCACAGAAAATTTGCGGTGTTATTTCCAAACCGTGGCCAAGGCAAAAAAGCGCGATATATCATTCACAGTATTGACGAAAACATGAAAAAATATCTGTTTATGAAAACCCTGATTTCCGGGATTACCGGTCTGATATCATTTGCATGGATGTATATCTTGGATTTGGAATTTGCGGGAATATGGGCATTTGCAATATTTATTTTAAGTTATATTCCAACAATCGGTGCAATATTGGGATGTGCGATGCCGATATTGTTTGCGGCGATATCAGGTGCAACATTAAATGAAATTGTGTTGTTGGCATTGGGTCTGATTGGTCTGCAAATTGTATTCGGAAATATTATTGAACCGAAACTGACGGGAAAAACATTAAACCTTTCAACACTTGCAATTTTAATAAACCTGGTATTCTGGGGATTGATATGGGGTGTTGCCGGGATGTTTTTCAGTGTTCCCCTGCTGGTCGCCACATTTATCATCACGGCACAATTTGATTCAACCCGTTGGATTGCGATACTGTTATCGGCCGATGGCAAAATTCCAGATAAAAACGAAGATTAAATCACCGTTTCATCATAGCAATCGCGTTTTCAAGTATTACGCGGGCGGCGTTGGAATCTAATTTTTCCTTGATATCACCAACGCGAACACGCCCCATCTGTTCCTGGGCGGTGGCGGATGATAAAGTTTCATCAATGAACATTATCGGCACATCGGTCCGACCCGATAATTTTTCGGCAAATGTGCGAACCATAACCGTCGTTTCAGATTCCGTTCCATCCATCCGCAGTGGCAATCCAATAACAATTCCAACAATTTTTTCGGCATTTACAATATTCAATACGTCGGCCACCAATTCATCTTGTTTTTTTGACACAATCGGCGTGCGCGCAAACACGAACCCGCGTGTTTCGTCTGATACGGCAACACCCGTACGCCGCATTCCCCAATCTAATCCCAACATACGACCAGGTGTGTTAAAAACCTTGAAATTGCCTAAAATCATTGTATAATCACCTCTGCACAAAATAATAGGATTAGAAATGGCATTTAGCAAGCAACAATTACACAAATTTGCAGATTTAATTCACATTGAAATCCCCGACGAAAAATTGGAACAGATGAACATAGATTCTGTAATCGAATGGTTGGATAAATTGCAAAAAATTGACACAACTGGGGTTGAACCAATGTTAAACCCGGCATTGCACAGTTTGCCACTGCGTGCAGATGTTGTCACCGACGGCGGTATTCGTGATGCAATTTTGGCAAATGCTCCCGACAAGGCGGGCGTGTCACGTGGATACTTCGCGGTTCCAAAAGTTATGGACGGGGATTAAACAATGGCAAAAAAAAAGCAAAACAACATTCATGTAATTACAGAACAGGTATCTATTGATCCACTGGATCGAGGGTTGAATCTTTGCGCGGCCGAAGATGCGACATACCAATTGGAAATTTATCATACCGATAAAAGCCCAAATAAAAATGTCGGTGTCATCGCCACGTACAAGAGAAAGTTTTCGTATAACATTGGTAAATCTGTAAACGTATTGCCCAGGGTATATGTTGGGCGTGGTACATTACTATATAACGTCATACAAAATAAATGTCTAACAACATACATCCAACGGGGTTATTAAAAAAAATGAAAAAATTACGACAACAAAAACTTGATGCATATAAATCAAAGAATCCATTTTTTGGTGATTATTTCACTCAATTGGCTCAACTTGGTGAAATGTATGGTCTTTGCTATGAAGATGCATTGGCAAAGGCATATGAACCAGACGATGAACATGATGTTTTTATCCCGCAATTGTTGACCGAAAACGAAAAGTTTTTTTACGACGATTCTCGTGAACTGTATAACAGATATCACAACGAACAAGACACCCAAAAGGCGAAATGGGCGGCACAGTTTTTAATTATAATGCACATTGCACGCCGTGGAAAAATATTACACCCGGGCAATGCAAGAATCGCACTTACACGATATGGTGATAATGGCGAAGAAATAATTGCTATGTTGGACGATTCACATTTGGCCCAAGGATTACACAAAAAATATCATGTAACATTAATGAATAAAAAACTGGCAGATTCTGTGATCGAAAAGATTGAAGATTTATCAAGGTATGCAGACCCAAAATATAGTCCGCGCGCATGCAGAAAATTACAACAATGCAAAAACTTTCTGAAAAAATTTCATAAGACAACATTAAACATAGAGAAATCGAAATGATAGATTTAACAATTACCGACGCATTAAAGAAATTAAACAGTCGTGAAATCAGTGCGACAGAACTGACGCGTGCGCATCTGGAACGCATTGAAAAATACAATCCAGAATTAAACGCGTATATCACGGTTACGGCCGAACGCGCAATGGCGGATGCCGTCGCCGCGGACGAACGTATTAAAAATGGTACCGCGTCGCCGTTGGACGGTATTCCAATCGCGATGAAAGATTTATTCGCGACCCGGGGCATTCGCACAACCGCGGCATCGCACATGTTAGAAAACTTTATTCCAGAATATGAATCAACGGTATCACAGAAATTCATTGATGCCGGGACAGTGTTACTTGGGAAATCAAACCTGGATGAATTCGCAATGGGAACATTTTCCAAGACATCATATTTTGGTGCGCCGGTAAATCCATGGCAAATGGAAAAACACCTTACCGCCGGTGGTTCATCTGGTGGTTCAACATCCGCCGTCGCATCCGGGATGGCGATGGGTGCAACTGGAACCGACACAGGTGGGTCTATACGTTTCCCCTGCTCTATTACCGGACTGGTTGGCATGAAACCAACATATGGTCTGTGTTCACGTTGGGGATGCGTTGCGTTTGCATCATCACTGGATACACCGGGACCAATTGCGCGTACTGTTGACGATGTCGCATTATTGCTGGCGGCGATGGCGGGACACGATCCAAAAGATTCAACGAGTAGCGATGTTAAATTAAACCTGGGTACACCATTGCAACCTGTTTTGGGTGATGGTAAAAAATTGCGCGTTGGGATTATCAAAGAATTTAATGATGTAAAAATTTCTGATGATATGAAGAACCTGTTCACAAAACGCGTGGCAGATTTGAAATCCGCCGGGGCAGAAATTGTTGAGGTTTCTATTCCAAACATTTTGGATGCATTGGCGGCGTATTATATAATCGCCCCAGCCGAAGCGTCATCAAACCTGGCACGATATGATGGCGTGCGTTACGGCCTGCGGGTAGAGGGCAACGATATTTATGACACATTCAAAAAGACCCGTGCCGCTGGTTTCGGTGACGAAGTCAAACGTCGTATGATTATCGGTACGGCGGTGTTGTCATCTGAATCATACGAAGTATATTTCATGCAGGCTGCACGTGTTCGCCGTCTAATTGCGGACGCGTTCAATTGCGCATTTGAACAATGTGATTTGATTGTGTGTCCGGCTGGTGCAGGAACAGCGATGCCTTTGGATTCAGATATGACACCATTGGAATATTACGCTTTGGATTTGTTCACAGTGGCAATGAACCTGGCGGGCGTGCCGGCGGTAAGCGTCCCATGTGGCATGGCATCAAATAATTTGCCATTGGGAATGCAGGTTGTTGGCAAGATGTTTGATGATGTGCGTGTATTGCAATTGGCCAAACATATTGAACAATTTGCAGGCATAGATAATCGACCGACAAAGATTATGGGGAAATAAAAAATGGTGGCCAGAAGTGGAATCGAACCACTGACACAGGGATTTTCAGTCCCTTGCTCTACCAACTGAGCTATCTGGCCATCCGTGAGAGGTATAATAAAGTACAAAAAACAAAAAAGCAAGGAAAAAGAAAAATGTTTACAATAAAAGGCAAAACAGGAGATTGGGAAGTCGTAGTTGGTTTGGAAACACATATAGAAGTCCTGTCTAAAAGCAAGATTTTTAGTGGCGCATCCGCGGACTATAATCCGACGGTCACCCCAAATACCCAGGTATCGTTTGTTGATGCGGCTATGCCGGGCATGTTACCAGTTCTTAATGAATATTGTGTTGACCAGGCAATTAAATTCGGTCTGGCCATAAACGCAGAAATCGCACACAAAAGCCGTTTTGCCCGTAAACAATACTTTTACCCTGACCTGCCCCAAGGTTATCAGATTACCCAGGCCACCAGTGAACCAGCCGTGGTGAATCATGGTTGGATTGAAATTATGGATGACGATGGAAATCCGAAAAAAATTCTGATTGAACGCGCACATTTGGAACAAGACGCCGCGAAAAACAAACACGATATGCACCCAACAAAATCTTTCGTGGACTTGAATCGGTCTGGTGTTATGTTGCTTGAAATCGTGACAGCATTAGATATTAAAAATCCAGAAAATAATTCATATATAACAAGCCCAGACGAAGCAGAAAGATATCTGCGCCAAATTCGTGAAATTGCCCGCGCACTTGGCGTATCCAAGGCAAACATGGAAGAAGGTTCCATGCGTGCAGACGTAAATGTTTCGGTTCGTCCAGTTGGTGAAAAAACATTCAGAACGCGCACCGAAACAAAAAACATGATTTCTTTCAAATTTATAAAAAATCACATTGAAAACGAAGCACGCCGACAAATTGAAATATATGAAAATGGCGGAACTGTTTCCCAAGATACTTTGCGGTATCACCAAGATGACGGAACATCTTCGGTAATGCGCAGTAAAGAAGACGCTTTGGATTATCGCTATTTCCCGGATCCAGATTTATTGCCGTTGATTATCACAGATGAACAAATTGAACGTATACGCAAAACCATGCCGGAATTACCAACCGCAACACGTGCACGTTATATTGAAAAATTTGGTCTGTCTGAATACGATGCCGCACGTTTAACCGAAACAGTTGATATATCACACTGGTTTGATTTGGCGGTTGGTGACAAAACCGAACGTGCCAAAGGAATTGCAAACTGGATGATTTCTGAACTGTTTGCACATCCGGAAAATTACGATATTACAAACGAAAAATCTGGTGTCGTTGATGGCATGCGTATTATCACACCGACCGATTTGGCTGAATTGGTTGATATGGTATCCGCATCTGAAATCAACGGGAAACAGGCCAAAGATATCTTTATCAAAATGCTGGATGGCGAAACCGGCACACCACGCGCAATCGCCGACAAATTCGGCATGAAACAAATCACCGATACCGGTGCAATTGAAAAAATAATTGACGAAGTTATCGCGAACAATCCATCCCAGGTTGAACAATATAAATCTGGCAAGGTCGGATTACTTGGATTCTTTGTGGGTAATGTTATGAAGGCATCTGGGGGTAAAGCCAATCCGGGTGTTGTAAATGAAATCTTAAAGAAAAAATTAGGATAATGTATGCCTGAAATTCTTGCATTTATATCACCAGATGCCGACCAGAAAATGCGTGAAAAACTCGCATTACTGATGTACATGCGTGGCATCGTGGTAACTGATGATATAAAACGCGCAACAATTGTTGTGATGCCCAGTGACGCCCCAAAACCAGAAGAAACATTACGCAAAGAAATAGAACAAAAGGAATATATTTTTAGACGTTTGGAACATATATCTGACATATTGCCAGATATAGTGATTTCAAAACCCAAGGCGAAAAAGAAGAAACAGGAAAAAACTTTCACACACAACAATGTTTTTGGAAAATATAATTGTGCTAAAATGGCTTATTCGCAAAGATTTTTCAACAGAACAACATGCAAATAAAGGATGTAAAAATGGATGATACCCCACAAAGAATAGAAATTATTTACGACATAATTTTGGGACCAACTTATAGATTGCACCATCAGATGACGCCCCAACCAAGGTCATCGGCGAAATCCATTCAGCCCAGGCAAGGAACCAAAGAAAAACTTATGGGAAACGCAGATAAATGAAAAAATACTTTATTAAAACTTTTGGTTGCCAAATGAATGTATACGACAGCTGGCGCATTGCCGCTATGTTGAATGCACAGGGCATGGTTGCAACCAAAAATGTTGCAGATGCGGACATAATAATATTAAACACGTGTTCTGTTCGGGAAAAAGCAACCAATAAAGTATTTTCAGAACTTGGACGTATACGTGACATAAAAAAACAAGATGCCATATTCGGTATTGTTGGTTGTGTCGCCCGCGAAGTCGGTCGTAACGCATTTCGCAGAATGCCGGATTTGAACTTTGTATTGGGTCCACAAAGTTATCATCGTTTGCCGCAAATTTTGCAAGACCCGGACAGCAAACTGTTAAATATTGATTTAACTGGGCTTGAAAAATTTGATGAAATGCCACAATTGGAACATGCACCAACCGTGTCATATATTCCAATTCAAGAAGGATGCAACCATTGCTGTACATATTGCATTGTACCGTATACACGCGGTCCAGAACTTTCACGATCGTATGATGATGTCATGCGTGATACAATGCATGCGGCCGAAACCGGCGCCGTAGAAATTTGTTTCCTTGGGCAAAATGTAAACGGATATAAATATACTGATGCAAATGGCAAGATTTTCCGTTTATCTGATTTAATTCGGGCAACCGCAAAAATCCCAGAAATACGCCGTATACGCTTTACTTCCAGTTATCCAACAGAAATGACAGATGACCTGATAGAAATGTTCCGGGACGAACCAAAATTATTGCCATTTCTGAACATGCCCATCCAAAGTGGATCGCCCGACGTATTAAAACGTATGAACCGCCCATACAGTTTGGATTCATATCTTGAAATCATAGAAAAATTGCGTGCGGCACGTCCAGACATCCAAATATCCAGTGATTTCATCGTTGGTTTTCCTGGTGAAACAGATGACGATTTTGCGCAAACGATGGATATTGCCCGTCGCGTAAAATATATAAATTCTTATTCTTTCAAATATTCCCCGCGACCACATACAGCGGCGGCACTGATGCCAAATCAAATTGCTGAAAACATAAAACGCGAACGTCTTGCAATATTGGATTCTGAACTTAACGAAATTCAACGCGAATTTAATGAAACATGTATTGGTAAAACATTAACATGTTTGTGTGAAGGTCCCGATAAAACAGGCCGTCATTTAATCTATCGCACCCCATATATGCAACAGTGCATCGTTGCCAAACCTAAAAACGATATGCCGGCAATAATGGCAGACATAAAAATCACTGCGGCAAATCGCGCATCATTACGCGGTGAATTTGTCAAAGATTAAAATATAAATTTGATATCTAAAGCCACCTTGTATGATATAACCGAATCGCTGTACAGTACCCCAAGGTTTATTCCGCCACCAACACCATCAGCAATAGATAACATATTAGAATTTAACATTGCATAAATACTGCCATCGGTCTGAATATATGTACGCAATCCAACGCCATATTTATTTCCATCCTGGATTGTGGCCACCATTGTTTCTGCCCCCAAACGCAAGTGTAAATCTAAATCACTGTTATCCAATATACTTGCATAATCCACAACGCCACCCAAGAAAGGCGCAAATTTTATATCATCAAATATATTGAATATCATTCCCGAATCCAGTCCAAAACGACCGGCAAATCCATGCGGATTTTCAACAATTTTATCATCCTTAAATACACTTATATCATTGAAATTTGCATACGTCATCGTTCCATATGTACCGACATAGAAATCTTTATCTGTATACGACACATCAAAGTTTCCGCCGTATAGCGTTGCATTATATGTATCCAATTCACCATCATAATTTAACCTGCCACCATGTATTCCAATATTTGCAAACACATTATTATAAACATTGCCAGATATATTTACATATCCGCCCCAACCACTGAATTCATCAGAATAAATATAAAATGGTTTTATGGTCGCCATCATATCAGAATCATTGAATATCCGAACATCATTTAACGCATTAAACGTTCGTAATGGTTTGGTCAATAAAATAGAATTTACACGCGCCGATTTCGCAATGATACTGTTCAATTCATTTCTGTCTCTTGCCCGGTCTAAATGTCTAATGAATCTATCATCGGCATCCGCATCACGCAAAGAATCCAAATATTCACCAAATGTCCCACCAAACACAATTGAATAATTTGTTTGACGTTCAAATGTCACCTTTAATATACCATCCACAACATCAGATGTTGCAGCATACATTGAATCTACATTTATTGTTTCTGTCCCAGATGCATTACCTTGAATATTTGTAAGTAATACACAAGTTTGGCCCAAACGAGATCCATCAACAACAAAAGAAACACTGTTATTTAAATGTATTGGTATATCAAAGTTTATATGGGGTTCGTCTATGAAAATCGTAGAATTCGCTATATTTATCTCGGACGCATTACCAGATATCGCAAGTACATCCGCGATATCCAGCCCATCTGCATTTGTCACATTGATAGTGTATCCTGTTGCATTACCAATTGTATTAATATCTGCGGTGGACGATATCAATTGCGTAATTGTTGCATTGTCATACATAGTAAAAACACTTTCTATACTATTATGATTTATAATGGTTAAGTTAAATGGGCCATCAAAATAAATATGTCCAAGTATCACACCATTGTTTTCCAATACCGTATTCCCCGTTATATGAATATCATTTTCTATCACTTGGTCAGAAGTAATTGGCGATACGGTTCCAGAATAATATAATGCACCATCTACACCAAATGCATTCAATGAACAAAATGCAAATAAAAATGCACAAAATATTACAACACGTTTCATAATGCATGAGTTTAGCATACAGGATTTCTTTCTTAAAGTAAAAAAACCACCCAAATTTGGGTGGTAAAATATTCGCCATTTTATACAATTTTATTGTTGTGAAACCCGTTTAATTTTACCCCATGCGGCTTTGTACCCACCATCACGCATAAATACGATTTTTGCATTGTCTAAATCAGAACAACTGACACCGGGGATATAAAACGTCTGGGTTAAACGTCCCGGCGCATCAATTGATAATACCGGCGTGTTAATATTCAGACACTGGGTGGAACAGCAACTGTAATCATTGCAATTGCCACATGGGAATATTTTCACCATGTAATCTTTGCCGACACGCAAATCTTTAACATCAACCATCATATTTACACCATTATTTGCAGGTGCAAATTTAACATACCCCATTTCTGATGTGCCGCCTGTGCTGCTGCGGGTGTACATTTTCGCCTTCATTTTATTTGCCATTGGAACTTCGGCAACTATTGTTTCACTGGCTTCGTATACGACGACTTCCTGGGGTTCAGCCATATCACGATGTCCGCGATGTTTATGCATATCATGATGGTCACCACCACATCCCCCACCACAAGCGGCCAGCATTAAAACCGCACCAAGTGCGATTGTCCATTTTGTAAGTTTTTCTACTGCTTTTGTCATTTGTACCTCCATTAGATTTGTTATGTTACACAGGGATTCATACAAAAGCCCCGCCAATAATCCGGGGCTTTCCAGAACACCATGTTAAAATTTTAGAACATATATCTAATACCAATATCGCCACCGAAGTTATGCAGGCCGGAATTGATATCAGCATAGGTATAACGGAACGCCATATCAATGGCAAACATGCTCCAATCTATGGTTACCCCCATTGTTCCCATTGCCGAAAATCCTGTTTGATCATGGCTTTTGGATCCTACGCCAACAACATCACGTGTAACATCTGTGAATGCGACACCAGCACCCATACCAACAAAAGGACGTACCATTTTATAGTCGCCCAAATCCATATAGGCATTCATCAACAATGTCTGCAATTTGGTATCAACTTTGACTCGGTCGGCACCAAATGTTGCATCGTCTTTCATTTTTGTAAACAATGACCATTCAACTTCGGTACGTGCTCTATTGCACCACATAGCTAACCCAAGTGCGATACGACCATGCATTTCTTCATCGGTCAAAGATTCTTTTTTACCATTAAAACTGTAATTATGGTTTGTATAACCTGCCCCGATACGCAAACCCATATACGGATTCAACGTATCCCAAAAAGATTCTTGATGATGTTGTCCGGCCATGGCTGGGCATGCAACAATTGCGGCCAAGACAGGAATTGCGACTTTTTTCATTTTTTCTCCTTTTTGTTTTTCTTTCCGGGTGTTTTATACACTCTTGGACACAATGATAATATCATGGGAATTACCAACTTTGCATAGGTATGGATACCTTGGGAACGCGGGCATATACGGCATTCAGCGTTTTCAACTTGCAATTTATAAAAAAAGGTATATAATCAGCGGGTCAAATGATCCACGGGTGCATAGCTCAGTTGGTAGAGCAACTGACTCTTAATCAGTGGGTCTGGGGTTCGAGTCCCCATGCGCCCACCAAAAATTAAAACCGACTTTATGTCGGTTTTTGTTTTATTGATTAACGATTTTTTCTACTTTATCTATTCCTATATTAACCGATTCATAATAATCTTCAGGTTTAACTGCATAAGAAGTTGGTTGCGTTTTGATACCAATTTCAAATTTTGGATCCACCGAAACCAGAATTCCTCGAATATTATTATCAGAATTACTTAATAACGAAGATCCAGATGCGCCACTTGTTCCAGCACATGTGGTTTTCAATTTTCCGTCACTAAGTGAAACAATTGTACAGGAATCCTGCACTTTCAAATTGTGATTATCCCAAAATATACATTGCCTATCACCAACACAATGTACACATCCCTTACTATTTGAATCTGAACAATTATGATTCAACAACAAATCAATTTCCAAATCAATCATCATTGACATTACCTTATCAGCGGTACTTAACCCAGCGTCACTTTCGCGCGGGTTTGCTAGAATATTTGCAACAGATTTTTTTATCACCGTTAATTCATCATCGGATAATACTTTCAAATTATCATAACCTATACGCTTAACACTACCTGCATAACTTGTTTTTGCGTACATACCAGGGACATCACCATCAAAAATATCTGTCGTTGCCACAAGGGCATAATCCGCATTTTTACTTACCCCAAAAACAAAACCTGTATGTTTTTTTCCATCGGTTGTATAATAATCTATACTATCAGAATCATCAACACAATGCCGACATGTTAAAATTAAATTTTTGGAAACAAAAGTACCTGTGGATGTGCTGCCATTATCAAAACGCACAACCGTGTTATATGGAAATTTCATTTTCTCTTCATCGGTTACATACCTTCTTTTATCTGATGTTCCAATCCATTCTGCATGCACCACCATGGGCCACAGCAACAGACACCATAAAAATACTTTTACAGTATTCATCGTAACACCTCTTCACATAACTGTGCCTGGGATATAAGTTTTTTGGTTAGGTTTATCAGCGAAACATTTAATCCCGTCTCTACGGCACCCGTCACAACATTAGCACCCGCCATAACATTTGATGTTGTGTTAAGATTTTTCTGTTTATTCCGCTCTTCGTCCGTCAATGTCATCTTGTTATTTATGTCCATGTATTTATCTGAATTAGCCGATGCACTGGTTATCGTTCCTACTGTGCCAATAACCACACCTGCGACACTGGTACCCATAACCCCCTTCATACGTTTTTCTATTTTTTCAACACTTGCTGTATCTATATTTCCACAATGATTTTTTATGTTGTTTAACTTTCTAATATTGGCATTCTCCAATGGATTCACATCTACATTGACCAATTGCGCACTTGCTGCCTTAATTTGATTAACGACCTCATTACATGCCGAAATATGCTGAATTAAATCAGATTGGTTTGAATTCATTCCAGACATTATGGCCGACACCAAATTTGTTCCGATTGTTCCCCCCAATAGCCCCGTACGCCAATTACCCAAACGTTTTGATTTTTGTATACGTTGTTGCAATTCTGAAATTTTTGCCATTGGTTGCAAAACATTATTCAAAAATACTTCATTGCTCATTTTATTGATTCCGTCTGCGGTGCATCCCCCAGCTGCGCAGATTTCATTGACTAATTTCTCTATTTCCTCTTCTTCTTGGGATTTTTTAATTCCGGCAACCAATGCACCACCCGCGGCAACCGTTCCAACCGCCGTCACCGCTGTATTTACTTTTGATATTTTTGCAACCTGCGATATTTCATCAGATATTCCAGAACATACGACACTGCTGGTATCAACCAAATCTTGAATCCGTTGCAATGATAAATCCTCTGCGATGGCATTAGATGTGACAAAAAACACCAATGTTATAACCAAATACTTGAACATTATTTTACTTTTTTAAATAATTTACCGGATTGTATGCCTTGGTACCCTTACGAATTTCAAAATGTAATTGTGGGGTTGTGACCTTGCCCGTTTTTCCAACTGTACCTATTTTTTGACCAACCGACACACGTGCACCGCGGCGCACCGTCATAGAATTCATATGTGCATAAACCGTCATCCACCCATCTGCATGTTGAATAATAACCAGGTTACCCATACCACGAACCTCGTTCCCGGCATACGCGACAACACCATTTTCTGCGGCCAGAACCGATGTATTCAACGCCGCGGATATATTTATACCATCGTTGTACAATCCGCCCGTTTTTGCCCCATAATGCGACAAGATACTGCCACGCACCGGCCACGAAAACTTTGACGAAGAACGTGCCACTATCTTTGGTGCTTCTGTTTTTTTCGGCGTTTTGGTTGTGGGTTTGGGTTCAGTTGTTTTCTTGGGTTCGGTTTTAACCGTCTTTTTTGTCTCTTGTTTTTTGTTTTCTGCCTTTTTTGTCTCTGCTTTTTTCGCCGGTTCTTGTTTGACAACTTTATTATCTGCTTTCTTGACCGGTTGTTCTTTTATGTTTGTTTTTTTTGTTTCAACCTTTTTATCCGATACCTTGACCGTTGTGGTTGTGGGTTTCTTGGGCGTGTCCGCCATGCGCACCTGTAAATCGGGCACATGCAATGTTTGTCCCACACTTAATGAAAACGGCGCCGACAATCCGTTCATAACCGCCAAATCATTTACAGGCACAGAATATTTACGCGAAATAGAATACAAAGTATCACCACGCGCAACCGTAATATCTTTGATTGGCACACGAATATCTTTTGGGGCCTTGGGTTCCGATTTGACCGGCTGTTCTGACTTTATAACCTTGGGTTCTGTCTTTTTTGTTGCGACTTCTTTTGTGGGTTTTGGTTCAGACTTGGTGACTTCTTTAACCGGCTTTGGTGTTGGCTTTGGGGTTCCTTTTGCAACTTCTTTTTCTGCCTTGGGGGCTGGCTTGACCTCTGTTTTTATCGGTGTTTCGGTTTTTATTTTTAGAACCTGCCCTATCCGAATCGTGTACGGTTCAGACAAATTATTCGCACGCGCAATTTCATCCAAAGTCATCCCATTTTCACGTGCAATTGCATACAACGTATCACCACGCCGCACGACAACCGTGCCAGTTGCCGCACGCGCCGGGACATTTATTTCATCTGTTTTGTATTCAGGAATATCTATGACGTCAATCTCTTCTACTTCTTCTGATGCATCATTTGCATCTGTTTCCGTTTCTTCCGGTCTATCATCCTCTTCTTGTTGTATATCTTGGGAACCCGATTCATCTGCAGATTCATTTTCATCATTATCCGTATCATCATCCACCGGCAACATATAATCATCAACCCCAACATAATTAACATAATCGCCCATGTCTACTGACCCGTATAATTCAGGCGATGCATACACGCCATAGTCACGTGCTGCTGAATTATATATTTCTGATTCTGTATTTGGGTCCGCCAACAATGCAGGATAACGTGCCGAAATAAAATCGCCAACCGTATCAGGTAACGATGTGATTTTTGGTTGCAAATCACACGCCGCAAAAAACACCGCCACTAAAATTCCCCAGAAAATTTTTCTCATGCAAAAATTATATCATAAAAAACACATAAAATAAATATGTTAGGGCAAAAAGTTATGCATCTGTTTTTTTCATAAATAAAATACTGATTTCAAATAACGCCCACATTGGTAATGCCAATAATATCTGGGATACAACATCCGGGGGGGTCAAAATTGCCGCAACAACAGCAATTATAACAATGGCATAGCGACGCATTTTGACCGCGCTGTCGCGCGACAACACCCCAATGCGATTTAATAGAACCATTACCAACGGCAATTGAAACGCTATTCCAAATACTTTTAACAAACCGATTGCAAACCCCAAATAATCACGAACCGCCGGCATGATTATTGCCGGCACAGGTGCCATTTCATTTAAGTTCATAAAGAACCTGAACACTGTTGGAAACAACGCATAAAAAGCAAATGCCGCCCCCGTAATGAATAGCAATGGCGAAAGTATAAATATTGGCAAAACAAAACGTCTTTCATTTTGATGTAACCCAGGGGCAACAAACGCCCATGTTTGATATAACGCAAACGGAATTGTTAACATAATTGCAACCAATAATGCCAATGACAACGTTATCATCAACCCATCGGTTATCCCTGTATAGAGCATTTGTGCGTCATCCCACACCGCAATCAGCGGACTGGTTAAAAATTCTTGAATATATGGCGCAACCAACCACCCAAGACCAAATGTCAAAACAAAGAATCCCACCGTCCATAAAACACGTCGGCGCAGTTCTGCAAAATGTTGCATCATCGTCATTTTTTTCATTTTGCATCCTTGCGTTTTTTACCGGGCTTTTTTACAGAAATTGTGTCCAGCACATCTTTGGTGGTTGTATTTATTATATCATCTATGGGTTTTTCCATATCTATTTGTTCTTTGATTTGTTCTGATGCATCGGTTATTTTCCAAATAAGCGATCGTATAAATTTTACAACCCGCGCCAACCAACGCGCCACATCAGGCCAATACCGCACCGGTATAACCAGAACAGCAACCAATAATATGACAATAAATTCCGCCCAACTTATTCCAAACATTTTTAATCATAGAAATCATCACCGCCACTGGTATTAACCGTTTTATGACGTTGAACCTGAAAATAATTTTTACCAAAATCCGTTTTTGTTTTTAGATTACTAAATGAAACATCTGTTTTATTTCCAACCGCATCTATGATTGTCCAGGCATTTAATGATACCGGTTTTTTATTAAACACCATAACCATGGTGCCCAAACCTTCTTGACCACGCAGGTTCATCTTCAATGCAAACGTCGTTTTGCCAACCGCCGTATCAACAACATTTATATCTGCATTTTGCAAATCTATCTTTTTGCGTACCAATATCCCCGCAGGCGTACTGGTCAACGGCACGGTTGTAATTTGATCCAATGACTTATCATAAAAATATAAATCCGAACCGTCCGCCATAAGTTGCACCGGCATGTTTTTATAATCCAAACGAACGCGTCCTGGGCGCAACATAGAAAAAGTTCCTTTTTCCTTTTTACCCTTATTTGTTTGAACGAAATCACCTGTTATACCTGTAATAGAATTCAGATATTTTTCTGCATTTGCAACCAACGCTTTATCCGTTGCCGCGAACGCACCAAACGCCATAAATACACAAATCATAGCAACAAATATTCTCTTCATTTTATAACCTCCTTAAATAACGCCAACAAACGTTTCTTTACATTATCCAATGTATCATTCACAACCGCGCCCGCGGCAAATTCATGTCCACCCCCACCAAATTCAACCGCAATTTGTTCCACTGGCTTGAACCGGCCACGCAACGATATTCCAATTTGATTTGGTTTTTGTTCTTTCAGTAATGCAATATAATCCAATCCGCGAATCTGCCCCAATAACCCCAGAACCGTTTCGCCACGTCCATCAAGATTCTTGTATTGTTTATTATCAATAATTGCTATCGCCAATTTATTACCATAAAAGAATTCTGCACTGCCCGCGACCAAAGATTCTGTGACAACCGTTTTACGTGGTTTATTTGATAAATCATTTATGATGCGTTGAATATTTACACCACCGTCAACCAAATCCGCAGCAATTTCTAATACACGTCCATTTTTAACATATTTGAAACATCCAGTATCTGTAACAATCGCGGTCAATAAAAGCGTCAAAACCATTAAATCTGATTTCCATTTTAATAAACGCATTAATTCGTATACTATTTCCCCTGTGGCCGCGGCACTTTCATCATCAACGCACAAATCGCCAACCTTGTCATCATTTATATGGTGATCTATTTCTATGACAAATTTTGCTTTATCTAAAAACTTTTGGGGGCCACCAATATTACGCTTGATTCCATAATCCATGACTATCGCAACATCCACAGGAATATTTTCGTCCACACGTGCATAGTAATGCATATCACGACGCAATGGAATATTATCAAGATTATCTGGAACATTTCCGTCATACATACATATGACTTCTTTGCCATAATTTAATTCAATCAAATGCCCCAATGCCGCCACAGAACACAACGCGTCACCATCTGGATTTTTATGCGCAAATAACACAACAGATTTTGCGTTTGATATTTTTTCGTCAAAAAGTTTTATCTGCTTTTGTGTTATCATTGTGCGATATCTTCCAATGTCAATTGTACACTTTTGCGGCCGTTATAGTTGTTTTCCTTAAGGCGCCCTAACACCATAATTTTAGTATTTATATTGGCATCGTCCAGTAAAAAATTACCGATTGCCGTTCCAACCAAATTGTACCCGACAAAATCCAACCGCCCCCCAGCCGACGTCCGCAAAGAACCACGAATATGCGCCCCTGTATGTCCCATCAATGTTGCATAATCCAACACCGCACCATGCAAGGCCAACACTGGTTCCGGATTAGATTGCCCGAACGGTTCCATTTGCTCTAATTTTTTTACCAATTGCATCGTGGCCCCGGCGGCATCCATTTCAGCATCAACAATAATGTCATCACCCGGCATCACGCCATTCAATTGTTCTTTGACAGATTTTTCCAAAAATTCACAAAATTCGTTTTCTTTGGATACCGGTAACGAAAACCCTGCCGCAGCCGCATGACCACCACCTTCACTAATAAGCCCACGCGCCAACGCATCGTGTATAATTGCACCTAAATTTATACCAGGAATTGAACGCCCCGAACCATTTATGACATCGTCTGCACGCGTTGCAACACATGCGGGCAAATTATATTTATCCTTTAAACGACCGGCAATAATTCCCATCACACCGCCATGCCAATTATTTCCGCACACAAACAAACTGCACCTACCAGATTTACAACACTTGTCCGCCAATTCAGTTGCCTGAAGCATAATCGCATTTTGGATATTTATTCTTTCTTGATTCATCTCGTCAAGTTTCGTTGCCAAATCAAGTGCGATAATTGGATTGTCGGTCAACAATAAATCCAACGCCGGTGATGCGGAATCTATACGCCCCGCCGCATTAAGACGCGGTCCCAACACAAATCCCGCGGCATAAACCGTTACTTTATCAACATGGGCGATATGCATCAGTGTCCGCAGACCCAGATTTTGACGCAAATTTAGAACCTTTAATCCCGTTGATACAAATGCCCGATTTAATTTAATCAGCGCCATCGTATCGCAAATTGTCCCCAATGCAACGCAATCCAAGAAATTCAATAAATTTATAAACTTTGTTTTTTGGATGAATTCTTCTTGACCAGAATTTTTCAATTCACGATTTAACGCGACTAAAACCAAAAATGCAACACCAACCCCCGCCAAATAATCCAATCCTGAATCATCATCATTGCGCTTTGGATTAACTATTGCATCTGCATTTGGCAATGTAGTATCAGGCGAATGATGATCGGTGACAACAACCTGCATACCCAATGATTTTGCAAAATCAACTTCGTCTACACCGCTGATTCCACAATCCACAGTTATAAGTAATTCAACACCATCATTGTGTAATTTTTCTATGGCTTCTTTGTTTAATCCATAACCTTCACCTTCACGTGTTGGCAAATGCCACACAACATCGGCACCAACCATACGTAGATAACGAACACAAATCGCCGTAGATGTTATTCCGTCAACATCATAGTCACCATATATCGCTATCTTTTTCTTGGAATAAATCGCACTTGCAATCACATGCACTGCCGTTTCACAATCACGCAAAACAAATGGATCCGGCATACAATCTTTGACCGATGGATTCAGAAATCCGGGAATTTCTTCGGGATTCATACCACGTTCAATTAAAATACGTTTTACCAAATCATCTTCTGTGGCCAATGACTCTTGGTTACCATCCGCCACAATCCACGCATGCCCCAGCATGGATCGTTCTACTATCTTTCTCACGCTATACTCTTTTTTTTATTATCAAGATGATTATAATATAAATTTATTCAAATAGCAATGGCAGGATGCCATCCAGTATTTTTCCAGTAGTTGGCACCGCATTCCATGCCGCCGTACGTAATCCGTATGTTTCGGCAATGCCTTTTGGTTCATCCAATACGACCATAATGGTGTACTGTGGCGCAGACACCGGGAATATCCCGACAAACGCCGTTAGATTTCTGAATTTATCCACTTTTCCATTTATACGTTTTTCTGCAGTTGCGGTTTTACCGCCAATTTGTATTCCCGATATGCGTGCCTGTTTTGCACTGGTTTCTTCGGCAATACGATACATAATTCCACGCAAACGTGCCGATATAACATCCGATAAAACACGTTCACCACGCAATGGTCCAAACGCTTTTTTCTGCAACGTTGGGTAAATATACATTCCACCATTTGTCATTGAATTGACCGCCAAGAACAAATGCATCGGGGTCACCGATATACCATGTCCAAAAGAAACTGTTGCACGTTCAGTGGGTCCCCATCTGCGTGGCGTTAATGGTTTTTCAGTTTTGCCAAATTCCAATTCCAATGGTACATCCAAATGCACACGATGGAAAAATTCTTGTTGTGTGCCATCTGGTAAATCAAGTGCAATTTGCGCACTGCCAACATTGCAAGAATGCAACATTATTTCCTCTACGGTTAAGTGCGGACGCGGTGGGCGGAAACTGCGGATATCACTGATTGTGGCGGCAACCCGACCAAATTTGTCACGAATTTTGAATGGTTCTTTGACATAGTATTCTTTGTGTATGCCGTTTTCCATTGCCATCGCCGTATTAAACACCTTGAAAATAGACCCCATTTCAAATGTTGCACGCATCGGTTTAAACAAACGATTTGATACCGCATCCAAACTAACATTTTCTGGATCAAAATCAGGTAACGATACCATTGCAATCATTTCACCCGTACGCGAATTCATCAACATACCCATCGCATTTTTTGCCTGGTACCGCTGCATCGCAGCAGACAATTGTTCATAAAACACAGATTGGATTCTGGAATCCAGTGATAATTGCAACGGTTCACGACTGTCGCGCAGGTATTCATCATATATACGTTCGGCGCCCTCTAAACCCGTACCATCATTACCGACAAAACCAACCGCATGCGAAAACAACCGGCGTTTCGGATATTTGCGCGCTTGGATAGATTCCACCCCAAGCCCTGGAACATTCGCACTAAGTATTTTTTCACGCTGGGCATCATTAGCGTATTTTTTTAGATATATAAAACGGCGCGAAGAATTTAATAACGATAAAACTTCGGACACAGAATATTCATATGGCAATACATCATGAACTAATTGCGCAACCTCGTCACGATTTTTAACCTGTTGTGGACGCAACGTTATATGCCCTGACATTACATTTTTTGCCAATATATCACCGTTTCTATCAACTATATCGGCACGATTAACCAACCACGCCGCCCCATTATCAGACGGCCGCACACGATTTGTACCTTCTATGGCGAACCAAATTGTCCGCGCCCCGAACCCGATGAAACATAACACGAAAAACATATGCACATAACGCAGGCGCCGTCCCATTTTGGTACTGGCGTTGCCACTTGAATATTCGTGTTTCAAGATATCCTTTCCTACTTCAAACATTTTTACCTGTTTTCCATCCTATCAGGTAATTCTTGAATTTCAACAGATTTATGAAAACTTATGACTTCGGCTTTTGGGACAACATTTGATACCAAATTTCGTAATATTTCTGGACGAACGTATGCCGAAAAATTTGCCTGGGCGACCGCGAAATCTTTCTGGGTCTGGATAATTTTTTGGTGAATACTGCGGCGTGAATCATTTTGCACACGATAACAAACCTGTAATGCAATTGTCACAATGAACATTACAACCAACATTGCAATACCGATATGAAACATTTTCGCATCTTCGTTCATGTCATCACCTGAATAGAATCTTATTCCTGCATTATATCACAAATTGGACATTTCACAAAAAAATAAACAACCAATTATAAATTCTGTAAAAACCGAATCATAGAAGCAACACCATTCAATCGTGCCGCCCCAATGTTTATGTTTAATTCTGCGAACATCTTGCCCAAATTCATTTGTCTTATTTCATCAGGTGATTTTCCATCAACCATGGATAAAATAATTGCGACAATTCCACGAACAATCGCCGAATCTGCCGAACCATAAAATTTATTACCATTGCGACATATTTGCACAAAAGATGTGCAACCCGTAATTTCGCTGCATACGGCATCCGTTGGAATCGGCCCCAGATTGTTACCTAAATCCATAACCGCCTCTAACCGCATGGCTGGGTCATCCAACATTCCAAGTAATTTTTTTATATCATCAAAGCTCATTTTACCAACCACTGTTTGTTAAATCTAATTCAATTCTTGCCGCATCAGACATACGAGATAAATCCCACGCTGGGTCCCATACCAAATCAACCTTTACTGGAATTGGCGCAACAACCTTTGATACAACATCTTTGACCTGGGCCAATAATTCTTCCATCATCGGACATGTCGGACTGGTAAAAGTCATTTCCAATCGCACCTGTTTTTCAGAAATATCTATGGTATATACCAAACCCATGTCCCAAATATTTACGGGAATTTCCGGATCGTATACGGTTTTCAATGCGTTTATAATATCGTCCTTTGTAAATGCCATTTTATTTCACAATTTGTTTTATTACATCAACCGTTTGTTTTATTTCATCCATTGTATTCCATGGACCAACTGATATACGCACAGACCCGGTAACACCCAAATATTTATGAATCCATGATGCACACATATTTCCAACACGCACACAAATATTTTTTGCACCCATCAATGCACCAATATCTAATGGATGCATATCTGGTACGACAAAAGTCAATATTGCGGCATCACGCGATGTAATGACTTTAATTTTTTCCATTTTTGCCAATTCATCATATGCATATTTTATTAAATCTAAATCAGGCCGCTTTTTATTCAATTCATCTATGGCAACACCCAACCCAACAATTTGGGTCAACGGTAAAGTTCCGGCCTCCCACTTGGTTGGTGCAGATTCTGTAACCCAACAGGAATCTTTTTCATTTTCGTAAATCCACGCGCCATGTTCGGCCTTGGATGCAATATTTATATTGCCAACCGATGATACCATTCCACCACCGAATTTATCTGGAAAATATTTTTCTGAATCGCGGATATATAAAACACCAACACCTGTATCCGAACCAATTTTATGACCAGAAAACACCAAGAAATCACAATCCCATTTTTTTACATCAATTTTATGATGCACAACATATTGCGATGCATCAACAATAGTTATAACATCTGGATTTTTTGCACGTGCGGATGCGATTATTTTCTGAACATCTTGGGCGCGCCCCAATACATTAGACATAGCAGTTATAATTAAAAAATCTGTTTTAGGAATCGCGTCAATTTTAATATCCATGTTTTCATCCAGTTCACACCGCAACATTTTATGCACTTTGCCGTTATGTAATGCGGCTTCCCATGGTAACCGGGCCGAATGATGATCCAAATCTGATACTGTAACAACAGATGACGAACTGTACCATGGTTGTGATAATAAAATATTTACAATCCTGTTAAGGCCGTCTGTTGCACCTGATGTAAACACAATCTGATTTGATTTTGCATTTATAAATTCTGCAACTTTATCACGAACATGCGAAATCATATCATCAACCGCAGTCGCGCGCGCGCAAACACCACGTCCAGAATTTGCATAAGAATTATACAAAAAATCTGCCTCGGCATTTATAACAGAATCTGGTTTTAATGCACTGGCCGCTGCATCTAAGTATATGATTTTATTCATTTTACGTTTTCTCTTGCTTTTTGTTTAGATTATAATACACTTGTGTGAAATATCAACAGCAAAGGAGAAAAAATATGGCGGTAAAGCACGCAACAGATGAAAACTTCACCGAAATGATAGGTGGCGCATTGACTCTGGTTGACTTTTGGGCACCATGGTGCGGTCCTTGTCGTATGTTCGGCCCTATTTTTGAGGCGACGTCCGAAGACATGGGTGATGTAAATTTTGTTAAATTTGAAGTCAGTGATACAAACAATCGTACTCCTGCACGTTTCGGCATTCGTGGAATCCCAAGCGTATTGGCATTTAAAAATGGCGAATTGGTAGAAGCCCGCAGTGGTCTGATGGACCAAGATACATTAACTGATTGGATTATGGAATTAAAAGGATCCTAAAATGGCGAAGAAGAATTACATGAACATTGAATTGGCACCAAAGTATGTTCCCAAAAAATCGGAACCATATATGTGTCCAGAACATTTGGCGTATTTTTATCGTTTGTTGACATCACAAAAGGAAGAGATTTTGCAACAAAATGCGTCCGCCTTGAATTATATCAGCAACGCAAATAAAACAAACGCAAATATCACAGGTGACGATTTGGACATCGCCATATCTGAACAGGAAAACACAATGACATTACGCACCGCAGAACGTGCAAACAATTTGCTGGCTAAAATAAACAGCGCACTGGATCGTATTGAAAATGGCACTTATGGATACAGTGTTATATCTGGCGATGAAATTGGATTGGCACGCATGTTGGCGCGTCCATTGGCCACAATGACAATTGAAGAACAAGAAGAACACGAAAAACGTGAATAAGATATAAATCTAGTCGTAAAAAAACAGGCGACAATGTCGCCCGTTTTTTTATTTCTTTTTACTTGTTGGCTTTTTGGTACGTACCCTGGCCTGCTTTTTCGGCGTGGTCTTTGGTGATTCTTTTACCACCGGCTTTGTTGCGGGCTTTTTATCATCGTCCTTTTTCATTTCTTTCTTAAAGGTCGTGATACCATTTGCCAAATTCTTCATCATATTTGGAATCTTGCTGTGCCCGAATAAAATCAAGAACAACAAAACGATAACAAGTATTTCAAGCCAACCTGGTCTCATATTCAACTCCTAATTTTATTTTGCAACATAGCAATCCAATCCATCGGACTTTGCATTACGGCAGAACCCATTTGCATCACCCGATGTTGCGAACGCGACACGCAATCTGTATGTGGTTTGTCCATTCGGCAACACCGCCGCCAAAATCACAAATTGTTTTCCACTGAACAAACTTGGATGTTCACTGCGGATTTTCTTTTCAGACGCTTCGGCCGCGGCACGTGTACTGTACGAACCAAATTGAACATACCAACCACCATTTGCAACTTTCTGGGCCGCCGGCTTTGGTGCCGGTTTCGGTTTAGTCGGTGTTTTTGCCGTCTTGGGTGCCGGTGCCGTAATTGGTTTCGGTGTGGCCGTTGTTCCACGATCTGGATTAAATGTCACATCTTTTCTGTCTTGAACAACGCGTACAGAATTCTGCTGTGGAACCGGTGCGGGCTGTTGAACAGTCGGCGCGGGATGTGGCGCACCCACCGTCCCAGGTTGCGCCTGCACAGGTGCGGGCTGTCCCGGCACAGGTGCTGGTGGCATCATTCCTGGTGTTGGTGCCGGCATCGGCGCGACCTGAACAGGAACCGGTACAGGTTCTGGTTCAACAACACGTTCTTGAACAACAATTGGTTCACCCAAATCAACATCTATGGATGACGAAGAATTACTGCCCACCACCCGAATAATAATAAATACCGCCAACACGATGACCGCAACACCAATCCCCAGCAACAACCATGGGCGATGCGGGCGTGGTGAAACAAACGGCGTGGCATCCGGTAAATTATCATCGGCTGATGCATCCGTATCATCCAGATCCAATAAATCCAAATTTTCGTCTTCTTTCATTATGGCTTCTCCCTTCTAACTTGAGATATATTATACCATAAAAATTTGATATCACAAAAATTATTTTGCGGGCCGCGCACCAAAATGTGGTGGCACGATAAGTTTGTGGTTTTCTTCAACAATTGGTTCTGTTTCACAACTGCGCGAACATGCCGCCAAAACAACTGGGGTCAACAACGCAATAATTACCAGAATTTTTTTCATATTCCTTTCCTTTTTTTCTGTGTCCGGCGCAATTGCGCCGGACATCACCTATCACTATTGTGGCATTTTAATTGCATCGGACATTTGCTTTACAAATTCATCCAATGCAACGACTTCTTGCTTTTCAACACCCAATCTGCGCAAGGTAACCGTTTTATCCGCCGATTCTTTTTCACCGACGACCGCAATAATCGGAGTTTTAGCCAACGATAAATCGCGCACCTTGTAATTAACCTTTTCATCGCGCAAATCGGCACGGGTATGAACCCCGACATTACGCAGATCCGCAACAACCTGTTCAGCATATTCGCGATACTTTTCAGATACAGGCACCACAACAACCGGTTCTGGGGACAACCACAATGGCAAATTACCACCAGTTGATTCCAGCAACACACCCATAAAGCGTTCAATTGACCCAAGCAACGCACGATGCAACATAATCGGGCGATGCCGTTCACCGTCTTCGCCAATATATGATAAATCAAAGCGTTCTGGCAGGTTCATATCCAATTGAACTGTACCGCATTGCCATACACGGCCCATAGAATCTTTCAGATAATTATCAATCTTGGGACCGTAAAACGCCGCATCATTTTCTGCAATTTCATAATCAATACCATTTGCGTCCAATGCATGTTTTAATGCGCCTTCGGCTTTGTCCCAAACTTCATCAGAACCAATGCGGAATTCAGACAATGGTCGGGTTGCCAATTTCATAGATATTTTATCAAAACCGAATTTTGCATATATATCTTTGATGAAACGCAAAACCTTGACCACTTCATCTTCTAATTGGTCTTCGGTGCAGAAAATATGTGCATCGTCTTGGGTAAATTCACGTACGCGCATCAACCCAGACAAACCACCGGCGGCTTCGTAACGGCAAACCTTACCAAATTCTGCCAAATACATCGGCAAATCTTTATAAGATTTAATACCTTGACCAAATACCAACATTCCGCCCGGGCAAGACATCGGCTTTACACAAAACACCTTGCCATCTTGGGTCGTTCCGGAATAATTGTGTGCACCATATTTTGCCCAATGCCCACTGCGTTCCCACAGACAACGATCCATAATTGACGGAGTTGATATTTCAAAATAACCGGCACGTTCTTGACGCATACGCAAATAATCAATCATGCGACGATAAATGCGATATCCCTTGTCATGCCAAAATACCGCCCCAGGAGCATATTCAGGTTCAAAATGGAACAAATCCATATCTTTACCAAGTTTACGGTTATCGCGCGCAGCGGCCTCTTCCTGCATTTTCAAGAATTCTTCTAATGCTTCCTTGCTTTCAAATGCGTCAACATAAATACGTTGCAACATTTTATTTTTGGAATCACCTTTCCAATACGCACCGGCAACATTACGAATTTTGAAACCATCACGTGGCAAATCTTTACTGGATTCCACATGCGGTCCACGGCACAAATCAGTAAAGTCACGGAAAGTATAAATGGACAGCTTTTCACCAGCCGCATCGTATTCATTTAACCATTCCATTTTATACGGTTGATCGGCAAAGATTTTTTTTGCTTCGTCCAGGTCAACAATACGTTGTTCAAAACGACCATTAGATTTGATTAAATCGCGCATTTCCTTTTCAATTTTTTCAAAATCTTCTTCGGAAAAACGATATTCGGTATCAAAATCGTAATAGAAACCATTTTCAATTGCCGGACCACCCGCAAATTTAACATCTGGGTGTAACTTCTTTACCGCCGCCGCCATCACATGCGCCAGCGAATGACGAATCAATTCAATTGGATAAGACATAATAAAAACCTCTAGTGTTTTTGTGTTAATTTTTTTTAACTGTTTGATTATATAACGCGCCATAAAAAACGCAAATAGAAATTACCGCACCCCAAACGGGGTTGTAGTTGTAGCAGTTGTGAAAATAAACATAAAATGCTTCATAACAAATGCATTATATTACTATGAAATGCAAATGTCAACTGTTTGCTAAACATCAAGAATTGCACCGTATAGAACCGCAAAAAAGAAACATACTGTTCCACCAATAACGAACAAATGCCATATCGCGTGCGAAAATTTCAATTTCCGCCACAGGTAAAATATAACCCCAATCGTATATGACAAACCACCCGCCAAAATAAACCACAGTCCCCGTGGCGGAATATGGTGTATCATTGCCGGTAATATAAATAATAGCGTCCACCCCATAATTAAATACAATGCAACGACCCATTTGGGTTGCTGGTGTGGGTTACGAATTTTGACAATTGCCCCCCAAATAACAATTGCCCATAAAATACCGAACACTGTCCACCCCAATGCCCCACGTAGATTTACCAATAAAAAAGGCGTGTATGTCCCGGCTATCAACGCATATATGGCGACACTGTCCCATACCTCAAAAAAACATTCACTTTTTTTACCAATCGTTGCATGACACATTGTGGACCCAAAATATAATGTAAACATTGTCACACCAAAAATTGCACAAGACACAACCGTCCATGCATTTCCATACAGTGCGGCAAATACAACCAATAACGAAAGTCCCGCCAACGCCAATCCAATACCTATGCCATGCGTCAAAATATTTAATACTTCTTCACCATGTGTATTTTTACGTTCCCACCGAAACAAACCTGTTGCACGCAACACCCGCAACAACGCAGACGCATGTTTATCACGACGCACATGCTTTAATCTTGTTCTGATTAGTTTACGCGTTTTTGTCATTTACCCCCTCCTCTTCAAAATCACACAGTTTAATTGGTTCTATTTTTACATTTGTAAAATCACCACGCATATTTTTTATTCGTGTTATATATTCTGGTTTACCCAACATATCTTCTAACACAAGACGCTGATTTTCATAATGCCCCACACCAAATATAGCGAACACCGTATCATACCGATTCAATGCCGCTGCGATATTCTGCAACATAAATCTATCGCGCCCCATAACATTAAGATACGATGACATTTGTTGCGACAGATTGCCGTTCATATTTGGTTCACTGGACAACACCCGATCTAAATCAATAGTTGTAATTTTGTTATCTGGGAAACCACAATTTATGACATCAACATATTGTGAATCAGACAGGTCAGAAAACACAACCGGAATATTTCGCTGTGCGGCGATTTCCGCCGCATAGACCAATGTATTACTTTGATATCCATGCCAATTAAATTTACGTTCAAATCCGGTATTTTCTATCTCGGTCAACAATACATCAGGTTTAACACCAAAATCATCGGCGAAACACATATCAACCATATTAAAGGATATATTTTCGCCATGCCTATCACACATATAAACCAATGTTTTATCATCTTTACGAAAGATTGCGACATAGGCGGAATTGCTTGCAAAATTTTGAGATTTTTCTGCCGATGCCCAATCACGCAATAAATCAAAATTTGGTTTAAATTGCATTTTTCACCCTTCTAATCACACGGTCACTGCCCATTACCTGCATAATAGAATACAGGTCTGGGGTGTTTGTCCGCCCAGATAATGCGACACGTAAATCCATTGCGACATCACCATTTTTGATACCAAGTTTTGACGCAATCGCGACCAATTTATTCCACCAGGTATCTTTATCATCAGCGATATCAAATGTTTCCAAAAATGCCTTTAAAACATCTTTATTAAATTTATATTCCGCATTTGGAACAAACAATTCATCCCAGAAAAATTCTTCTATTTCCAATGTCTGTTTCCAAGTTATAAAATCTTTACGTATACGTTTTGGATTATCGCGTTCAATAGAAAGCACAGCCGTCAAATAATCAATATTTGCAACCTGCATTTTTTGTTTTTCGTCACCATATTCATTTGCCCAATTGGTCACAGATTTTACCAAATCAGGTACCGACATTGCGCCAATATATTCGCGTGCCCACCATTCCAATTTTTTCATATCAAACAAACCGCCTGACATCGGAATTTTTTTGGGCTTCATTTCATATTCCCAGAAATTTTTTACCGCACCTTTCAATTTTGCTTCTTCGTATCCAGGCGCCAAAATATTTCCCAAATATTCAATTAACGCATCGGTTGGCCAACCCTCTTGCATAAAGAATGCGACATTATTTTCTGGATCTTTGCGCTTGGACATTTTGCGTTGTTTGCCTGTTTCTTCATCTATTTTATCAAGAGTAGCCGTATGAATATAATTTGGTAATTGCCACCCCATCATACGAAACATCTGAATATGCAATGCAACCGTTCCAAAATATTCTTCACCACGAACAACATGTGTCACACGCATAAAATGGTCATCACACAAATGTGCGAAATGATATGTCGGCAACCGGTCTGTTGATTTAATCAAAACAATATCTTCATTATTTTCTGGCACAGAAATAGAACCACGAACCGTGTCTTTAAAGAAAATTCTTTTATTTGGGTCGCCAGTTGAATACAAACGAATCGTCGGAATTTCACCATTATCAAGGTGTTTTATAATTTCTTCGGCACTTATATCACGGTCACGCGCAAATTCGCCATAAATACCGGTGGCAAATCCAGCCGCCTTTTGATTCTCACGAATTTCGTCCATTTCTTCTTGTGTTAAAAAACATGGATATGCACGACCATCACGCAACAATTCCGCCGCCACAGAATGATAAATATCGCGCCGCTTTGATTGATAATATGGTCCGTACGTTTCATCGTTATTATATGTGATACCAAACTTTGCCAAAGAATCTATCACTATACCAACCGCTTCTTTGATTTCGCGTTTGGTATCCGTATCTTCTATGCGCAACATAAAAACACCATTTGATTGCTGTGCCAATTTATAATCAATCAACCCACTGTATAAATTACCCAAATGCATGAATCCAGTTGGACTGGGGGCAAAACGTGTCACCATTGCCCCGTCTGGTAAATTACGTGGCGGAAATTTCTCTTCTAATTCTGCGACAGTATATTTCGGTGCCGCACCCAATACACGTGCAATTAAATCTTCTGATAAACCTTGTCTCATAATCAAATCCTTGTGTTTTTAATATTTGCATTTTATACTAAATATATGGAAAAACAAGAAATAAGAACATTTGGTCGCCGTCATGGCAAAAAATTGTCTGCCCGCAAAGAACGGCTGATTGAAAAAGTATTGCCGGCAATATCGCCCGTATACACCGAAAAAAATGACATTTTAGAAATTGGATTTGGCGCGGGTGAACATATGCGTGAATTGGCACATGATTTTCCAGACCAGATTATTATCGGTGCCGAACCTTTTGTAAACGGCGTTGCCGCCCTGCTTTCCGCCATTTGTGACGAACAAGACAATATTTTACCAGAATACAAAAAACTAAGAATTTGGCCAGATGATGTCAGATTATTGTTTGATAAAACGCGGTTTAATTTTTCACAAATTTGGATACTGCACCCTGATCCATGGCCCAAGGCCCGGCATGAAAAACGCCGGTTGTTGAATGCTGATTTTCTGAATTTATTGGGGCAAAACCTGTCTAGTAACGGCAAAATCATTATCGGCACAGACCATTGGGAATATTATGATTGGATTTTAGACCAAGTAAAAAATACAAATCTTAAAACCTGCGATTCGCAACACGAAACAATCCAAACACGATACCAGCAAAAAAATATGGCCCATACATCAGAACCCAAATATATTATTCTGGGTCTGCAATAATAAACACGCGAAATTCAGGCAAAATTCCCGGTTGCATTTTTTGTACCAAACGCAATGTTTGGCTGACCCGCATCATATTCTTGCCGAATATAACATGCAAAGCAAATTTCTGATTCCATTGTTCCAGCATCGCATACATCCGTCCCAAGAAATCTGATTTTGGATTAAACGAATCGCCATCCGCAATTATTAAAATTGAATTTGGACGAATTTTATCCAGCAACGCGAACACCTCTGGCCATTTGTTGTTTGGAACTTCTTTGATATTCATTGCCACCGACAAATACCGTTCAAAGAACAAATCATCCCGCATTGGCAACATCATATCCACAAATTCCGTAATATCATCATAATGAACAAAAACCTGAACCCCGGATGCCCCGTGTCTAAACGCATCCATTATATTGGTGGCAAGTTGCGACATCGCAACATCACCTGTTGCATCATTTGCAAAATTCACACGGGTTAAAATTTTCACCGAATTTTGTTCCACCCAAGGCCAAACTGTATCAACCGCCCCAACCGGCAAAGACAAATATTGCATGTTTTTTGCGATGACCAAATCAGATATCCGCGCAAGTTCCGGCACATCTGTGCCATTTGGAACCCATGCACAAGAAATATCATCTATTGAATCAAAAAGAACATCTGTTTTAATCATAACACTTTCTACTTTATCATAAATGTGATATAATTTAAGCAAAATGAAAAGAAATTTTGATAAATTTTTACTGGGACTACTTTGGTTAATGACGGTTGCGTTGGCGACGACGTTCTGGATGAATACGCGGTACGGGTTTGATATTTTTTCCGCGGCACATTGGGAATACCTGTCGGGACTCCAAGCAGATCGTGCAAACATTAAACCAGAATTTTATGTTTCACTGATTATCGCGTTATGTATTGGACTGATTGGATTGTATACAATTGTACGTCCACGTTTTCGTAAAATTCCAATGCCAACCGAATCGGCAAATGCACCGGTGTCTGCACCGGATCAACCTGCGCCTGCGCCACAAACATATAATAATTACGCAAATGTTGGTGGCGGGATGCGTCCACGTTCGCCGTCTTCGGTACAATCAAGTGCGATGCATCAACCCAGACCACAAACGATGCCATCGCTACGGCAACAACAATTCACGCCCCCGACCCAGCGAGTAAATATGCCAACACAAAGTACACCCGGGCCACGCGAAAATCCATTGGCTAATGAAATAAAAGCAACACTTGAATCCGCAGAATTTATAATGAAACCATGCAAACGTATCGGTAAATTAAATAATCCTGTGGTGGCATTGGGATATAACCAGGTATTGTGGATTGTGACATCCAATGATTCCTATGAAAATATGATAGATGCGTTTCAGACACTGTCCACCGTATTTGAAGACACCCTGGGCGACAGCGCAAATGATATTACTCTGCGTGGTTGCATTATTTCACCAACCACCAGTTCAAACCACGAAATGATTTCACCATTTAATGATATTGGACAATTTAAACAATTTATGAATGGAAACAAAAACACCAAACCTGATAATTTTGATAAAGAATTGTTTGATGCTATATCTACATATGTAAGTACCGTGGCAAATTACATAGGTAAAGAATAATGCAATGGAATCAGGCGACCGCCGAAAAACGTCTTCAAGAAATGAAAATGTCGGATATGCCGGTTATTCCGATACATCCGCACACCGTTTCCGTTTCGGCCGACTGGTTTCAACAATACAAGGCACTGTGTCATACATTTATGAAATCACTGTCTGATTGTGTTCAAGAACTTGCGCTGATGAACCTGGGACGCGACGAATTTATGGGTTTATTAACCGGGCGCGAATTACCAGACAATTTATCTATCCGTTTTCGTATTCCATTGATATGGGGGGGCGAATTAAGTACAGATAATTTGTTTATGTGCAATACATTTCCGCTGTCACAAAATCTTGACAGATTCATTATTGAACAGGCCGGAAATGAAACAGTATGGTTACCTGCCCCGGAAAAGAAAATATATTTGCCAATACATTCTACACTTGCAGGAAATGGTGGTAATGGGGTTGCCGACCGATTAAGTCAAATGGCAGCAAATATCGCATCAAGTCGTCGCCAACCATAACCCAAGGAATACCAACATGAACGAACAAGAATTTTTAACTAAACTGTCCGAACGCAATGTCATATTTGCCCCAGCGGCGACGGTTGGCCAAATAAATTTAACTAATATAAATCTGCAACAAATACGCGCAGCCATGTTGCCAAATTATATGATAAATCTGTACCAAAAATATGGTGGCATGAAATTGGGAACAGGATACATATTTGGTCCGAACGAATTTACACGTTCATCAAAATATCCGACCCCAAGTATTTTTCAAATAAATTCTGAACTGACAAATATTTCGCACCTGCGGGGCAAGACAATATTTGGTCGTAATGATTTATTTTGGTTCGCATTTGATTCATTTGGAACATGCGTTATGCTAGATAATCTGCGATTGGGAATTTTGCGTAAATATGATGATCCATACCGTGCAATGTTGGATTGTTTAATGGGTGGGAAAATATAAATATGAAAAAAATTTCCGTATCTTTATCAGGTCATCAAACGAGCATTTCGCTTGAGCCCGAATTCATATCTGCACTGCAAGAAATTGCAAATATGCGTCATACATCAGTTGCGAAAATAATTTGCGAAATAGACGCCGCACGCGGAATAAACGTAAATTTATCGTCTGCAATTCGCGTGTGGATTCTGAAATATTTTCACCATTAAAATCTAATCACGTTTACGCGAAACTTCTGAAATCCAAATTGTACACAGGCATGACAGTATAAATATTATCATCATCCACATGTCACGTCCCAATGCACGATAAAGTGTTTTATGCGCGCCACATACCGAACCATCTGTATACCCAGAAATTCCAACCGATAAATCTGAAATGATATTACCGGTTGGTGCAATAAATGCGCTTATTCCCGAATAATTTGCACGAACAACTGGGACGCCTGATTCTATGGCATAACGACGGACCATATCTAAATGCTGATACGTTCCTGGGGTTTTACCGAACCAATTATCATTTGTTATATTTATAATGGCATCTGGGGTTTTGCCGTTTGGTATCAAAGAATCAGAAAAGATAATTTCATAACAAACAGCCGGTGCAAAGACAAAATCTTTACCTGCAATTTTTATATTTATCATTTCAGGTCCATCCCCAGGTGTCAATTGTCCCGGCGTTGGAATCAGATTTCCAAACGGTCTGTATTCACCAAATGGTACCAGGTGAGATTTGCTGTATACATTAGAAACCGCGCCATCTGGTCCTGCAACAATCAATGAATTATATAAATTGCCATCTTTATAATAATTTGTTCCCATTACAATTGGTTTTGACAATAACCGCGCCACAGACATTATGTCACCATTTGTCATAACGAACGGATACGCGGTTTCTGGGAACACCGCCAAATCATACTCGCCTTCGCTGGATGCGATATATGTCATCAGTCCGATATTATAATTAGCATTTTGTATTGCCGCCGTTCGTGAATGTGTTGCTTTCTGGGCGGCACTTTGCCCCGGTTGCACAATACGAATCAAAGGAAAATCATTTTCACAATTACTGGCGTTGATATTTCTTACACCACATATTATACCAATTGCCCCAATACCAACAAACAATAACAACGAAAACCAATTCATCACAATACGACGATTTTTCAGAATTTCAGAAAATGCTGCACATAACCCAGTTATAACAAATGTCAATCCCAACGCCCCATAAAGTGACATACTGTTCGCAACAAATACATTTTCAATTGCAATATTGGAAATCGGATTCCATGGGAAACCTGTCAACAACCATTCACGAAACCATAAAACAACAGTCCAAACAGTTGCGAATAAAAACGGTCTGCACGCCGGATTTGCCCGTACAGAAGAAATTGCCAAAAATGGCCACACAAAAATTAGACCGCCAATTAATCCAATACCAATAACCCCAGGAATTGTCCAAACCGCAAATTGCTGGGCCAATTCTGGAACAACATAAATGCTGTGCAACACCCACCAAAACATAGAAATTGCATACACCGCACCAAACGGAAATATACGGAAAAATTTTCCCAGCCATGTATGTCCAGGCAAACATTTCACACTTAATAAATACGCACCACAAATTCCAACAACTGTCCACCACCACATATAAAACGGTGCAAAACCCAACGAACAAATTGCGCCAAAAATTATATATAATAATGTCCGCCCAAATGCCCCACCAAAAAATCTTTTTGCCCATCTAATTGTCTTGCCCCCGGGGCAGCATTCCGGTCCCATGCATACATCAACTTTATTGGCATATGGATTTTTATACCCCAATTTTTTTAGGATATTTGTTTCTTTGTTTTCCATTTTTTCTGCATCTTTATCTTCTATGTGATCATACCCCAACAAATGCAAAATGCCGTGCACAACCATATGCGCCGTATGTTCGGCGACAGATATACCTTCGGCGTCGGCTTCTTTTTTTACCGTATCCAGCGATATGAAAATATCCCCCAATAAAACATCATCGGATAATTCAAAAGATAACACATTTGTCGGTTTATCTATTTTACGATATTTTTTATTTATCTTGCGTATTTCGGAATCACCGACCAATGTAATTGAAACCTCGGCATTGTTGTATTTGGCGGATACCGCCGCATTCGCAATTTTATCAAAGTCAATTTTATATTTTTTCCAACGTTTATCTTTGGTATTTACATATACACGCATGGCACAAATCCCCCCGTTTATACGGCAAATTTAGCATTTGCCAACCATATATTTATTTAATATAATCATTATATCACAAAATAAAGAAATAATAAAATGTCTGATACACGACCCTTGGCAGATATAATGCGCCCCAACACAATTGACGATGTTGTTGGGCAACGTGCGTTACTTGGCGAAAACGGCATTGTTCGCCGTATGGTTGATAATTATAAACTGTCAAACCTGCTGTTATGGGGTCCACCGGGATGTGGAAAAACAACAATTGCGCGCGCATTGGCAAATTCTGTGGATATGAATTTTGTCCCAATGTCCGCGGTATTTTCCGGCACCGCCGACATAAAAAAGACGATGGAGGCCGCACGCAATAATGCATTGATTGGGAACGGCACATTATTGTTCATAGACGAAATACATCGTTTCAATAAAACCCAACAGGATACATTGTTGCCATACCTAGAAGATGGGACGGTTGTCTTTATTGGTGCGACAACCGAAAACCCAAGTTTTAATCTGAACAATGCGTTATTATCACGTTGCCATATTGGTGTTTTAGAACCATTGAATACCGAAGATTTGTTAATATTATTGGAACGTGCCGAAAAACATCTTAATAAAAAATTACCATTAACAAATGATGCGCGAAAACATTTGGCGGAAATATCCGATGGCGATGCGCGGTTTCTGCTGAATACGGCGGAATATTTGGTATCCGCCAATTTCAAAAAGAATCTTTCTGCAGATGAATTGGATAATGTTATACAAAAACGTGCGCCATTGTCTGATAAATCAGGCGATGAACATTACAATATGATTTCTGCGGTGCATAAATCGTTGCGTGCCAGTGATACAGACGCGGCACTTTATTGGGTTGCGCGTATGATGACGGCGGGTCAAGACCCAATGTACATATTCCGCCGTCTGACCCGATTTGCAATGGAAGACATCGGTCTGGCCGATCCAAATGCGATGCAATTGGCATTGGCCGCATGGCAAATTTATGAACGCATGGGCAGTCCCGAAGGCGACATCGCCATGACCGAATTGGTAATATACCTGGGGACTGCACCAAAAAGCATTTCGGCATACAAGGCACAATCTGCATCATACGCCGTTGCGAAACAGACATCCAATTTGATGCCACCAAAAAATATTTTAAATGCGCCAACAAAAATGATGAAAAATTTGGGATACGGCAAAAACTATATATACGACCCTGAAACAGAATCCGGATGCAGCGGTCAAAACTGTTTTCCCGAAAGTATGGAACGTCAAAGTTTTTATCACCCAATTGAACGCGGATTTGAACGCGAAATTAAAAAGCGTTTGGAATATTGGGATGCAATGCGCAAAAAGGCGCACCAAGAAAATTAGAACAATATATTCACCGACATACCAGCAGAAACATCTTCGGCTTCAAATGCGTAATCTATATGTCCAACATATTGTGTCCGGCCATATTCACGTACCAATTTTATTCCCACAGATTCTTCATCGTAATCCGGATTCGTTGCCTTGCGCAGTGCAAAATTTGCGCCGAAACGCCATCCATTTGCGACACGGAAATAAACTTCGGGGACCAGGTCTATGAACGCCATACCATACGGCACATCATCAAAAATCCAACTGGATTTAAGCGTTGCGGCAAATGTGACACCACTGTATTGCCGCCCCAACCGTAACCCAATATAATATGTGGAATCCGCGTAATCTGGTGTACGCACACGATGCGAACCACCAAATTTTAATCCAAACAGCATATCGTATATTATACGCTGTTTATTTTCGTCGGCGGTTCCCATACGATATACACCGCCCAAATCTATACTGGAAAATCCATCTTCATCGCCACTGAAATCACGTTGATAATGAACATTACCACCAATTATAAATCTATCTGTCAAACCAACCGATAACGATTGGCCCAAACGCAAACCTGTTTCAAAATAATCAAGACCTGTTTTTGAAAACACCCCACCACGTGATTGCAAAAACAACGGATCCGATGTATCGGTCGTTAAATCGTTTGCCGCATAGCCCGGCATTGCAACAAATAAACCAACAAATAAAGCAGATAAATATTTACGCATTTTCAATTCCATTATAAAAAATTAACCGGCGACGATTGGGTCGCCGGAATTATTCAAATCTATTTAGAAATAGAATATAATCTGACCACCAATGGATGTTTCACGATACTTGTCAAGTTTCACCTTGCCCATGTACGCCCATTCACCATGTTCTGTGCCATAGAAGTTCAGATCTTTACCATCGGCACTATCATAAAATGATGTTTTTGCATACAGGTTTAACGCAAACCAATCATTTGGTTGCCAGCCCAATGCACCCTTGATAGATGCCTGGTTATGCCAATCATAGTGACCGAACAATGCCTCTACATTCAATGTCCAATCTTCATCTAATACACTGAATACACCCAAGCCGGCTTCAAAGAAGAACGTTCTTTCGGCATCACCGTCATATTCAATGAACATGGATTCTACTTCGCCAAGTTCTGTTTTACCGGTAATACCATTACCATACATATCTTCATCAAACAGCATCAACCACCCACGGCCAATTCCGTATATTGTTGATTTAGCAACTTTATAACCCGCCTTTAAATCCAAAACGAATTCGTTTGCGATATCTTGTTGCCGTTCATAATACGCGGACAGCGTCGCAATCCATTTTTCATTATCGGTAAAGCGCCATTGCAATCCGGCACCATAGATATTGAAACCATCATCCGTCATTTTATCATCTGGGGCGGTTGACCAATTAAATTTATATTCAGTTGAATCATAACGACCCATCAACAGCAAACCGAATCTGTCGGTAATACCGAAACTTAAATCTTCTTTTAATGCAATTTGATCCATGCTCCATTTTGCCTTGGTATCTGTCATTGTACCTTCTGGGGCAAAATCCAAATTATATGATGCGGTGTTATAACCAATATCAGTTATTGAACCAAATTTACCTTCGGTTGGTTGAAAGAACGGATGTGCCAAATAATATTTACGTTTCATCGTTCTGCGAACCGTTTGATTACGATTTGTTGTCGCGGTACGCGTTGTTGTCGTTCCATTGTATCCACGATACATCTGGCTGCGGTTTGTCGTTGCAGGTTGTGATGTATAATATGACTGGCCATTGGTATTCCCAGACGTTGTATATGTACGCGTTGTTGAACGTGTTTCATATTTTGCATAGTTTACATTATTCGGGTCACTGCGTTCTGCCGGCATACTTGACAGGTTCGCCGTTGATGCACCACCCATTCCAGAATTGGTTGCCCCCATTGCCGATGCACCCGCAATCAACATTGTGGCCGCAACAAAGATAGATAAATTTAATTTCATATCTATATACTCCTTTTTTAATAACTAAATTATATCACAAAATCCCCTGATGACAAAACAAATTATGCACTAATCACAAAATTTGTCTTTTTCCCTTGGCATCAGGTGCACTGACTATACCTTCTTGTTCCATACGCTCCATAAATCCGGCGGCCTTGTTATAACCGACGCCTAAACGCCGTTGGATATATGATATTGTCGGCTTTTTGTCACGCAAAACATATTCTTTGGCCTGGGCGTACAAATCACCGCCTTCGCCCGCCGATACGGCGCCACCCGATGCCCCACCACCCGATACTCCGCCTTCGGCATCAACAACACCGTCAACATAGTCCGGTTCACCTTGGGACCGCAAGAAATCCCCAATGCGTTGCAATTCATCATTGTCAATCAACGCAGCATGTATACGAACCGGTAAACGCCCGGCCTCGCTGAACAACATGTCACCTTTGTCCAGCAAGTTTTCTGCACCCTTTTCGCCCAAAGATGTCATAGAATCAATCATACTGCGGGCCTGGAAAGAAATACGGGTTGGGAAATTCGCCTTGATAACGCCGGTAATAATTGTTGCATCTGGACGCTGGGTTGCCATGACCAAATGGATACCGGCGGCACGTGCTTTTTGTGCAATACGCTGTACACATGCCTCTACTTCTTTGCGGGCGACCCCCATCAAATCGGCAACTTCATCAATAATAATGACAATAAATGGCATATCAGACAAATCAACTTCTTGGGTTTCATATTCCAATTCACCTGTCTCGGGGTCAGTCCCAACAGCAACTTGCCGGGTCACGACCTCGCCTGCTTCACGCTTTGCGGCCACCGCTTCGTTATATTGTTCTATGTTCTGGGCATTAAACATTTGCAACTGTTTATAACGGTCATCCATTTCACGCACCGCCCATTTCAGCGCATTAACCGCCGGAACCGGATCCAATTTAACAATTGGTGTAATAAGGTGTGGAATATCATCCCAGAAACCAAAATCAACGCCTTTGGGGTCAATAATCATCAATTTACATTTATCTGGTGTAAAGTGGTAAACAATGGATGTAATAATGGATTGCACGAACACCGACTTACCGGTTCCGGTACGTCCTGCAATCAACATATGCGGCATTTTTGCCAAATCAAAATACATTGGACTGCCACCAATATTTACACCTAACGCCAACGGTATTTTATATTTAGAATTTACAAACGCATCATCTTCAACTAATTCACGGAAACGAACCTTTTGACGCGTCAGATTTACCATTTCAACACCAACCAATTCTGTTCTTGGTATATGTGCAATACGAATACGTTCAGTCGCCATCGCACGTGTCATATCGGTTACAGTTTTATTTACATCAACCATACGTGTTCCGCTTTCTGGCTTGAATTCATATAATGTGACAATCGGACCAGGTCGGATTCCAGTAACCTGACCGTTGACACCATATTCGGCGAAATGCGTTTCCAACAATGCCGCTTGTTTCTTTAATTCCGGCGTCACAACATTTTTACCAAAATTAGAACTTTCTAAAAACTCTGGATCAGGCAATTCGTATTCAACCGCTTCGTTATCCGCCGCCTTGACCACGGTCTTGCGACGTTTCTTGCGTGGTTTTGGTTCCTCTTCTACTTCTTCTTCGGGTTCTTCTTCTACTTCTTCTTCGGGCTCTTCATCTTCTTCATATTGGACTTCGGGCATCAAATGGAATGCCGACAGCACCCAACGCAAAACACGCCATGCCGCACGCACAATTCGCATAATATCACTGAAACTGATATGTAATAATATCCCGGCAATAATAAAAAACGTTGCCAGGCATAATATACCAATAACAATCCCAAAACCACCAATCAACCCGGAAATATCAGATGCGGCGACCGACCCCAGCATTCCACCAAATGTAGTTCGCGGCGCAATCAAACCAAAACCCGCCGCCCCAAGACATACCGCAACAAACCCACGCAATATATTATATTCAGGTGTTCCATCGCCACCGCCACCCAACATTAAATTTATACCATACCGCCCAATACACAATAATAAAAATAATGTTGGAATATATCCAATCATATATCGCAACATTCCAACAAAATTTCCCATCAGTGATTGATTACCAAAATTCCCGGCCGCAGACACACCATCCAAATATGGATTGTGTATCAACAATGCCAACACCGCCCACGCCGCAAACAACGCAACGGCGATTCCGCATAATTTTATGGCAAAGCCCTTTAATGCACCCGAAACACTGTCGGGCAAAAATTTTGATGTATCACCCATACCCAGTATTGTATCACAAAAAATTCTAAAATCATAGTGCGTGACACTATTTATTTACACGTCTTGATAAAATATCTTTTGTAATAATTGCCGCAACCGTTCCGATAAATGCGCCAACGATAACATCAGATGGCCAATGCGCCCCGACGCATACACGCGACAAACCAATGATTGTGGCCAACGCCCACATGAACCAACGCCCACGCGGCGCAACCATGCCAATCATAACCAATCCCGCAAAAGACGCCAATGTGTGTCCAGATGGCATTGAATGAAACGCCCAATCCATCGTGAACGGGAAAAATCCAGTGGTATTTAATGCCTCGTAAAATATTGGACGCATCCGCCCAAGCAACAACTTTATTATTCCACCAACCACGGCCGCACTGCATACCGAACAGAAAACCCAGAACACATAACTGCTGCGTATTTTGGCGTACATATCAAATATGTTTACCTTGGATCTGGTGTAAATAATTTTACGAACATAAAAAATCACAACTAACAATAATGTGATTGCAACCCAATTTTTAGTACTGAATATACTGCCCAAAATATCCCATATCTTCCAATCAAATGTTCGTAAAAAATTATACACCGGGATATCAAAACCGAAAATTCCCAACAATGCAATCACACAGACCACAACCAACGCAATTACAATACCCAACAATTTATTCTTCATAATTTTTCCTTATTCAAAATTTAATAACCGGCTGTAAACTTTGGCATCAGTCAATATTTTAACTGCAACCGATAACGCCACCATATCTTCATCTTCGCCACTGGTTATTGTCGGACAACCATGACGAACAGATTCCGCATTAACATTTGCATCACGATTGTAATCGTGCGCACGAAAATCATTATTTATCACATTCAAGAAAAATGCACTTTGTTGCGATGTTGTTCTGATATTAGATAAACATACCAATGGGAAAACACCACGCCGGTCAATAATTTTGCCACTGCCTGTTTTAACAGATTTATTCATCAATTCTAATACGCCCCCATCGTCCAATTGTAATCGTGATGCGATTCGTGCAACACCCGCAGTTGGCGTCCCAATCAACACCCCACGTCCATTTTCATAGAACGAATTTGCAATTGCTTCGGCGGTACCTTTGGTCATATTAGAAACGACCACAACAACAGGCGCATTTGTCACCGCTTCGCCCGCAGGTATAACCTCTACTTCGTCACGTGCAGTTTCAACAACACGCATAATCGGATGTGGCCCAATAAATAGCCCAGCCAATTTTGCCGCCGCGCGTTCATCATCACCATTCGCAGAACGCAAATCTAAAATGACACCAGACAGGTTTTTATGTTTTGATAATGCCTCGGCCACAATAGATGCCGCATTTGTTGAAACCCGATTTACAATTATTTGTAATATTCCGCCATTGGCATCATCCATAAACACTATATCGGCGTCTGCGATAACAATTGTTGCACGCCGCACAACAATTCGCCGCGTACCACTTGGCGTCATCAGTGTCATTTTCAATGTTCCAGAATTAAATCCCGACATCATTGCCGCCAATGCCGAATCGGCCAAATCTGAAACCAACGTCCCATTTATTTCACCAATTAAATCGCCCGCAGACACACCTGCATTATCGGCCGGCGAACCTTTGTACACCCCCAACACACGGAAATTACCACGTTCGTCTCGCATACCTTCTATACCAACACTGGTCAATATCCGCCCATCGTTTGTAATAGATGCATCTTGAGAATAAATATAACGACCGCTTTCATCTATGCCACGCATTAAACCATCAACAACTGCACGATAAATTTCACTGTCATTTGCCATAGCCAAGTTTTGATCATGTTCGCGCAATTTCAGAACTAATGCGGTTGTAATTTCACCAAATGCGTTCCAATCACGCGCGGCGGGACGCGGATAATTTGCAATAATCGTATCACCCCAAACCAATACCACGCGTTCATCAGTCGCCGCAATATGCGCATTTTGATGCAAATTTTCCAAACTTTCAATTGCGACATTTATACTTTTGCCCCCCCAACTGACGCCATCCAATTTTTCGTAAATATCGGCAAAACCACGTGACATTTCAACAACGTTCAATCCATCTTGGATTGGTTCGTCATCAAAAAATAAATTACCTGCGAACGCCGCACCTGTTGCAAAAAGCCCTATCCATATTCCGAAAAAAATTTTTTTAATTTTCATCATCTATCCCCCCTATCCTTTTGCAACAGTGCGCACATTAGTATTTTGTTTCACGAATATTAAAGTGATACAAAATAACATTTGAAATATACATACTGGTAAGTGTCCCCATCACAATAGAGAACGTCATCGCAATTGCAAAATCACGCAACGCGATTCCACCAAATACAAACAGCCCCAACAGTGCCAACATCGTTGTAATACTGGTCATCAATGTTCGCGATAACATTTCATTCACAGACAAATCTATGACATCATCCATAGGCATTTTGTGATATTTTTTCACATTTTCGTCAATTCTGTCATAGTTCACAACCTTGTCGTTAATGGAATATCCAATACCCATAAGAATGACAGCAATCGCAGTTTGGTTAAACTCTAATCCCATAATAGAAAAGAATCCGAACATCAAAACAAAGTCCAAAACCAATGACACAAATGAACCAACCGCATAACCACCACGGTACCGTATCCAAATATAAACCGCCATCAGTATAAATGACACCAACACGGCCAAAATACCACCACGCACTAATTCACCGCCAATTTTCGGACCAACGATTTGGACCTGGGCATATTCAACACGCGTTCCCAAAATATCTTTGATTTCGCGAACACGTTCATTTTGTTGTGCATCGGTCGCACCTTTTGGCAATCCGACACGAATCAAAATAGAATTACCATCAACCGATTGCAATTCCGGACTAAACTTTGCCAAATCTTGACGCATTTTATCAACGGTATATTCAGGGCTGTTGGATGTAACCTCCATAGAAATACCACCGGCAAAATCAATACCATAATTTAATCCCTTAATCGCAAGCGACAAAATAGATATCAAAATCAATGCCCCAGAAATCCAGTACGATAATTTACGATATTTCATAAAATGTAATTGCATGACAGTTACCCCTTACTTTTTTCTTACATAACCAATTTTCTTGTTTTTGCCACCCATGTACCAATCTATTAACAAACGTGACAACCATATACATGTGAACAGTGTGGTCAAAACCCCCAACGATAACGTGACCGCAAACCCACGAATCGGTCCGGCACCAAATTGGAACAATATAAGTGCACAAATCAAATTGGTAAGTTCACCGTCCAAAACCGTTTTCATTGAACGATTAAACCCAGCATCAACCGCACGTAACGGTGTCGCCCCCGAACGTATTTCATCCCTGATACGTTCAAAAGGCAATATATTCGCGTCCACTGCCATACCCAACGTAAGCACGATACCCGCAATACCCGGCAATGTTAATGTCGCACCCATCAACGCAGATACCCCGATAATCATAGCCAAATTAACCATCAAAACGATATCCGCAATTAACCCAAAGCCACGATATACCAATATCATAAACAGCAACACAAACAGAACACCAATTGCCGAACCAATTTTACCCTGGGCAATGGTATCGGCCCCCAACCCGGCACCGACGGTACGTTCTTCTATGACCTGTAACGGCGCAGGCAACGCACCACTGCGCAACAATACCGCCAAATCTTTTGCACCCTGGAGTGTGAATCCACCAGAAATTTGACCACGGCCACCCGGTATTGGTTCACGAATCGTTGGTGCAGACAAAACCTTGCCGTCCAATACAATTGCGAATCGTTCATTAACATGTTCGGTTGTTAATTTTGCAAAACGACGTGCCCCCGTTGCATCAAACACCGTTGTCACAACAGGCATATTATTTTGATCAAAATCCGCCTGGGAATCTTTCAGACTTTCACCCGAAACTTCTACACGGGTATATACCGGAACCTTGCTCCAGGGGGAATCCATATATGGCAAAAATTCTGTTCCCGCCGGTGCAACATTTGACGCCATTTGTTCCTGGGTCACATTTTCGTTAACCAAATGGAAAGTCATTTTTGCGGTTTGCCCAATCAATTCTTTGATATGTTCAGGATTATCAACCCCGGGCAATTGTACCAAGATATATTTCCCGCCCTGACTCTGAATAGAAGGTTCTTTGGTCCCAAGTGCGTCTATACGACGACGAACAATTTCAATACTGCGCGCCAACGCATCCGCCGTCATTTCTTCTTGTTGTTTATCGGTATACGACAACTTTAACGTTTTACCCGAAGAAGAAATATCAACCGTATTTCCTAAAACGCTTTTCAAACGACCTTTGGCCTTGGACACATCATCACTTTCACGCACAACCAATGAAACAACACCATCTTTGTTTTGCAAATTAGAAAATCTGATAACCCCCTTATCACGGTCAATCATAGCACTGCGGACTTCATCATACAGCTGGGCAGACTTTTCCTTGAACATGGTGGCGGTATCAACCTCTAACAATAATTGCGCCCCGCCTTTCAAATCCAATCCAAGCGATATCGGGTGCATCCAAGACGGAAAATATTTGGACGCGTTTGGTGCGATTGTCGGCACCGCAAGTAACACGCCAAACACCGCAACAAAAATAATTGCTAATTTTTTAAACATACCGATTCCCCTTACTTTTCAACACTTGCAACAGCGTTTTTGCTAACCTCTATAACTACGCCTTTGGCGATTTCCATTTCCAGTGTTTTTTCACTGATTTTCTTAACAGTTCCGTATATACCGGCCGCCATAATACGATCACCAACTTTGATAGAATCTATCATTTTCTGGTATTCAGCCATACGTCTTTTATTTGGGCGAACCATAAAGAAATAAATAATTACAAATATAATCAAGCAATACAGAAACAAGCCACCCCAACTGCCCTGTTGTGCGGCCTGGGGGGCCGCCTGTGTTGCGGCATCAACTGCTGTATCTACTGCGGTAACTTCTTGCATTTATTTTCTCCTTTTTATTATTTCTTATGCCCCAGAATAGAAAAAAAAGCCCATAAAGTAAAGCAAATAGTTGTCTATACCTTAGGCACGTTCAAACCAACCATCAACCTCGGTCAATGGTATAAACTTATAAACTGGTCGCCCATGATTGCATTCACCACCGCGTTCTGTTCTTTCTATGTCGCGCAACAACGCATCCATTTGTTCCATATTTAACTTTTGCCCTGCCCGCACAGAATGATGACACGCATGATTTGCCAATTTCAGATGCAATTTTTCTTTCAGAATACTGGAATGCCCGTATTCTCGGACCTCGTCAGAAATGTCATGTAATACATTTGACCAATCCATATCCCAATCAGATGGCTTTTCAAAAATAGCAATTGCATCATCACCAAAAGAATCTAAAACTAAACCACTGTCGCGCAATTCATCAACAATGGTTAATATTGCGGTAACATCTTCATTTTTCAAATGGACGACTATTGGGGTCAATAATGGTTGAACCTTTATCGTGTGTGTGCGCATTTTTTCATACGTAATGCGTTCATGTGCCGCATGTTGATCAATCACAACCAACGAATCGGATGTTGCCGAAATTATATATTTATTTGCAATTTGCCCAATTACACGCCCCAACGGCCCAACATCAAAAATATTTTCAGACACATCATTATCTGATTGCAAAATACTTTTTTCCGGCGCACCTGATTGTACTTTTGGCGCCACGCCAAATAATTCTTGTTGTCCGTTATCTGGTTGACGAACAAACCCCGTATACGTTGAAAAATGCGGTCTGGACACGATTGGACCAGTAAAAGAAATTTTATCGGTTGTATCCGTATTTTCTGTTTTGGGCGCCATAGTTTGCGACAAAACATCACGCAGAGATTTTATTATAAATGAACGAACATGCGTCGGTTCTAAAAAGTGTACATCTGTTTTTGTTGGCGAAACATTTACATCAACATATTCAGGCGGTAATGTCAAATACAATGCACACAATGGAAATTCACGTGCATGCATAACATCCATATATGCCGCCCGCAATGCCCCAACCAAAACTTTGTCTTTAACAGGCCGACCATTTACAAACAAATATTGGTCAACCGATGATGCCCGGCGTAATGTTGGGTCGGATATATACCCTGTTAATTGCATACCTGTCAACGAACCAGATTTCGCATCAACCGCATGCATACGGCCATGCACATCATCACCCATCACAGATTCAATTCGTTCCAACAAAGGTTGGTCTTTCGGAAAACGCCATTTGTTATTCAATACAAAACCAACATCTGTGCGGGCCATCGCAAGACGTTTTACAACGTCCAATACAGACATCATTTCCGCACGGTCTGAACGTAAAAATTTCAATCGTGCCGGCGTTTTTGCAAATAAATTCTGGACCCGGACACGCGTTCCGCTTTGCCAATCAGACGGTTTTATTTCACCCGTATTACAATCCAAATGCCATCCATTAGAATCGGTTCCATTACATGTATCTATGGCCATATCAGATACAGATGCAATTGAAGGCAACGCTTCGCCACGGAATCCCATAAAACTTATATGCAATAAATTATCATCCGGCAATTTTGATGTGGCGTGTCGCATTACGCAATTTGCCAAATCTTCGCGCGACATTCCCGAACCGTTATCAACAATATTTATCAATGTTCGTCCGCCATCAACAACATCTATGATAATTTGGTCTGCCCCCGCATCCAGCGCATTTTCAACCGTTTCTTTGACAACACTGGCGCCATTTTCCACCACTTCGCCGGCGGCAATTTGATTAACAAGATAATCAGGTAATAATCTTATGGCCACGATTAACCTATTCTTTGAATTTTACTTCTAATATTTCATATTCCCGTTCACCCGATGGCAACCGAACAAGGCATGTATCACCGACACATTTACCAATCAACGCCCGACCAACCGGAGATGTGCACGATATCACCTGTTTTCCATCAGATTCTACATCCGACAAAATACGGCATTGCATACGATTACCATCTTCATCTTCGCATACAACCTTGGCACCAAAGACAACACGGTCACCCGATAAACTATCAACATCTATAACCGATGCATTGTTTATAAAGTTTTCTATGTATTGAATACGTTTATCTATTTCACGTTGTTTTTCACGGGCCGCACTGTAATCCGCATTTTCGGATAAATCGCCCAAAGAACGCGCCCATTGAACGACTTTTAATATTTCTGGTCTGTCAACTTCTTGTAATTGTTTCAGTTCTTTGACCAATGCTTCAAAGCCCTGTTTTGAAATCGGTTTTTTATCCATTTTTATCACTTCCTATTTTATTACAAGTTTGCATTATAAATCTTCATTTTAATTTTGCAATTGGGAAATAAACAGTTTATACTTTTTTAGTAAACTCTTAACAAATAAAACAAACAATGGTTATAAACAAGATTTTATCCAGATTCTTGTTCCGCCGATTTTTTTCGGGGGTCGGATTGGTTTTATTGATTGTATGCGGGGTTATATACGCGGTGACATTTGTTGAACGTTTACCCAGTAATCCAAATATATTTGCGGCATTAAATGATGCATGGATTCGCCTTATTGAATATGTACCTTTATTTTTACCATTGGCGGTATTTATGGGGACATTGGTTGCATACTATAATCTGACCCGGTCCAGTGAATGCGTTATTATATCTGGTGCCGGATTATCACCGTACCAAATTGGCCGTCCATTTCTGGTTGGGGCATTTATAATCGGTGCATTCGCCACAATGGTCATCAACCCATATGCCGTAAGTTTGACATCAAAGAACATAAATAAAGAACATCTCAATTTGGTTGACGGGAAAATATGGTTGCATGAATCTTCTGAAAATGGACATTTGACAATTGTTGCCAAAGACATGACCAAAGAATCAGATGGTTTGATTTTTCATAATACAACTGTTTATGTCCAAGATACCAACTTTGTTTTACAAAAGCGTGTCGATGCCGATAATGTGACATTGTCTGATTCGGGGTTAAACGCGAAACATGCAACAATATCCGATACAAGTGGTAAAATATATAACGACAAATGGCATGGCGACACGCGCATAACACCACGAACTGTTTTGGATAGATATTTGCAACCCGATCAAATTTCTTTTTGGGACATGCCACAATTTATAAAAAAGATGTCTGCAATTGGTGTGGCCATACGTGCCCATCTGGTTCAATTTTGGACATTACTGTTTTTGCCATTGACTATGATTGCAATGGCGACACTGGGGATTGCATTTTCACAGACACGTCAACGACGTAATCACACATTTGGTAAAAAATTCAGTTTGGGTATATTGACATGTTTTGTTTTATATTTCTTGCTGAATATATTCAGTGCATTGGGGGCAAACGGCACACTGCCGCCGTTACTTGCGATAATCGCACCACCACTTATTATTATCGCGGCATCTGGGGTATTTATTGCCGGCTTTGATACAATTTAACTTTTACTATATATATAAAAGGAAGCAAACGTTATGCCATTGAAAAAGAAAAATTCAACCAGAAACAAAATTATTATATGGGCAATCATTATCGTGTTGGTTGTACTGATGATACTATATTTCCCACCAAACCAAAATGTGACCGAGGTTATTTTACAACAATAATGAACCACATAGATATATTTTTAGAAGCACTTTCTGCGGAAAAAGGACGCAGTGAAAACACCCTGGCGGCGTATGAAAATGATTTGCGTCATGCTGATTCTATGATTCCAGGCGGTCTTGAAAATGCAACAGAATCGGATATCCAAAATTACCTTGCAACACTGGATGCGCGTCCAACATCCATTGCGCGCAAAACAAGTGCACTGCGCAGTTTCTATAAATTTTTAATGGTTGAGCGCATCATAACAAAAAACCCAGCGGCAAATATTGAATTACCAAAACGCGATAAATTATTACCAAAATTATTAACGACCGAAGAAATAGAACTGCTGATATCTTCGGCAGGTGATGTGCGTAATTCGGTCCGACTGCGCGCAATGATAGAATTGCTGTATGCATCAGGTTTACGTGTATCCGAACTGTGTGAATTACCAATGACGGCGATTTTAGGTGACAGATTACTGATTCATGGCAAAGGCGCCAAAGAACGCATGGTTCCGATGCATGACACCGCCATCCATGCATTGAATAAATGGATTGAATTGCGCGGTGACGATGAATCTAAATATGTGTTTCCATCAAATTCTGCATCGGGCCACATAACACGTGACGGATTTTTCAAGATATTGAAAAAATGTGCGGTGTTGGCTGGAATTACACCGGCACGCGTGACGCCACACGTATTACGACATTCTTTCGCATCGCATTTATTGGCCCACGGGGCAAACCTGCGTGCGATACAAACGATGCTGGGACACGAAGATATATCAACCACACAAATCTATACGCATGTATTACCCGAAAAATTGCAACAGGTTGTGCAGGAACATCATCCATTATCGGACAAAAGGGAACATAACAAATGATAAAAAAATGTGAAGTCAAGGGATGCACCAAGGCCGGTACATGCCGTGCACCAAAAACACGTGAATTAAAAGAATATTGGTACTTCTGTCAAGAACATGCCGCCGAATATAATAAAAATTGGAATTTCTATGCGGATATGACACCCGAAGAAATAGAAGAAGATTGGGAAACCCGAACATTTGGTTCACCAATAAAAAAACGTTCCGCCCAAGAATCCGCAGAATATCTAAAATTTCTTAATGATTTTATAAATGGACGCAGCACATTTGATAAAATGCCACCCAAAAAATCGTTGCCTTCATCTATTATGGCGGCATTCAAAACATTGGATTTGCCAATTACGGCATCATGGCGTGAAATCGGTGCCAAATACCGCGCATTGGCAAAAAAATACCACCCCGATACCGCCAGTGGTACCGAATCAAATGGAAAAGAATTTACGAAAATATCTTCTGCATACCAAACACTAAAAAAACATTTTGGCAAGTAATCTTTTTTATGGAATGCCAAATATTGTTATGCTATTGTTTTAGCCAAAGGATAAATAGGAATGTATGACGTTATTATTTTGGGCTCTGGCCCTGCAGGTTTAACAGCCGCAATTTATTGCGGTCGTGCAAACAAGAACACATTGGTTATGGGTGGTGATACACTTGGTGGTCAAACGGCTGGAATTGCCACATTGGAAAACTATCCTGGTTGGGCCGGCAGTGGTTTTGAACTGATTGAATTTATGAAGAAACAGGCCGAATCATTTGGCGCCAAGATAAAGATGAAAACAGCGGCACATATTGAAAACGGGGAAAATAATACATTTATTATAACCGACACCGGTGGTGAAAAATATGAAACACGCGCAATAATTTTGGCAACTGGTGCATCGCCGCGCAAATTAGAAATAGAAGGGGCACGCGAATTCTTTGGACGTGGCGTATCATATTGTGCAACCTGTGATGGATTTTTCTATGGCGGTAAAACAGTATTGGTAATCGGTGGTGGCAACAGCGCATTAAATGATGCACTATATTTGGCCGACATTGCAAAAACAGTTAAAATTATTTATCGTAAATCTGCATTTACACGTGCCGAAGCGGTCTTGCGCGACCGTGTTGATGCCAAAGAGAATATTGAGTGCGTATTCAATACAGAATTAAAGAAAATCGCCGCCAAACCAAATTCAGAATCGGGCGAATTGGTTGCAACGACCACAAATGATGAACAAATCATCTGTGACGGAATATTTGTTGCAATCGGACACGAAGCAAACACAGATTACCTGACCGAAGATATCAAACGTGATGAACTGGGGCGCATTGCACCAGATTGCTTGCCACGTGGAATATTTGTTGCGGGCGATGTTCATTCAAATATAAAAATGCAAATTGCAACTGCGGTCGGCACCGGATGTACGGCGGCAATGGATGCGATCGCATATCTGAATACAAACGCACAATAAACCAAAGGAATAAAATATGTTAGATATGAAATTTATTCGTGAAAATCCAGATGTAGTAAAAAATGCATGTCGTGTAAAAAATTTCCCAGACATAGTTGATGACATTTTATCCCTTGATGTGCGTGTTCGCGAATTGAAAACGATTACACAAACAAAAACAGCAGAAAAAAATAAAATCACAAAAGAAATACCAACCGCCACAGACAAGGCGCCATTGATTGCAAAATCCAAGGCAATCGGCGAAGAAATCGCAAACGACATGGCGGAACTTGATGAAAAAGAAGCAAAATTAAATGACCTGTTGCATCGTGTTCCACAAATACCATCGGCCGATGCACCGGTTGGTGCCGATGATTCTGCAAACGTTGAAATCCGCCGTATAGGCACACCACGTACATTTGATTTTACACCACGTCCACAATGGGAATTGTTGGATATGAATGGTTGGTGGATGCCGGAAAAAATTGCAAGTGTTTGTGGCACACGCACATATTGCCTGTGCGGTGAATTGGCAGAATTGTCATTGGCGATTCAAACGTTTGTTATCCAAAAGTTAATTAGCAAAGGGTTCAAATATATTGAATGTCCACCCGTCACGAAACCACAAACAATATTTAATGCGGGACATTTTATGGGTTCTGATTTATCGGTCATGAATGATGATGTGTTTATGTTGGCAAACACCGACAGATGTTTGGCGGGGACCGCGGAAATCATTCTAAATTCTCTGCACGCAGATGAAATTTTGACCGAAAATGAATTACCAATTAAATATGCGGGGTTTTCAACATGTTTTCGTAAAGAGGCCGGCGCCGCCGGTCGCGACACACGCGGACTGGTCCGTTTTCACCACTTTGATAAAGTAGAACAGTATATTTTCTGCCGTCCCGAAGAAAGCGATGAAATGCACGAATTTTTATTAAACAACCTATGCGAAGTTGTGGGCGATTTGGAATTGCCGTATCGCGTGATTGCAAATTCTACCGGTGATATGGGATTCAACAAAGTAAAAATGAACGATGTAGAGGCATGGTTCCCATCTGAAAACGCATATCGTGAATTGGGGTCTTGTTCGTCCATTGGTCAATTCCAGGCACGCCGCACGAACACACGCTATCGTGAAAATGCAACTGGCGAAGTAAAGTTTGTCGCAACATTAAACAATACTGGAATTGCCCTGCCCCGTGCATTGGTACCGGTGATTGAAAATCATCAAAATGCCGATGGTTCGGTAAATATTCCGAAGAAATTGCAACCGCTGATGGGTGGCCGCACCAAGATTGGTGGAAAACATTAAGTAAAAAATCACCCAAATGGGTGATTTTTTATTTTGATATATCACGTTTCTGTTTAAACAATAAACATATACCCATCACACAAAAAAGGGGCATCACTTCCTTATTTTTTCAATTCCACCATCTTTGCGATATAAAGCCGAACTAAAGAATCCCTATCCAAACGTAATTCCTTTATTCTACTGTCACCTTGACCTTTTATTACTAATTTAGACGTGTCTTCTGGGCTAAAACGATGCACCAGTTCAACTTTACCATCTTTCACACTTTTTATGGGTACCAATCTAAGATCACGATCTCCTGGACCTTCACGTACTAATGCCTGCCAATGGTTTTTCGAATACAAGAACGCATCCCCCCACGCATCCCGACCAATTTGCAAATCATCAGCACACAGCACTCGACTGGCTGCATAATTGATAGAGTAATTAGCCCTATCAGCCGCGTTTAACTCATTTAAATATGATTCACTCATTATTTTATCCTTTTAGTTGTTATTTACCTTGTTCTTTGACTTCTTTAACTTTATTCCACAAAGCCCTTAACTGTTTCATAACATATTCATCAAATTCTGTTGATTTGAATTCTTCTTTATTGTTGATTCTCAAAACAAACGGGCCTTCTTTTGCATCAAACGTTGCGACATCAAAGAAATTATCGTTGGAATCAAATACTTCGTATGGTTGCGGATTTTCCAATCTGTTATAATTCACCCACGCCCCAGGATTATTCAAAACCGCCAGGCACCACGCAATTTTCTTGGTCATCAAACTATTACGTTTTGTACTGTACGCATCAGATAATTCTTTGTCTGATTCAATCAATTTTTCACCAAGATATTTGCCGTTTATTTTACGCGGGTTTGCCACAGGCACCAATTTAAACCCAGGACGACCATTATCCATGGTTACCGGCATCAATATGTTTCCAACTTTATCGGATTTTAAACATGTCACACCATCCAGATTGCAGAGTGACACATCCATCGCATTAATAATATCCATACATAAATTTGTATTCATATCGGATTCCTCTTTGATTATTTTCCATACCGAGTAGTAAAACTCTTTGCATTGATCTCTACGGTCTGATCCATCATTTCATGCATTTCACTTATTTCGCGTACACATTCTACTTCGTCCCATAATTCCTGCAAACGGCGCTGAATTTCTTCGTCATATTCAGACGAATCAACTTGGTCACCATCGATTTTATAAATGAACTTGCATTTTCCATTACGCATTGGAATCTGCTGTATACTATATCTATCAGATTCACATTTCACGTACCGCAACCCCGTTGCATTTCCTCCCAAAGTGACGTAGACCCCAGAGGTTTTTAGTATATCAAAACCCTCGTTGATTTTTCTTGCCACACTTTCTTTATTTTTAACCATTTTGTATTCCTTTTATCTTGAATTCTTTGGGTACAATGGTTCTGCAAAAAATGTTGGTCGTGCAAATTGCTGAAAAAAACGAACATACGGTCTGCTGGCCCACATATGAACACATTTGTTCAATTCCAAAATATTTTCGGCATTGGTGTCATATGAATAACGTCCATAATATACCCATACCTTACCTTCGGAAGTCATTGTTTCTTCTTCGGGCGTCACAATCACATGATTTGCGATATTTTGACTTAATGGATGCAATACGTGTGATGAACAATATTTATTCTCCAAAATAAATATTGGTTCAAGTCGTTGTCCCACAGTAACACCTGTAACCATGTTTGTTACTGGAATTCCGGATTTATCAACGTAGGTATATTCCATATTACGCGGAAAGTATAAATATTTTTTGGGATCACGTGCCACAGATTGCAAATATTCATGTGCGTCCAAACCGGCCTTATATTGTTCGGCCGCTTCTTTCCTATCTGCATCATTACGTATACGTTGAATACTGCGGTCTTCACGGTTAAGCAATATCTTCATATACCACGCGTACAGTTTCAACATTTCTTCTATGGTTTTATCCATATTTATACTTGTCATTTTACAATCCTTGGCGTTCTATAAATTATTTAGAATTTGCCGATGCGACATGGGCCATAAACAACCAATTTGGTGTGATTTTGCTGACCAAATCAGAAACAACGGTGCTACGTGTTTTTACTCTCAGTTTAACTTGCTGGGCAATATTCGCCAAATTTTGTTCCGCAATAGTTGTATCTTGACCCGCGGCCTTGGCATCTTTATAAATTTTGGCTGTTCCGAAAAAGTTTTCAACCAACAAACGGGCGTCTGAAATTTTTAACAAAACTTCACCATAAGTGCCCCATGCGCTTTTTTCATAAAAACAATCTTTTGTGCAATTTTCTATAAACTGTCTTAATGCATCCGCAACCTTACCATATTTTTCCGCAGACATTTTATGTGCTTCGACTTTCAGTCGTGCAATATAATGTTTGCAAATGCTTTCCGTGACTTCGAATATTGTTGCATCATAGTCAATCGGATTTTTAAATTTATCAAACATTCAAACCCCCTTTGGTTTCTTTGTACCCTAAATATAATACAAAAAAATAAATAGTCAAGTTGTTTCTTGCAAAAATTATTTTTTATGATAACTTGTTGAAAAACCAAAAATATAGTATAATCTATAGCCTTGGTGCAAAAAAGGGGCCGAATATATGAAAATAAGAAATATTGCTATTATCGCACACGTTGACCACGGGAAAACAACCTTGGTTGATAACATGTTAAAGCAAGCCGGAACTTTCCGTGAAAATGAACGCGTAGAAGATCGCGTCATGGACAGCGGCGATATTGAACGTGAACGTGGCATTACTATATCGGCCAAACCGACCTCTATTTTATGGCACGATTATAAAATTAACATCGTTGACACCCCTGGACACGCGGATTTTGGCGGCGAAGTAGAACGTATTTTATCCATGGTTGACGGTGTTGTATTGCTGGTAGACAGTGCCGAAGGCCCCCTGCCCCAAACAAAATTCGTATTATCCAAGGCATTAAAATTGGGATTGCGACCAATTGTATGTATCAACAAGGTTGACCGCAGCGACGCCCGTCCAGACGAAGTTTTGTCCGAAACATTTGATTTATTTGATAAATTGGGCGCAGACGATGCACAATTGGATTTCCCATATCTGTACGCCGTTGGCCGTGATGGTTGGGCGGTTCGTAATTTGAATGATGAACACAAAGATTTAACGCCGTTGTTCCAATTGATTGTTGATCATGTTCCGGCCCCAGATTGCAATGGGACACGTTGCATGATTGACGCACCTTTTACTATGCTTGCCACCACATTGGAATCAGACCCATATGTTGGCCGAATATTGACCGGAAAAATTGAATCTGGGACTGTCCGCGTTGGGCAATCGGTCAAAGCAATAAATATGAAGGGCGAATTTATTGAAAACGCCAAAATCACAAAAATCATTGAACACCGTGGCATTGAAAAAATTTCACGCGACAGTGCATCTGCGGGCGATATCGTTGTTGTCGCCGGGTTTACCAAGGCAACCGTGGCGGACACACTTTGTGACCCATCTGTTACCGAACCAATTCCGGCAATGCCAATTGACCCACCGACCCTGACCATGACGTTCTTTGTGAATACATCGCCACTGGCGGGACAAAGTGGTAAAAAATTAACATCACGTATGATTGGCGAACGCCTGTTCAAAGAGGCCGAAACAAACATAGCCCTGCGCGTCACCCAAAGTGAAAACAAAGAATCATTTGAAGTATCTGGACGTGGCGAATTGCAATTGGGGATTTTAATTGAAACAATGCGTCGCGAAGGTTTTGAATTAAGTGTCAGCCGCCCACGCGTTGTTATGCAGACGGGGCCAAATGGCGAAAAATTAGAACCCATAGAAGAAGTTGTCGTTGATGTTGATGATGAATTCAGCGGTGTTGTTATTGAAAAAATGACAAAACGCAAGGCGACTATTACCGAAATGAAGGCATCGGGTGGTGGCAAAACACGTATTGTATTTTCTGCGCCATCACGCGGTTTGATTGGATACCTGTCTGAATTCAGAACTGATACACGTGGCACCGGAATCATGAATCGTGTATTTGATAAATACGATGTATATCGTGGTCCGATTGTTCAATACAGACCGGGCGTATTGGTATCCATGGAAAAAGGCGTTACCGCAACGTATGCATTGCATAACCTGGAACCACGTGGCGTATTATTTGTCGGTCCACAAACCGAAGTTTATTCCGGTATGATTATCGGCGAACACAGTAAAGAAAACGACTTGGAAGTAAATCCTATCAAGGGCAAAGAGTTAACCAATGTCCGCAGTGTGACCGCCGATGAAAAATTATTCTTGGCACCACCACGCAAAATGTCATTGGAAGAAGCGCTGTCATATATCCAAGATGATGAATTGGTAGAAGTGACCCCAGCCACAATTCGTCTGCGCAAAAAAGAATTAGACAGTGGTAAACGCAAAAAATTAGCACGCGGTAAAGAAGAAGAAATCTAGTCCGCGCTTGCAAATTGTAGTTCCAAATTGTATAGTTTGAATCATGAATGACATACATTCTAATATCAAACGATTATTCTTGTTTGCTGGATACAGTCCAGACGGCATCGTTAATGATGCATTGGTTCATTATGTAAAAAATTTATCTAATTTTGGCGATGTTGTTGTGTTTCTTGATTGCGATTGCAATGCAAAAGAACTATCCAAGATAAAATCCTATTGCAAATATGTTGGTGCAATGCGTCACGGCGAATATGATTTCGGTTCATACAAACGCGCATTTCAATATGCACGCGATAATAATATATTACCCAATTATGATTTTGTTTATTTGGTAAATGATTCCGTATTCGGCCCCATGATTGATATGTCAGATATCCTGTTGAAATTGGACACAATCCCCACAGACGCAGCGGGTGTGGTTGTTTCAACCCATAAAACACATTCTTATATGGAATCATGGTTTGTACGATTAAATAAAAATATATTTATGACCGATTGGTTTGATGAATTTATGTCGTCTATCGTGCCCCAGCCAACCAAGAATCGTGTATCGGTAAAATATGAACACGGATTAAGTAAAATAATCACCGAACATAATCTATCTTGGGGTGGTGTTTATGTTCGTCACGGCCGTTTTACATATAATAATCCAAAACGTTTGTTCCAAATTGGATGTCCGTTTATTAAAAAAGCATGCTTTACACGTCACAACGGCGCATCGGGTGGCGATATAAAATATATATTGACCCATTCAGACAATGGCGCCGCGGTATCCATTATGAACACCGCAAATGTACTTTATGGAACCGATTATATGAAATGGTTTTTGACCTGGAACAAGATTAAAATCTTGGCACGCAAGATAAGTTATGCTATAAAGAAATTAAAGAATGGTCGGATATGAAGAAAACAAAACATATTGCCGCAATAACCATGGCGCGAAACGATGAATTTTTCTTGTCGCGTTGGGTTGAATATTATGGTCGGGAATTGGGAATTGAAAATCTGTATATAATTCTTGATGGCACAGACCAAGATGCCCCCAAAAATGCTGCGGACGCAAATGTTATAAAATTGCCCCACACCGACATGTCACGCGCCGCCGGCGACAAATACAGAATTGGCAAGATTTCAGATTTGGCGGAAAAATTATTCAGTAAATATGATATTGTTATTGGGTGCGATTCTGATGAATTTCTAATTGCCGACCCAAACACAAAAAAATCTTTGGCGGAATATTTATCTGATCTGAAATACAAAACGGCTGTGTCGGGATTGGGGTTGGACATTGGTCAAAACATGAACACGGAAAAACCATTGGACACTAAAAAGCCAATGTTGGAACAACGTTCGTATGCATTTTTGTCTACGCGTTATACGAAACCGGTTGTATTATTTCGTCCCATGCGTTGGGGCAGTGGTTTTCACCGTGTACACGGCGCAAACCTGCGTATAGATAAAAATTTATATCTGTTGCATTTTGGTGCGGTTGATATGGAAATTCTGGTTAAAAAGGCGGAAAAACGTGGCGCCGATTGGGTAAACCATTTGCGTCGTCGTGGTAATGGGACAATAAATTTGGTCACAAACAAAACGCCACATGGGGAAAAATATGTAAAAATTGCCCGCATAATGCAACGCATATGTCGTCCGATTTATGCAATTGGGAAACCATGCATGATGGGAATAAAACTGGTTGTAAAAATACCACCAAGATTCAGAAAGTTGGGGATATAAAGAAATGAAGAAAACAAAAATAGATATTGTTTACAGATGGGTTGATGGTTCCGACAAAAAATGGCAAACAGAAAAAGATAAATGGTATGAAAAGATAAATGGCAAGGCCCCAGTGTATAAAGGTGCCGCAACAAACGAACGATTTCGTGATAATGACGAATTGAAATATTCATTGCGTTCTGTGGCAGAATGTGTGCCATGGGTAAATCATATTTATATTGTGACCGGTTTTAACCAGGTTCCAAAATGGCTAAACACAAAACATCCAAAAATTACAATTGTTCCACACGAGGCAATTATGCCGGCCGACGCATTACCAACATTTAATTCCACGGCAATTGAAATGTGTATTACAAATATTAAAAATTTGTCTGAACATTTTATACAAATGCCAGATGATGTGTTTTTTAACAAACCTGTTAAACCTAGTTTCTTTTATGACCACCTTGGACGTGCCAAGGTAAGTTATAACGCATGGTTACATCACGCAAAAAATATTGACGCATGGTTGGCAGAATCAGACGGTTGGACCAGACGCTTAATTCGTGCAGAAATGAAAATCAAAGAACTGTTTGGCAAAAATGTGTTTTTTGCCCGCCCCGCACACGGAATTGACCCGTATCTAAAATCTGCATGGTTGGAATATCGCAATCACCCAGAAATGAAACCATTAATTGATAAACAAATTTACAATAAATTTCGCAGTGAATACGAATTTCCATGTTGGATGTTTTGCCTGTATGCGTTCGTAACAAACCGTGCTGTCCTGTATCATTCACGGGCACGAAAATACGGCAGGCACAAAATTATTAACTTTATTTATAATACCCTGCATTTCAGACGTATTCGCAGATCTAATGTTGTATGTGAAAATGTCGTTGCCGCTAAAAACGCCATTGCCACGTCGACAACATTTTGCATAAATGATGGTCCCAACAATACCACCGAAATACTAAAACAAAATCATGATTTTTTGGAAAAACGTTTTCCAAATAAATCACCTTTTGAAAAGTAAAGGAACACAGTATGTTTAATTTATTTCATAAAGATAAATTTTCTACATTTATTCCGAAACGCAACAATGTTTTGTTGGTTGAAACAAACGGTTGCCACGGGGAAGTAATTGGTGGGTATCTGCAATACTTCCAAAACATCGGAATAAATGCATACATACTGGTCACAGATACAATAAAAAAAGAAAAACCTTTTTGCCGATTGCATACAGAAAAAATCTTTTCCACAAAATTCAAGAATTTTCATAAGTTATTAAAAAGTGAGTACCTGAACCGATATGATCATATATTCATTATGTCATCGGTAAATTATACACATGGTTCACATGCGGTCCGCGATTTATTCCCAGATTTGCAAAAACATAAATCGGTATATTGGGTTCATCACCAAATCGGATATATACACAATTATTACCCCGACATAGATAAAAAACACAATATTATGCTGGGTCATATTGTTGACAAAACAGGGGGGGGGCAAGTTTTTATGAATCCACACCTGTTCGGTGAATATACCATTCCGAGCAAAACAGATGAAACTGTTTTTATTTCTGTTGGCGGAATAAATCCCAAAAGAAAAAATCACAACCTGTTGATTGATGCAATCAAAACTTTACACAATAAAAATTATAAATTCCGGGTGTTGATTGTGGGCAGCGGTTCATTAAAGCACATTGATAAATCTGTAAGAAAACACATAAAATT
>CACXXP010000001.1:0-118525 GCA_902771695.1 uncultured Pseudomonadota bacterium | reverse complement strand
CATAAAATTGTTGGGCCATTTGAATTATGACAAAATGTACAACAATGTTGAAAAATCACATTTCTTTTTACCATTGTTGGACGCAAATAACCCGGAACACGACCGATACATAAAAACCCAGGTCACTGGTTCCGCACAATTAGTTTATGGGTTCCGTAAAGTTCCTGTGGTACATAAAAAATTTGCAAATTTCTATGATTTTAATCCTAAAAATGCGATTATTTATGATGATTTGGCCGATGGCATGGAACGTGCAATTTTAATGAATGCCACTGATTACGACAAACACATCAAACAATTAGATAAAACCGCAAATAGTATAAAGCAAGAAACAACAGATAATCTAAAGGATATACTAAATGCCTAAATACAACCTGGTCTTGTTCTGTAAATCATATCGTGGGGATATACGCCGCATAAAAATACTGAAACAAAGTATAGATAAATTTAATGCAGATAAAATTCCTTTTGTTGTATCTTGCCCGAATCAAGATATGGATTTATTTGAAAAAACATTACGCAACAATAATGAACAATATGATTTTATCATTGTTTCAGACGAAGATGTTTTGACCGCAAATAATATAAACCCAAACGCAATCCAAAGTTGGAAAAGCCAACAGATAATCAAACTGGGATTTTATAAACTTGGATTATGTAATCATTATACTATCTATGATTCAGATTGTTATTTCATAGATAATTTTTACATATCTGATTTCATGTTTGATAAAAACACACCCTATTTGTGTATGACAGAAATATTGTCACCAACAACAAATCATCTGTTCATAAAAAAATACTTTAAACGTCCGGGGCGCACATATAATTTTGTTCATATGTCACAAACTTTTTCGGTGGATGTATTGAAAGATATGGAAAAAAATTTGCTGGCCAAAAAGAAACTGACCTTTCAAGATTTAATCAAAATGTATCCTTATGAATTTAATTGGTACGGCGAATACCTGTTAAACCGCCGTATTCACGAAATTGTTCCGGCAATTCCAAAACTGCGCAGATATGATTACCAAGAAGATTATGTTCTGGACCGGCATCGTGGTATTCGGGTCCGTGATTTAATTACAATGGGATACAATGGAATTATTATGCAATCAGGATGGTTAAACAGAAGTATTTATCGCGACCCATGGTATGGCAAATTGGCACGCATCAAACGCAATGTATTTTTCAGAATACACCGTGGGCATAAACCTGGAATAATCAGAAAGTTGGTATTGGTATTCTATAAAATTCCAATCTGGACAATTAAAGAGATTTTCAGGGCTTAATATTTATTTCTTAAAATTTTTCTTATACTTTTAACTGGTATGAAATTACAAATAAATTTCATAATCCGTCTTGTTTTTTTATGTTTATTATAACGTATTTTTATATTATCCATATCTGACATTAATAATTTTTTGATATCTTTTAATGCCATTATTAATTTATTTTGTATATCCTGTACCTGAACATCACTGATATTATAATTATCGTATATTTTGTTTATATCACCTGTTGAAAATCCATTTGATAAATCATATGGTTCTTTTTCAATATCAAATGCAGAATAATAATCATGAAATTTATATCTGGATGTTGTCTTTTCTGATATTCTGACCCACATATTTGGTATACGCAACGAATCACAGGCAATCAAAGGATGCATCGCCGTTGAAATTACCGCCTTACATTTTGTTAATTCTTTTAAAAAATCTATCGGATCAATAGTCGGGTCCAAAATAATCGCTTTGTCACCATATTCTGTTTTTATTTTCTGAAAAATTTCATTATTTCTGTCCGCATAATGTGGAACTATACCCAATTCATATTCTTTTTCGCATCTTTCTTTTACAATATATGATGCCAGTAAACCGCCATCACCCAAAACAATATCTTTATAAAAATATTCAATACCATTTAATTTCTTCAGTTTTGCCAGAGTTAATTTACCCCTTAGTGCAAAGACCATTAAATGTCTATTCAAAGAACCTTTGGTATCAAAACCAAAACCACTGGAAAAAACATTTAATGCAGATTCAGACACAGAAGCATTTTTATCATTCAATAACAAACCGTCCAAAACAGAACCAATTCCTATTACCTCCGCAAATCTATTATTATCTTTAACTATATCAAACCCAGTAAAATATTTAAAAATCAACGGATTTAATTGGTCACCAAAATTGTTAATATTGCAATAATCATACGGTATTTTCATATTTTCACCATTTTTAATTTATTAAATAATCTTTAAATTTGGTCTGTTTCTTTATAATCCTTGGCCTACCCATTATATACATTTTATTTTCTGATTCCAACTTATTAAATTTTTGCACATTTCGATAACCTATTATCTTTGCCGGATTTCCACCAACAATCGCACATTTGGGTACGCTTTTCGTCACTACACTGCCCGCTGCAATAACAGCACCATCTTCTATTTTTACACCAGGCATCACAATGCAACGCACCCCAAACCAACAATAATTTCCGATTTCGACTTTAGAATATAATGCTACATTATCATAAGGTAGCTCGTCCCCTTTATAATTATGATTAGAAGAAAGTATTAAACACTCTCTGCCAAATATGGTGCTTTTTCCAATAGTTATACCGCCATCACCAAAAAATTGAGAACCAGAACCAATATAACAATTGCCCCCAAGCTTTATATTTTGTTTGTGATCTAATCTGACATCCGCACAAACAAAATTGTTTTTGTATATATTTGGCCACCTTTTTCCCAATTTGTGCATTTTCAATTTATTAAAAATTCTTTTAAACATGACTTTCACCTATTTTTTATCACAAATAAACTTTAATTGCCGGCCATATTTCAATATGGCAATCTCACCAGAACAGACCAAAAACTTGTCCGGGGTAATCGTTATATCGTGTACACCATTATTATCGAATAATGTTCCAATCACATTATCACATTTACCCAAGAACAAATTTAATGTATCGGCAGCATTTACACGCACAACCCCAGAAACCTCTGACCCGTCACAGCGGAATTTTGGGGTCGGGTCATCAATACGGCACATATAAACATTGGCGAATACATTGTCTTGTTTTTTTATGCCGTTTTTCTCGCTGTGCATTGTCCAGACATCAACCGCCAATAATTCTTTTTTGGTGATGTCAATTGGCATTCCGACCTCTTCCATTATTTCGCGTTTCAATGCATCATCTATACTTTCGCCTGACTGAATATGCCCAGATGCCGTCGTATACAGCGTTCCTGTATCCGTTCTGATTTGGAAATATATATTGCCGTTTTCATCATACAACCAACAATGTACTGTTTTGTGCCACAAACCGTTTTTATGCACGTTTTCACGCGATTCAACGCCAATAAATTTCATATCTTTGTCATAAAAATCCAGCATTTCGGACATATTACAAAATTCCTATTTTTCAATAAATGCCATTATGTTTTTAACCAATTCATACCATTCGTTTGGCACCGATTCAAACATACCCGTTTTATACAGTTCTGTAAAAGATTCCCGTGCAACACATAATTCCTCATCCGATTTCAGATACTTAATTTTTCCAAATGCCTTGTTTACAAAAAACCATAAGAATTTTTCTTGCCATTGTTTCATTTGATATTCATCGGCACATTCACGATACATGTCGTATGCGTGGTAAATCCCCGTACACAGCGATTTCATTATCCGCAGTTGTTTTGCAGATAATACAATCCCACCAAAATTCGGAATATAATAATACAACGGCAACGGTACAACCGTCACACGTGGATTACACAGCATTACCGCCGACCACCATGGAAAATCTTCAAACACAATGCCTTTGATAAACGGAATGTCCGCAATCAAACTGCGACGATATAAATTCTTCCACACCTGGCAATGTTTAATCAGCCATTTACGATTTGGATTTTTACGATTGTGCGTTTGTTCGGTTGCCAATTGAAAAACATCATCGGTTGTGTATGATTCTATTTTGGTCAAATCATATTTTTTATGCATTCCCCACGGGACAACATTATCTGTATTCATATGCAAAATATGTCGCACCATTAAACGTGGCCGATATATCCGGTCATACTGAAAGGATACTATATCAGATTTATTTTTCTTGATTGCATTATATGCGATTTCCATCGTTTGCGGGTGAATAAAATCGTCACTGTCCAGATACATTATATATTCGCCACGCGCATACGGCATGCCGGCATTACGTGCATCCGATAATCCGCCATTTTCTTTATGTGTAACAATAAAGCGTTTATCACGTGCGGCATATTCTTCGGCAATTTCACCAGATTTATCCGGCGAACCATCATCAACACAAATTGCCGTCCAATCGGTAAATGTCTGATTTAATACGCTGTCCAGACAACGACGCAAGTATTTTTCAACATTATACATTGGAATAATGATTGATATTTTCGGCATATTGTAATTCCTTTGAACTAAAAAAATATTTTTATCAGTTTCCTGAACCACCACAGAATCATCACATTATTTTTTTGTGCGTATTCCTTTCTATACTGTTTTCCAAAACGATATTGACGTTTCAATTTATCACGATGTTCTTTGCCACGTGCATTTAATGCAGAATTTTCATTAAAGATATAATGGTAATTTACACCTGGCACTATCACCAAACTATTTGCAATAGCCAACGCGTCCAAAACAAAAATTGCATCTTCTTGGGAAATCAACGAAGTATCAAATAACAATTTATTCTTCTTGATAAAATCCGTTCTGAACAAATACCGCCAAACAAAAGATTTTATCAACGCCTGGGACCAAAATAATTTTCCAAAAATGCTGTATACGGTGCGTTTCCGCGTATACAGCAAATTTGATGAATATTTGCTGTTGGAAACAAACCCAGAACAAATCATATCCGCATGATTCGCAGAGGTTATCATTTCCGCATAATATTCACGGTCAATAACATCATCCGCATCCATAAAATGAATATATTCGCCACGCGCCGCCCAGATACCATCATTGCGTGCCGCCGATACCCCCGCATTTTTTTTATGTATAACCGAAAAACGCTTATCAGATTTGGCAAATTCATCTAATATATCACCACTGTTATCAGAACTGCCGTCATTAACACATATAACCTCAAAATCTGTAAAAGTTTGGTGTTGTAAACATTCCAGGCACCGCACCAAATATTTTTCTGCATTATATACAGGTATAACGACTGATATTTTTGGCATTGTAAATATATTCCCTACATTTTATTAACCATTTCATCCGCAAAGGTACCGGGGACAATATTTTTTACCCACGGACTGTTATACGTTGTTTTTTGGAAGAACGCCCCAGATGTCACATTATCAAATGTTTCTTGGTTAAATGGTTTATCACCATACGCCCACCACAACGCATGTGTCGGATCTTGGTCCACATGCGGCATTTGCGCAAAATATTTTTTTGCACGCGGGTCATTTTGCACCAATGTCTTGAAAATCAATTGATGCATAAAATAATCAAACGCATGATTTTCATGCATCCAAAAATCTAATATCATCGCACGCCACGCATCCAACAAATACGCACCTTTGCGCGCACGAATAAAACAGTTTTGCATATAACTGTACGGACTGCCCACGTTTTTCCCCGCCAAATACACAAAGAAATCTTGCTCTAAAATCCAATCTGGAATTGGAGAGGTCACAAAATCCGTTGAATCCAGCCAAATACCACCATGTTCATACAGTAATTCAACACGACAAATATCGGCGAAATGCGCATGTTTTATCTTTCCTGCCCGGCGTTTTTCCATAATTTCTTCGGGCAAAGTTATATAATCAAAAATCGTATTTTCATCCAATACAACCAATTCTTGTTTGCAATGCCGACGAATGCTACGAAAACACGCCTTGACTAATTCTGGGGCATTTTCTTCACCCTGGAGCCAAAGCGTGAATATCTTTTCATTATCATCGTTATGAACAACATCACGTTCCATCATGTTGGTCGCCGCCGGCAGATATCTTTTGAAATATTGGGGCAACACCTCTGTAAGAACCCTGCTTCTGACATTTCGCCGAACCACACGCGGACGCCAAAACCAATTCAACACATGTCCACGCAGAATTATATCGGATAGTGCAAGTATTCTGGATAAGTTCATGTTACCCCCTTTTTTTATATATTACTCTTCTGTGGACGAATCATCGGCATCATCATCTGGTCCGCCAATTGTCATTTCTTCGGCAATACCTTTTGCACGCGCCATAATTTTATCCAACAATTCTGCCTGGGCCTCTGGATGATCTTTCAACCATTGACGAGCATTCGCCTCGCCTTGCCCGATTCGTTCATTATTGTATGAATAGAAACTGCCCGCTTTATCTATGAAATCATATTTAACACCCATATCTAATATTTCGCTGATACGAGAAATACCTTCGCCATACATGATTTTGAAATCAACTGTACGGAACGGTGGTGCAACTTTGTTTTTAACAATTTTAACACGCGTTTCATTTCCAATAACATTTTCTTTATCTTTTATCGCCCCTGTACGACGAATATCAAGACGTACAGATGCATAAAACTTTAACGCGTTACCACCAGAGGTTGTTTCTGGATTTCCAAACATAACACCTATCTTCATACGAATTTGGTTAATAAAGATAAGCAATGTGTTACTGCGCGAAACACTGCCCGCCAATTTTTTCAGCGACTGACTCATAAGCCGGGCTGTTGTCCCCATAAACGTATCGCCTATATCACCTTCCAGTTCTGCCTTGGGAACCAGTGCAGCAACAGAATCTACAACAACCACGGAAACAGCACCAGATTTAATCAAAGTATCGGCAATTTCCAACGCCTGTTCACCCGAATCAGGTTGTGATATAATTAAATTTGCAACATCAACGCCCAGTTTTTTTGCATAACTTGGGTCCAACGCATTTTCCGCGTCTATATACGCACACGTACCACCCTTCTTCTGCGCTTCGGCCACCGCATGCAACGCAAGCGTTGTTTTACCCGAACTTTCCGGGCCATAGATTTCAACGATTCGCCCACGTGGATATCCGCCAATTCCCAACGCAATATCCAAACCCAATGACCCCGAAGATATTGCTTCTATGTTTTGTTGTGAACCATCACCCATTTTCATGATGGCTTCTTTACCAAATTGTTTCTGAATTTGTGCCAATGCTGATTCCAGTGCTGGATTTTTTGCACTAGTCGCAACTGCTTCTTTCTTTGCCATAAAAAACCCCTTTCTTATACCCCGATGATACAAAGAAAAAAAACCACTTGCAATTATTTTTTAGCAATTAAAATCATTATGGAAATTACACCCACCGCGGCGGTCACAAACCATACCGCCGATGTCACCCCAAACAATGTGATACACGCCGCACCAATAATTGGTGCAATTACACTTGGTAAATTTACACTTGTTCTAAAGACACCGTAAAAACGTGTCTGCTGTGATTTTTTCGTATTATCAAAAAACAACAAATCGTGCACAGGTTCCATAAAGGCCCCAGAAATCTGCCACAGTACAAATATGGCAAGTAGCGGGAATCCTGTGGCCACCGTCGCCCATAATGAAAATGCCGCAAATGAACCGAATCCCAATACCAACCATAATTTCTTACCGAATCGCCGAACAAGACGCCCCATAACTTCGGATAACAACAAATACGGTATAATACCAATCGTCAAAACCAAACCCAATGTATCTTTGTTAAACCCATTTTCTATAACAAGAATTGGCACATACAAATACCGCATTGCACGCAACGAATAAAAACCAAAATTAACAAGATATGCTCGCAACATCCCAGGGGTCCGGAAAAACACTAACGCATTTCGTATCAACGACCGCACAGTTCGACGTGGGCTCATTGGCTTTATCTGTTTATCTTCTTGAATAAGACGGAAATATTTGAAAAACATCCATGCCGCCAAATATATTGCCGAAGATAAAAAGAATGCTGATCGATTACCATATCGGGTTGCAACCGCAACCGCCAACATTGGTGCCAACAACGCACCAACATTTGTCCACAAATGATACCGCGAATTAAGACGCGCCATACCAGCATCACCCGAAAAATCAGACATAAATAACGGTATTAACATCGCAGACAATGTAATTGCAAAACCACTGGTATAATCCAACACAATAAAAGTTCGTGGTAGTACCGAAAATCCCATCATTGCATAACAAACAACCAACATCAGCAATGCAAAATAGAAAACCTTGACCTTGGAAAACTGGCGAAAGATTTCTTTGGCAAATAATGCCACAATCATACAAAACACCGAATAGATAGCGACATAAACACCAACAACCGCAGAATTTCTAAATATTTCCAAGATAACCAACGAATATACCGCATTATAAATACCATCGGCAAACCCCGTGAACAACCCCAGGTTTGCGAACGAAAAACCGCTGACCGAACTGCGTGCAGAAATGTATCTATCTTTGGCCATAAAAATCCCCCTACTCTGATTGGCACCTTATATAATACCACAAATTAGGGGAAATAACAAAACACATAAAATAAAACGCACCAAATGGTGCGTTTTATTAAAAAATTATTTTGTTTCGGACTTTTGATTACGCTTTTCATACAAATCTGCAAAGTCAACCTGTTGCATTGAAAACGGCGGGAACCCAGATTCAGCCGTCAAACGTGTTACCAATGCGCGAACGGATGGGAACAACAATGTCGGAACATCAATCAACAAAGTACGCTTTTTCGCATCTTCATCTTTTTCTTCTTCCATTTGAACCAAACCAGAATATGTAGCTTCAATCAAAAAGATAGATTTGCCATCGGCCTTTAATTTAGAATGAATTTTTGTAATCAAATCAACCATAAACAGATTCTTTTCTGAACCTTTGACCTGCATATCTATGTTTATTTCCAATTCTGCCTGGCCATTATCTTGTTTAAAGAATAAATCCGGGACATTTGGGCTTTCAAAAGAGATGTCTTTCAAGAATTGAGATATGATATTAAACTTTGCCATTACGATTGCTCCTTTTTTTATGACTCGTTTTATGATAATATAGCATTAAAGAATGATTTTACAAGTGGGGGGCATAAATAAAATGATATACAGTTTTCCAAGGCGGATTTTGCGCGGAATCGCCACGGCGTTTTGTTGTCTGGTGCTGACTTCGTGTGATGTTTCAACCCCAACCCATACCGGTGACGATTCGGTGTTTCCGTCAAGAAATCTAAAGGCGGTATCTTATTCAGAATTACCAGATTGGAACAAAGACGATGTGCGATACGCACTCCAGGCATTCCGTAATTCCTGCAAGGCCAAAATACAATATACGGGCCGTGTCATCCCAGATCGTGCATTATTTGAAGAAAAGTGCAACATGTTACCCAGTGCCAGTGCCGACAATTCTACAATTCGGGCATGGTTTGAATCACATTTCCAACCATATAAAATCTATAACGATAACGGCGGGACCAAGGGCACATACACCGGGTATTATTCACCGGTAATTCCGGCATGCCGAACAAAAACCGCAGAATGCAATGAACCATTGATGGGTATTCCGACAAATGGCCAAAATTTCAAGGGCGTATCAAAAAAGAAAATTGTTGAAAACAAAATTGGTCGCGTCCTGTATTGGGCAAACATTGTTGATGTCCAAAATATACAAATCCAGGGCAGTGGCATGTTGAAATTGCAAGACGGAACATTGGTAAAGTTAAACTTTGCCGCCGTGAACGATATGCCATTTAAATCTATTGGTGAACAGTTGCGCAACCGCGGTATCCGTCCAGATGGCGGATATTCCGCAGATGCCGTATGGAAACATCTGAAAAAGAATCCGAAACTTGCCAAAGAAGTAATTTATAACAATCCACGGTATGTATATTTCTATGAATCAGTACCCCCAGATGTAATTGGTAAACTGGGGACACCACTTTCTAAAATCCGCAGTGTTGCAATGGATGATTCGCTGTATACATTGGGTTTGCCCGTATACATAGATACCAACCTGTCAAATGGACAAAAGTTTAGACGCCTGATGATTGCCCAAGATACCGGCAGTGCGATTCGTGGTTGGATTCGTGCCGACATATTCTTTGGCAAAGGTGACGAGGCATATAATTATGCCCACGGTCAACATGCCCAAGGCGAAATGTATATCCTGATGCCGAAAGAATATCGCTATGTCAAACCAAGATGATAAATTTTCCGCACGTGCAAAACGCCCACAAACTATTGCTGGGGCATTGGGCGGTTTGTTCAAGCTTTTCGGGGTACGCGCATCCGATTCGGATTTGGTCGCAAATTGGTCAAAAATAATCGGCACAGAAATATCAAACTTGGCAGATATTTGCGCAGTAAAAAAATTAAAAACCGGCGAATACAACATTGTTTTACGCCCTAAAAATCCGGCGTATACATTAAAATTGTCCTATATGACCGAAGAAATTAAGAAAAAGATAAACAAATATTTTGGTTCTGATTGTGTCGGTAAAATTAGTTTCAGGAAATAACAATGGCAACACGTATTTTGGGGATTGATCCCGGGCTTTTACATACAGGTTGGGCGGTTATTGATACCGCAGGTACATCCCGTCACTATGTGGCCAGCGGTGTTATTTTGCCAAAAAAGACCGGGGCATTGCCTGAACGTTTGGCAATTATATTTAATGAAGTAACAAAACTTTGTGAAACATTTGAACCGAATGAATGCAGCATGGAAATAACGTTCGTAAATAAAAATCCAACAACGACACTGATATTGGGGCATGCACGCGCGGCGGCAATGGTTGCAATTGCGGTTAAAAACATACCAATATTTGAATACGAACCGAATCGGATAAAAAAGATTTTAACGGGCGGCGGTCATGCCGATAAAACAGCGGTTGATAAAATGGTCCGCATACTATTGCCGGCGGCCGCCCCAAAAACGCCGGACGAAAGTGATGCCATCGCAATAGCCCTGGCCCATGCAAACACAACTAATTTTGCAAAATTTATAAAATAAAGGTTCTCAAATGTCCGATTTTATCAAACCAGAAAAAATCATAGTAGAGGATTTCGTATTACGTCAGATACCTGCAACCAAGGATTTCGCCGAAGAAATCTATGATATTTTTATAGAAGATGCCGACACTTTCAAACACTGGTTTAATGGTGGCATGTGGAAATCTGTCGAAGATGTGCTTAAATATTACCAAAACAAATCACAACCTAACGATACACGTTGGCAATTTGCGATGTACGGTATTTTCAAAAACGATGAATTACTGGGGGAAATTGGTTTATCTGGCATAGACACAACTAATCAAACCGCCGAAATCGGCTATTGGTTAAAAAAGTCTGCACGTGGCAAAGGCATAATAGATAGATTAATTCCTGTAATAGAACAACTGGCTTTTGAAACTTTCAACCTGCGCAAAATAAATATATGGTGCGATAATGACAACATTGCATCGCGTCGCCACGCCGAAAAAAATGGCTATATCCTAGAAGGAATTCAACGCGAACGAAAATTATGGCCAGATGGTTCAGTACACAGTACCGCCATGTTTGGAAAATTAAAATCGGAATATAAAAAATAGAAAACCGCCCAATCGGGCGGTTGTACTAATACTAACCGCTAACACTTTATGCCGCAGCAGTAAATACTTTTTGGACGTCATCATTTGCATCCAATGCATCAACCAGGCGTTCAACCTTTTCCCATGTTTCTTCGTCTACATCCATCGGCATATTTGGAATCCATGTTAATTCCGCACTTTCCGGTTCGCCCAAAACGTCAGCGATTTTCTTTTGGATGTTTATGAAATCATCTGGCTTGGTTGTAATTATGAAACCTTCTTCGGTTGTTTCCAAATTGTCTGCATCCGCATCCATAATGATTTCCATCATTTCATCTTCTGTTTTACCGATGGACGATGGATACAAAATCTGACCGGCACGCGTGAACATAAACGCCACACTGCCCTCTTCGCCCATATTACCACCATGTTTAGAAAATATATTGCGAACTTCGGGTACCGTACGACGTGGATTATCGGTTAATGCTTCTACAATAATTGGCACCGCACCCGGACCATATCCTTCGTAACGAACCGCAACATAACTTTCGGTGTTTGATCCAGACGCCTTTTCAATTGCGCGCTTAATATTATCATTCGGCATAGAATTTTTACGTGCCTGTAATATGGCCAGACGCAAACGTGGATTATTATCTGGGTTTTTATCGCCCAACTTGGCCGCCATAGTAATTTCACGTGCCAATTTTGTAAACAAACCACTGCGTGCCGCATCGGCCAGCCCTTTCTTGTGCTGAATGTTATGCCATTTGCTGTGTCCACTCATAATTTGACCTTTTGATTTAATTAGATTAAAATTATCGGCATAAAGGATAGCAAATGATTGGAAAATTGCAAGGTATTGTTGATTATATCGGTGACGGGTTTATTATTTTGATGGCGGGCCCTGTCGGATATCGTGTGTATACCCCGGAAATGTTGCCACAAAAGACCACTGTCACATTATGGATTGAAACCATTGTCCGTGAAGATTCGATTCGTTTATTTGGTTTTTTAACCCAATCATCGCAAAATCTGTTCAACATGTTAATTGGTGTATCGGGGGTTGGACCAAAGGTTGCACTGGCCATCATGGGAACGATAAAAACAGATACTTTAATGACGGCAATTGCAACAGGTGACGCCAAAACAATTGCAACCGCACCGGGCGTTGGCAAAAAAATGGCCGAAAAAATTATTGTAGAGTTAAAATCCCGTGTTGGTGGCGCTTCATTTGATTTTGGTGTATCTGATTCAGGCACAGTATTGCCAGATTTATTGTCGGCACTAGAATCATTAGGATATCGCCGTATGGATATTATTGACATGGCACAAAAATTGGTTGCAAATAATCCAGACGCCGATATATCAAAACTGGTGCCGATGGCATTAAAAGAAATAAGTGGAAATAAATAATGAATAAAAACGATACAATCTTTGCACTTTCATCTGGGCCAGGTAAATCTGGCGTTGCGGTAATCCGCATATCTGGGGATAAACTCGGGACATTTGCAAAGAAAATTACCGGACGAACGACCATAATTCCGCGGCATGCATATTTTACAAACTTGAACGATAAAGCCGGCGAAATAATTGACCAATGCATCATTATTTATTTCAAAGGGCCTTTCAGTTTTACCGGCACAGACATAATTGAAATTCATTCACATGGTGCACCGGCGGTTATATTAAAGATATTCAAATTTTTGCGTGAATGTGGGATGCGCATTGCGACCCCTGGTGAATTTTCGCGTCGCGCATTTTATAACGACAAAATGGATTTATCTGATGTAGACGGTCTGGTGGCATTACTGAATGCACAAACTGATAAACAACGCATTGCGGCATTAAAATCTATGATGGGTGGCGACAGTGATATTTACACAGAATGGCGATTACAAATGTTAAAGATATCTGCGTACGCCGCCGCAATGACAGATTACAATTCTGATGATTTACCGGCCAACATAGACGAAACAATTTATAATAACATAAAAACTCTCTATACGGCTATTTCCGACGCATTGAAGAAATATAATGCATCACGTGCAATAACATGTGGTGTGAATATCGCGATTGTTGGCGAAACAAATGTCGGTAAATCATCAATATTTAATCAGATAATCGGCAGTGCCCGCGCCATCGTTTCCGATGTCCCCGGCACAACACGTGATGTTGTATCGGCCACAATGGATATTGCTGGATATATGGTAAATATATCTGATACGGCGGGTATACGTGAAACCACCGATACAATTGAACGAATCGGTATAGAACGTACAAACGATGAAATAAAAAACGCTGATATTGTGTTGCATATTATAAATCCAAATGACGAACACACCGCAATAAAACCCGGAGAAATATTGGTTGTAAATAAATCAGACACTACGACCAAACGCGATGTTCCAGGTGCAATATATACATCGGCAGAAAATGGGGACGGTATTGCGGAACTTATGTCTGCAATAACAGACAAAATAAATAAAATTACTGGGAACGGCGAATCGGTTTTGATGATAAATGCACGCACATATGATTTGGTACAAACGGCCGCCGATGAATTGAAAAACGCAATTGAAAAATCAAATGGCGATTACGATATATTGTCTGAACATGTTCGTTATGCCGCCGATGCGATTGGTAAAATACTTGGGGTAATCGGTGCAAATGAAGTATTAGACATGACATTTTCACAATTATGTTTGGGAAAATAAAAACCAGGTGCGATGAACGCACCTGTATTAAATACTAAATACCAATTATCACCTATTCTTTACAAATCGGATATTTACCATCAATAAGATTCTGGCGAACCATATGATGTTTAACTTTTTGTGTACTGGTCATTGGCAAATCATCCGTTGTCATTGCAAAATGAGTCACCCATTTATACGATGCAACTTTCTTGTTTGCCGCGGCAATTGCCGCCCCCAATTTTTCAATTGTCATACCGGCGTCAACACTAAACACACCATATGCAACGGTTTTATCTTTGATTTTATGTTCAAATACCGCCACATTTTTGACCCCAGGAATTGTTATAAACAATCCCTCTAATTCATCAGGATAAACATTTTTACCACTGTCCAAAACAATAACCTGTTTTTTACGCCCAGCAAAATGCAATTCGCCGTTTTTATCCATGGACACCATATCACCCGTGTTAAAGAACCCACGTTCATCAAAGACACCTTTGTTGGCCTCTTCATTATTCAGGTATCCACCAAATACTTGATTACCCTTTAACCACAATATTCCAACGCCATCGGCATTTTTATCACGAATTTCAACAATATTATTTGTTGTTGGGCCCCCAAACGCAAACGGCACACGCCCCTTGCACGGTTTAGATATACAGATTGGGCCAACAGTTTCGGTCATTCCATACCCTTGGATAAACCCAAGCCCAAGTGCAACAAAGAAATTTTCAATTTCCGGCTTTGTTGCCGCACCACCCGCAACCAACAATTTTGCACGACCACCGAATACATCCAAGACAGGTTTATAAATGGCATCTATGACGCGCCCCAAACCAATTTTACGCAACCATCCGGCGTTTTTCATAACGAACGAAAACAACCACCATTTGTGTTTAGATTTAATACCATCAATGATTTTGTTACGAAAAACCTCAAACAAACGTGGGACCGCCGGTATGACATGCGGACGATATTTCTTAAGATCCGCCATAATTTCTTTTGGATTAACGGTCGGTTGCAATAAAACGCCCGCCCCATATTGCAACGTTGCAAGTATTTCAACTGCAAATCCAAACACATGATACATTGGCAAGAAACCATACATAATATCGCCTGCGGTAATATATTCATGCATATCCAACAAAGAATTTGCACATTCAACCAAATTATAATGCGTCAGTGGCACAACCTTTGGTGTTCCCGTTGACCCAGATGTAAATGATAATGTTGCGATATCTTTGTCATCTAATTTAGCAGGTTTCAATTTCGGATTCACATCGCCGTCTGCGGTTGTAATATCAATAAATGTGAATTTATCTGTTTTATAAAAGAACGACTTTTCTGCACAAACAAAACTGCATTTAGTTATTTGGGCCATATTATCATATTCAAATGGTGTCAAATTCGTATCCAACAGCAATACACGCCCACCCAAATACCATATTGCAAACAAAGTAATTGGAAATGATGGGATGTTATGCGACAAAATTCCAACAACATCACCCGATTTAACACCCGCATCATGCAGTGTCGCCGCACGACGTTTTACCAATTCAAGAAAAGCACTGTATGTGACTTCTTCACGAACAAGATACAATACATCTGGCCACTTTTTTACTGTGTTTTCCAGAAACTGAAACATATTCATAATAAAAATCCTTGTTGTTTTTACTTAATCTTATGACTATTATATATATAAAAGGAAATATTGCAAACATGAAAATTCTTACGATAAATATCAATTCAATCCGCGCCCACGCTGAATCTTTCTTGGATATTCTAAAATCAGGCGAATATGACACCATACTGGTCCAAGAGTTAAAGGTTGAAACAAGCGCATTTCCGCATAATTTATTTGATGAATATGGGTATAATATCAAGATTTTTGGTCAAAAAAGCTGGAACGGGGTCGCGACTTTCTCTAAGTTATCCATTGAAGACACCGTTCGTGGCATGCCGAACTATCCAGACCCAAATGCGCGTTTTTTGGAAACTGTTATTGGGGGGCGCGTTCGCATAATAAATGTGTATATGCCAAACGGTGAATCCCAAGAATCGCCAAAATTCCAATATAAAATTGAATGGATGCAGGCGTTTACAGATTATATCGCACAATATTTGGATTCCGAAGAAGCGGTTATAATTGGCGGTGACTTTAATGTTGCCATTGCGGATTGTGATATATGGAATCCCAAAAATTATATTGGATCCAGTATTTCTGCGCCGGCGGCACGTGAAATCATGCAAAAATGGCTGGACGCTGGATGGATGGATGCATGGCGCCATATCCACCCCGAAGAAATTGGATATACCTGGTTCAGTTATCGCCAAAACAGTTTAGAACATAATAACGGATTACGTTTAGATTATTTTTTGGCGAACAAAACTGCACAAAAAATAATATCCGCATGCGAAATTGACCGCTGTCCACGGACGGCAACAAAATCAACTGACCATTGCGGGTTAATGTTGAAAATTGACTAATCGCGTTCATCTGCACGCGCAAAATCATCCACAGCTTTATATTTTGGATCACTGGTTCGCATATATTTATATGCAGCCGCCCCAGCCGAATACATATTAAACAGTTCTGTGGTTTTATCATATGCCGCCTGCATGGCGGTAATTGTATCATCCACGGAATATTCTATTATTTGCGTATGATGCGCCTGTAATTGCAAAAAACGCATTATGGGGTCACTGGCTCTATACATTGCGAATCCGCCATTTTTTAGCATTAACGCCTCTAATGGTAATTGTGGCATATTACCGTTCATAACCTGAGGACGAGAAGGCGCCGCACCCGTTTTAATATCCAAAACACCACCTGGCCATATTCTGTCGGCACGGGCACGAACATTGCGTCCTGCAATATTTATCACACCACCGATTTCAACCACTGCATTCGGCGTAGTGCGTAACATTTCAACCGCCAATGGTGCAATTTCCATAAAACGCCGGTGCCATATAGCAAATATCAAGTTATTTTTTCCTAATTTTTCACGTGCTAACCTATCCATTTCACTGACCAGATATTCGCCAGTTGCGTTTGCCGGTGCATGTTCCAACACATCATGTACCAGATTACCAAAATCACGGGCATCGGTACCATCCCAATAATCTCGTTCTGGGTGCAGACGCAAAATATGTCCGACATAAAATGCATATGGATTATGTATCAATGTTTCCAATTCTGTCACATATACGTCACTCCAATCCGCCGGTGGTGTCGGGTCATCATATCGCAATAGTTTATCTGGGACGATGTCACGTGAACGCACCGAATTCAATATTTCATTCGCTATATCTTTATCAAACAAACCACGTGCAGCAATCACACGTGATATAAATCGTGATTCTTGGGTTTGCACGCCACCTGATACCTTGCTGCGCAACCAATAAACATCCGCACCACATGACAACGTCATAAAATCAAGCGCCATCAAAGACACTTTGTGATTTGGTGACGGCATTCCAATCGCCACAGAAATTCTGCGTGGCAACCATGGGTTTTCGTATCCCAATGCGGGGAACATTCCTTCGTTCAATCCAGTCAATATAACGACATCTGCGGTTTGCATACGTGATTCAATGGTTCCCAACACAACCACAGGCGCCATATCATTCATTTGTGAACGCACACGCACCCCAGATAATGCATCTGCAATAAATGCCCGTGCATCAGTCAAACAAATTCGTATCTGTTGCGCAGATAAACAATCAGATAATTTTTTTATTTCGTTCCATACCTGCATTGCCGCCGCATCGTCTATTATAAACTGCGGCGACATTTGTGGATAAAAACGTTCAACAATTTCCGCGACCGCATCAAACAAATTAAAATCAGCCGCCGAATAAACATCATCAAAAAACATTACGCCAGATTCTATCCAATCATCAAACAGATTAAGTATCGCCCTGCCCGCCGGTATTTGTGTTCCAGATATGCCACCTGAAAAATCCGCGACAATTCCACGACGATTAAATTCGGTCATTAAACGTTGATTCCCCGCCGCATCAGGCGTTATAATCAAAACACTTTTGTTGTTTGCAATGCTGCGTTCAGCAATTTCTGCGGCGGCGGCGGCTTCTTCGGATTCACGATTCGTTTCTATTAAATGGCAATTTGTTAAATCATAATTTGTATCACCCAAAAATTCATTTCCAAACGCAACATTCATAAAATCTATGTGTGATTTTCCAAAATCTAGTTCACAAACATCATTCGGACGTAATCCGATATCACATAAAAATTTATATTCAGAATTATATGGATTTGTATCCAATTCTAAATCTTCAATACGACCGGAAATCTTGCCTGATAAAATAATTCGCCCATTTGGTAACCCCGCAATAACCGTCATCAGTTTACGTGTGACGGGAACACTGGCGGTTGAACCACATACAATAACCAAAGTATCATTTATTGGTAATTTTTTTACATAATCACACCAAGCGTATACGGCGGAATTTCTGAACTTGGTTTCTGTTTCACGACCATTGAATATTTCTTGATTAACGTGCGAAAGTATATCCAGAATCTGCGATTTATCGCGAAAATGCGCCGCATAGCGATTATCTATCAACGAATTCCAATCTATGTCGGATATATCTTTACCGCTGTTTTCAAGATAATCCTGCATCGTTATTAATGTGCGCGCCACAGGTATCGCCGCCGATATATTTCGCACTGTCGGCAGATTTGACAGTATATAAGACATTGCAACGACACGTTCCAATGCCGATACAGTTGATTGACCATCTGTATCTTCTAAATCTTCGCCGTCCATTCCAACCCCAAGCGGAACAATCTGTGGCAAAATTACCGCATGACCGATTTTATCAACTATCATTTTTTCTATACTGCGTGCGGCGCGCCGACTTGGGACAAAAATAAGAATATTTTGTAAATCTATTTGTGATTCATGAATAATGCGCCAAAGACCGTCCAACATTTTCGTTGGATTAGAAACACAAAAAATATTGTTATTTGATACCAATTATCGCCCTTATTGTATCAATCCCACGTTTCTTTTCGGCCGATGTTTCTAAAATATCTGCGACCATTGCCGGATGATTGTCGCAATCAATTTTTACCTGTTCTTGTTCACGAACACGCTTGTCCTTTTTCGTGTACACGATTTGGTAAGAAATACCATTTGCATCACAATATTCCATCAAATCCAAATCAGAATTTTTTGGTCCAATTCGTGAATCTATTAAAATAAATAATCTTTTTAATTGTCGCCGCGAACATATATATTCTTGGAATCGTATCATCCATTTTTCCGCATCAACCTTGGACACACGTGCATAACCATAACCCGGCAAATCTAGTATAGAAATTCTGTCATCTATATTAAACATATTCAATGTCTGGGTTCGCCCCGGCGTATTTGATGTACGCGCCACCGGCATACCAACAATCGCATTTATCAGCGATGATTTACCAACATTACTGCGACCCGCAAAAGCATATTCCGGAAATTGAGTTTCCGGCAAATCGCATACCCTGTCAAATCCACCAACAAATTTTATCATTATTTTTTGTCCCGTTTTAATAATCTATTATACGCCTCTTTTTTTGATATTCCGGCCCGCATCGCCAAATCTGCCGCGGCACCCTTGGTAGAATTTGCGGCAACATCATTAACAATTTCCGTAATTTCATCATCTGACATTTTATGTTCTGGGGCGGGTGCAACAACAATTACAATTTCACCACGCAAATCTTCTATATTTACCAAATCAGCCGGATAACCAATTATCGTTTGTTCATGTATTTTTGTAATTTCACGAACTATGGCGATTTGTCGTTCCGGCATAACACGCGCAATTGCGGCAATGGTATTTTTTACGCGATTCGGACTTTCATAATAAACAATTGTATGACGTATTTTATTGTCATCACGCAATTTCTTTTCATCAAAGAACCCACAGAAAGTAAATCTATCTGTTGGGAAACCACTTAACACCAATGCGGATATAACCGCCGTTGGTCCTGGGACAACAAACACCGGTACCCCGGCATTACGTGCCGCGCGCACCAAGCGGAAACCAGGATCGCTGATTCCCGGCATTCCGGCATCAGAAACAACCGCGACCGCCGCCCCCATACGCACACGTTCAATCAAACCATCTATTACTTCCCGTTCATTATGTTCATGACACGATGTCCGCGGTGTCTTTATATCAAAATGTGATGCAATTTTACCAAACACCCGTGTATCTTCGGCAGCAACCAGGTCAACACCCTTTAAAACCTCTATGGCGCGTGGCGACATATCCGATAAATTACCAATTGGTGTACCAATAATGTAAAAACCTGTTTGCATTTGTTAATCCTTTACAGTAGAATAATACAGGATAAAATGGATTTTTCAATGCATATTATAACTAGATTTCTTTATTTTATTGTATTACTGCCGTTATTGGTGGGATGCGGTGGTGGTAACAGTCACTGGTATTCTGAATACGACAAGACCACAACAGGTATGCCGGCTGAATTGCAGTATGGCAGTTTCAGTGCCGGTCTGTATGGCACATCAGAAACGCATACGATTGCCGTACTTTTACCAACCAGTGGTCCCAAGGCCGCAATCGGCAAAACAATATTACCAGCAATCGAGGCCGCATATATGCAATTTGCACCATCTGAATTGCAAATGAGTTTTTATGATACCGGCGCGGACGATGTCCATCGTGTAATTGAAAATGCGGTTGCATCAAACCCAGAAATCATAATTGGACCGGTCTTTGCGGAAAACGCAAAAATATTGCGTGATATAAAACCGTCCAGTATCCCGGCGCTGTCATTTACATCTGACACATCCGCGGTTGGTGATGGGGTATTCAGTATGGCGGTTATACCGGCCAACACCATAGAGACCACATTACAAGAAATGAATGCCCGGGGTGCAAAAAGTTTCATAATCATGGCCCCTAATAGTTCTTCGGGGCATTTAATGGCGGGGGCCGCAGAACGTATAAGCAATGTGTATAATATAGATAATGTTGGTGTATTCTTTTATAATGAACATGATACAGAATCTATAAAAAATGCATCCATGGACGCTGCGATGTATACGGCAAGAAATGCCGCCAATACCCGTGCCAAAGAAATATTATCTGCGATACTGAATCATGAAAATTTATCACCAACAGAAAAATCATCATTGTCACGTCAACTTGAACGTATTGGACGAACCGATACTCTTGGTACATTACCATACGATTCGGTATTGTTCTTGGGCAGCACAGATGATACAAAATCATTGGCATCGTTTCTGCGGTATTATGGATTGGGTGTTCGTGACGCACAATTCTATGGAACACCAATGTGGGAAGAAGGCGATATCGCATCTGATTTAACAATGACTGGATCTGTATTCGCAACATTACCAGAAATACCTTCTAACTTTTCTGCACTGTACCAATCTGCAACAAACAACCCGGCATCACGTATGGCGGCAATCGGTTACGATGCGACAATACTTGCGATTGGTGCGGTTTATTCCCAAAATGGTGTGGCACCGTACCTTATGAATGCGGGCGGTTATGTTGGGGCAAATGGACTATTCAGATTGCGTCCAAACGGACTAAATGAACGTGCCTTACAGATTGTTAGATTAAATGGTGATGGCACAACAACTGTTGCACGTACACCGGCGGCGGCATTTACAATTCCAATCTATAAAACAAACGAAGTTTATATATCGCCCGCAAATGATAAAGCTTTGGTTGCACGTGGTGTGAACCCAATGGATTACATAAATATTCCAGAACGTTTCCGTGGCAAATACCGTGCAAAAACCTATGGTGTTACAAAAACGACCAATTCCAGTACGACATTTGAATCGGTCACTATTACACCAACCAATGATGATTTTTCTATAAAGGCGGAAAACTATAAACCGGTACCATTGGAAACGGTTAATCGCACATACATAGATTCTGTGGAAATATCAGAATAAAAATTATGGGGGATAAAAAATGAAAACTGTCTATAAAATAATAATCGCATGTATCATCACAGCCATTATAACAGGTTTTGTCACCGCATATATTACCAGTGAATATTACCTGAACATCCCAGATGCAGAATTCACATGTAAAGATAATGCCAGCCCCGATATAAATGGATGTTGCCCAGGTGAAGAATTAAAAGATATGGGCGATTTAGGATTCAATTGTTGTCCATTGGATGGTGGCGATTGTTTTCCACCAATTATGAAATAATTGCTAATCTAAATCGCACAAACTGACTTTATCACCATCAACGATAACTATCTTGTTTGATTTTATTCCGATTATGTGTGCAACAGCAGACGCATCACGCTGAGCGAACAAATCAGGCATATAGACCGAATTGACACCACGTACGATGCATAACTGATTTGCTATCAGTTTGTCATCGCATACGGCAACAATCGGGACATCGGGACGACGACATGCAATTTCTGTCACCCCAACTGTATCACGTGCAAAGACCAATATTGCACCCGCATGATTCAGAAACGCCATAGAAGATACAGACCTCGACCAATCATTTTCTGGTGCATTTTCTGTTCTTACCCAATCGGCCGGATTTGCCATCGCATCATCATCAGAATACGATAAAATTTTATTCATCGTTTCAACAACATTGACCGGATTAGAACCGATTGTTGTTTCTTCGGATGTCATTGTTGAATCAACCCGCAAATATGCTGCATTCGCGACATCGCTGATTTCGGCACGTGTTGGGAATTCATTTTCAACCATTGAACCTAACATTTGTGTTGCCATAACAACCGGCCGATTTAAACGCCGACATTCACGAATAATATGGCGCGAAATTGCCGGAACCTGTTCATACGGCAATTCAACCGCCAAATCACCACGTGCAATCATAATACCATCAGCAATTGACGCAATATCCGTGATTTTTTCAACAGCCATTCTGCGTTCTATTTTGGCCATAATTTTAATTGGATGTGATGTTCGTTCTGTTATAAAGTCACGAACTTCGGCAATATCTTCACTGCGTTGTACAAAAGAAACAGCCACCCAATCAGGATTTTTTGTTATTGCATACTCTAAATCCGCCCTGTCTTTATCAGTCAACACAGATGTTTTTACATCTGTATCTGGCAAATTAAACCCACGACGAGACCAAATTTCTGTTCCGCGAATTACCTTGGTACGAATCGCGTTTGGCGAAACATCTTGGACCTGCATTTCAATCTTGCCGTCATTCAGTAATATTCTGTCCCCAATTTGTAAAGATTGCATTACATCGGCATCTGGCAAATAAACGCGGGTGGCATCCCCAGGCGTGTCATTAGAATCAAATGTAAATATTTGTCCAGGTTTTATTTGATACTTTTCTTCGGTTGCAAAATTGCCAATGCGATGCTTAGGCCCCTGCAAATCAATCATTATTCCAACCGGCATATTCAACGCATCGGATATTTTACGAATCAAATCTATTTTATGCCCCTGGGTTTCGCCCGTATCGTGACTAAAATTCAATCGGCACACATTAACACCGGCCAAAATCATCTGTTTTAATACCCGTTCTGTTTCGCAACTTGGCCCAATAGAAGACGTAATTTTGGTAAATCTTGGCATTGTTACAATCTCTCGTGTTTTTGTTGATTTTTACAATTTATTGTATATCATAAAAGGCGGAACATAAGCAAGGGGAAAACATCTATGAAAAACGCAAACCATGGCAGTTTTGATAATCAACAATTACTTAGCATAATTGAACGTATTGAAAAATTAAATGAAGATACCGCTGCAATTGCCGCTGATATCAAAGAAATTTACAGCGAGGCAAAATCGGCCGGATATGATCCGAAATATATCCGCCAAATGATACGTCTGCGCAAAATGGATCCAGATGAATTAGACGAAACCGACGAATTGACCCAAATGTACCGTACGGCACTTGGCCTTTGATATATGAAAAAATTTACCAAAACCGTTGAAGATTTTACCTGTGCACATTGTGGTTCACAGGTTTTTGGTAATGGCTATACAAACCATTGTCCGAAATGTTTATGGTCACGACACGTGGATGAAAATCCTGGCGATCGCAGGTCAACGTGCGGTGGAATGATGAAACCTGTATCTGTCACGCCATCGCATGATGGATATGTTATCACACACGTATGTGAAAAATGTGGAAAAACGATTCGCCAACGCGCATCTGAAAATGATGATGTTGATACAATTATCGCAATATCATCAAATCCAGATTTTATCTTTGGTAAATAACTATTTCTTTTTTGCCGCTGCGATAAATGCATTAAACATTGGATGTCCGGTAAACGGACTGCTTTGGAATTCTGGATGGAATTGACCCGCAATAAAGAAAGGATGATTTGGTATTTCAATCATTTCCGGCAATTTCCCATCAGGTGACATTCCAGATATTATCATTCCATGCTTTTCCAACACATCTTTATATTTTATGTTCAATTCATACCGGTGGCGATGACGTTCAGAAATATTATCTGAACCATATATTTTTTCGGCCAATGTTCCCGATTTTATGACACATGGATACGCACCTAATCTTAATGTTCCGCCCATATTTTCTTGGTCACAATCTTGCATGATATCTATGACAGGAGTACAATTTTTGGAAAATTCCGTAGAATTCGCGTCCTCTACCCCAACAACATTACGCATAAATTCTATAACGGATACCTGCATTCCCAGACAGATTCCCATAAACGGAACATTATGTTCACGCGCATATGTGACCGCCGCTATTTTTCCCTCAACGCCACGCGAACCAAAACCACCCGGCACCAAAATACCGTCAACATCATCACAATCATTTGGGGTAAATTTCTCTGCATCTATCTTTTTTATTTTCAGACGCACATTGTTCTGGATACTGGCGTGAAATAACGCTTCGTTCAAAGACTTATATGCATCACCGACATCAAAATATTTACCAACAACCCCAATTGTGCAAACAGGTAAATCTGCATTCAGATATTGTTCTATCTTTTTAATCTTGGACATATCACCGGCGGCATCGGGCAAGCCAAAATGTGTGGCCATTATACTGAACACATCTTGAGAATCATATACCAATGGTACTTTGTATATATTATCAACATCCAAACTGGTAATAACATTTTTTGCCGGCAAATTGCAGAACATACCTATCTTTGCTTTTTCATCTGATGTCAACATCCGCGGAGAACGCACAAATAAAACATCGGCCTGGATACCATTTTCAAGTAACCGCCGAACAGACATTTGTGTTGGCTTGGTCTTTAATTCGCCACTTTGTTCCAAATACGGTGCCAAGGTTAAATGTGCGAACATAACATTCCGGCGTCCAATTTCATTGGCAAATTGTCTAACAGATTCCAAAAACACTTTACCTTCTATGTCACCAACTGTACCGCCTATCTCACAAATAACAAAATCTGTATTTGTTGGTTCGGCAATGTATTCTTTTATTTTATTGGTCACATGAGGAATCATTTGTACGGTTGCCCCCAGATAGTCGCCTCTGCGTTCCGCATTCAACACATCCCAATAGATGCGTCCCCCAGACACCGAATCGTGCTTAGTCAGTTTTATTCCCAAAAACCTCTCGTAATATCCCAAATCAAGATCCGTTTCAAAACCATCATTGGTGACATAAACTTCGCCATGTTGCAACGGCGACATTGTTCCTGGATCAACATTCAAATATGGATCAAATTTGCGGACATGAACTGTATAACCCCGGGATTGAAGAAGGGCGCCCAACGATGCCGCCGAAACGCCCTTGCCTAAACTTGAAACAACCCCACCTGTAACAAAAATATATTTTGACATAAGTTTTTTCTCCTTATGTATTGATATGATACAAAAATTCTTGGTTGCGAATCAACAAAATAAAATACTATAATCAAACGCATGAAAGAGTTTTTGCGTAACCAGTATAAAAATTTGTTTCTTTGGTGTCCTATCCTGGTATCTTTTGGGGCTGGACTTTATTTTTCATTAAACAATGAACCAAATATTTGGACTATCATATTGTCTTTCATCTTTGGGGTTATATCTCTGGTTGGAATCAAGAAATACCCTGTGCTATGCCTGTTGTCGTTCTTTACGCTGGGGTTCGGGTACGCGGGAATTTACGCACATAGTAAAAACGTTCCGTTTCTGGAACATGATTCACACGGAATTGAAATAACTGGGAAAATATATAACCTGGATTATACAGATGAAAAATTACGCATATATTTGGATACAGAAAATTACGGTTTGATTCGCATATCAACAGATACAGACACCACTTATAATATCGGCGATATCATATCCGGTACTGGCGGTCTATTTCAACCCAAACCATCCGATATTCCTGACGGATTTGACTTTGCACGCTGGTTATATTTTGACGGCATTTCTGCAACCGGTTATATCAGAGACATAAAAACACTGTATACGGCAGATTCTGGCGTATACAACATGCGCAATCGCATAAGAAACACGACAAAATCTTTTCTGACAGATTCATTGATATTGGGATACAAAAATACGATGCCAATTGAACAACGTAAAATATGGGCAACCAATGGCGTGGCACATTTGTGGTCAATCAGTGGTTATCACACAACACTGATTATGGGGTGGTTATTTGTCGTATTCTATTTTATATTTCGCCTGTGTCCGAAACTGGTACGACGGATTCCGGCCCGCATACCCGCAATAATATGCGCATGGCTTGGCCTAATTGGATATGTATTTATATCTGGTGGTGGCGTTGCAACATTGCGTGCATTTTTAATGGCGACACTGGTTATGCTGGCATTTGTTTTTGGCAGAAATGTAATATCATTACGCATGGCCACTATCGCATTTCTGGTATTATTTACAATAAATCCGCACTTTGTTATGCATGCCGGATTTCAGTTATCGTTTGCCGCCATATTCGGTATATTATGGCTGTGGCAAACATTAAACCCCAAATTACCGACCAACAAAGTATTAAAGTATATCTGGGCCGCTGTTTTAACCGCCCTAGTTGCAAGTATATTCACATTACCTTTTATCATGGCGCATTTCGGAACAATCCAGATTTATGGAATATTGGGAAATTTGGTATTTTTACCGGTATTTTCATTTATACTGATGCCAATTGTAATAGTTGGAACAATACTAGCAACAATCGGTTTCTTTGGCCCATTGCACTTTGCACACACGATTTATGATTACTTGTTAAAAATCGCGATAAATATCGCAAATATACCAATGTCAGAAATAAATGTGGGATCTATTTCCAACACGGCTGTTATATTCATGATACTGGGGCTGGGGGCAATTATATTGATTGTAAACAACGATAAATTCAGATATGTTATTTCCCGACACATTAACTTGGTATTTGGTGGCACATTTATACTAATCGGCACAATTATGGTTATGTTTACACCACGGCCGGTATTTTATATCAGTAATAATCATAAATTAGTTGCGGCGGTCATAAACGGTAAATTACAATTTAACAAATCACACGACAGCAGTAATTATTTTGCATTTGATACGTGGAAGAAATCCAATGGCGAAAATGCAAACACAAAAAACACGCGCCTTGCCAAAGAATCCGGTGTATACAGAATTTCTTTACCCAAATTTTCTGTTGCATATATTCAAAATTTTGTTCCGTTGGCAAATAATATATCGGCACTATGTAAAGATACAAATATTAAATATATAATCTCATATTTTGATATTAAATCTAATTCAGATTGTGCACATAAAATAATTTATGGTGGCGGTGTTATTTATAATTCTGGACGATTTATTCCGATTTCATCACATCGTCTGTGGCATAATCGGCACGAATAAAATAGAGTCCCGATGCCGGTGCAGTTGCACCCGCGGCAGAACGATTACACGCGGCAAAAACGGAATCAATATCATATTCTGTTCCCAATCCAATCTCAACCAATGTTCCAACCATATTACGAACCTGGTGATGCAGAAAAGAACGAGCCGAAAATTCAAATATAACATTATCGCCACATAGTTCTATACAGCACGAATCCAAGGTTTTTATTGGGCTTTTTGCCTGACATTGACTTGCACGAAAAGATGTAAAATCATGTTTACCAATCAATTTTGCGGCGGCACTGCGCATTTTTTCTATATCTAATTTCCTTGGCACCCACCATACACGATTTTTATTTAATACTGGCGGCGCCGAACGATTCAAAACAATATATTTATAATGACGTGCCACACACGAAAATCGCGCATTAAATTCATCAGGCACAATTTCGCAATCCAATATGGCCACCGGTGCATTATTAAGATAAAAATTTACCGCACGCATCACCGTATTTGCATCATGGTTCATATCCAAATCAAAATGCGCGCACATTGCGATTGCATGCACACCGGCGTCTGTCCGCCCTGCCCCTACAATATCAGGTCGCGCACCACAAAATTTTTCAATGGCGTCTTTCAACAAAGATTGTACAGACGGCCCCTGGGCATTTTCTTGCCACCCAATAAGGTTCGTACCATCATATTCCAAAATCACTTTATATCGTGTCATTTTTCGCCAAACTTGATTTCATCGCCATGCAAACCATTTACAAAACTTTTCCAATCCATTGATTTTTTACCTGCGGGCTGAACGGTTACAATTTCTAGTTGGTCACCGTTCATTTTCGTCTTTAATATTTTGACATCTATACCATTTATTTTTGTGCGACCGGCCCCCAATGCACGCACCAGATTATGAATTTCTATTGCGGGTTTGTTCCAATCTATGATTTCGGTGTATGCGTCTATTTTCGCCGTATAGACGATTTTTCCACTTTGTTTTACGGGTGCATATTTGTCTGGATTTTCCATATATGCCAAAATCATTTTTGCACCGATTTGTGAAACCTTTGCTTCCACTGTTTCGTTTGTGTCATCAATTGATATATCAAATTTTTGACACATTAAAATATCACCCGCATCCAATTCATCTGTCATTTTTATTAAACACACACCGCTTTCCGTATCACCGTTCATAATTGCAGTTCTGATTGGCGATGGCCCACGATAACATGGCAACAAACTTGGGTGCAGATTTATACACGGTGCGGAATTCAATATATTATCACGCAATATTGCACCATATGCCGCCACAAACACCATATCCGGATTAAAATTATATTCACTGGGTTTATGATACACAGGAATATTTCGAGATTCTGCCCAAATATGTACAGGGGATTTTGTAATTACATGCTTACGCCCAACCGGTTTTGGTCCACGCGTAAACACCGCAATAACATTATGCCGCGATGCCACGGCATCAAACACAGGCACAACAAAATCTGGGGTTCCCATTAAAACTACATTCATTTGTGCCGCCTTACTTTTCGCATAACCATTTCGCGCTTTGCCGGGGGCAGATAGTCAATAAACAATATACCATCCAAATGATCCGTTTCATGTTGCGCAATGCGCGCCATTATTCCGCCCATTTCCGCCGCATAGCGTTTACCGTCTATACCCGTCCATTCAATTGTAACATTTGCAGGCCGCGCCACATTCGCATATACCGGTAAATTATCAGGCCCCAATACAGATAAACACCCCTCTTCTATTACCGCCACTTCTTCACTGCGTGACGTTATGGTGGGGTTTATCATCTTGAAAACCTCCCCTGAATCCGGATTCATCATAACCAAGAAACGTTTTGTGATTCCGACCTGGGGCGCCGCAAGCCCAACGCCATTTTGTTCACGCATCATCTTGACCATTTCATCCATTGCACCCAAAATATCGGATGTAATGGCATCTATGGGTGAACAATGTTCACGCAACACCAAATCACCACAAAGTTTCATTTGCAACATCTAAAAATCCTTTTATAATAAAATGATAGCAAAGGAAATCCAAATGACAACTTATATTTTAATTGTGATGTGTGCGGTTATAATCATAATGTTGGGGGCGTTATTGATGCGCCCAACTGGGGTTGATATGTCGGCCCTGCGCGAAGATAACAGCCGCCTGCGTGAACGACTTGCTGAACGATTAGGGGTTTTGGCACAAAACGCAACAGAATTGAAAAATATAAGTGCCGATATTGCAAATTTCAAAGATATCCTTATGGGAAACAAACAGGCACGCGGGACATTCGGCGAACGTCAATTGGAAGATTTGGTGGCGGATATTATGCCGCCGGAAACATACGCATTTCAATACGTTATGGAAACAGGTGTACGACCCGATTGTGTAATCCGTTTGCCATATCCGCCTGGCGATATGATTATAGACAGTAAATTTCCATTGGAATCTTTTTCGCGTATGACCAAGGCGGATAATCCAGAACTATACCGAAAACAATTTGAATTAGATGTTCGTAAACACATAGATGCCATCGCAGAAAAATATATTATCCCCGGCAAAACAGCCGAAAGTGCAATGATGTTCATCGCATCGGAATCTATATTTGAAACATTACATCGTGAATTTCCCGGTGCGGTAGAATATGCCGCACGCAAAAAAGTATTCATCGTTTCACCATCAACATTATGGGCAACATTGAACACTATTCGTGCGGTGCTTTCCGACATAAAAATAAAACGCGTTGCAGGTCAAATAAAGCGTGAATTAGATATGTTGATAACAGACCTGGGGCGTTTGGCAGAACGGGCCGGCAAAGTATCACAACATTTCAATATGGCGCAATCAGACATAGAACAATTGCAAACATCTATAAATAAAATTGCCCCACGTGCCGAGAAAATAAAAGAATTAGATTTTGATAAATAGCCATAAATAATTAGATTATTTTGACATGCCCACATCCTTGATAATCTAACTGTAAAATGGTATTATATTCCTATGGCAAAAAAAGAAATAAATAAATCTGTATCACGTGGCCTTAACATTTTAAGGTTCGGTTATTTTTGTAACAATCTGATGTTTGTTATCCCAGTTATAGTCTTAGTATACACCCAAAAGGGTATCACAGTTGGTGACTTCTTTTTGATTCAGGGGATTTTCAGGTTGGCAGCATTTTTGTTTGAGATACCATCTGGGTACATGTCCGATTGCTTTAGCCGTAAAAACGTCCTTATAACCGGAACAATATTTTCATTTCTTGGCTTTTCTGCACTTGCCTTGGCGAATGGATTTTTTTCAATTATGCTTGGTGAGGCGTTACTTGGTATCGCCAGTGCATTGAATTCCGGAACTTTAGAAGCATACACATACGATTTAATGAAAAGAAACAAAAGCCAAAAACAATTTATAAAAGAATTTGGCAGCATAATGACCTTTGGCATCACGGCAAGCTTTATCGCATCCATATTTGGTGGAATATTATTTGTTCATATTGGTGGCGATAATATTCTATGGCTAGAAGCATCATTTGTCGCGATTGGAATGGCCACATTTATATTCTTGCCACAACTGACCGAAATCAAACGTAAAGTCAAACATACAACAGCAATCAAAGACGCGCTCAGTATAACATACAACACAATAAAAAATCCAAAACTGCGAAATCTGATTTTCTTTCCGGCATTACTTGGGGCCTTTACCGTTATAATGCTTTGGATTTTGCAACCAATTATGGAAACCACACATGTCCCAGTTGAACTGTTCGGTTTTTATATAGGACTCAACCAATTTTCGCGCATAATATTTTCCAAATATGCATACAAGATTTGCGATAAATATGGTGATATGAATACATCAATAATCACCATATTGGATGTTGCAATTGGTATCGTTGTTGGAATATTAATAATGCATACAACAAATATGACTCTTGTGTATATATTATGCACAATAATGGCGATTACACCGGCAATCCACAGTATGAACAAATTGCAATATAATTCACTTATTCATCATAGTATTCGTTCCACAGAACGTGGCACTGTATTATCCACCAAGGCCATGGTAACAACCGTTGTTGGGGCAGTGTTTTTAATTGTGGCAAAGTTCTTGTTGGATGAATGTGGAATATTAACCACATTGGGCTTTACCTTTATTATGCTGATACCGCTGGTATGGTCATTAAAAAAAGTATCCAAATTTTTATATCAAAAGTAATACTTCTATTTTGGCATGCCTGTTTTTGGATTTATCCATATTTGCGTATCTGCGATTTCCATCATTGGCAAATCAGATTTACTGTCTGAATATGCACGCACCACATGTGGTATAAATTTGTTTTCTCGGGCCCATTCATCCATCGCATATACTTTATTCTTTCCATAGCATAAAAAACGATATTTCCATGGTTTCTTGGCAGACACTTTGGAACAAATAACCACATCAAATTTCATATCAGCAACCAATTTCGGTATTAAATAATCCGGTGATGTAGAAACCAGCATAACAATATTCCCGTCCGCACGTTCCGCCGCGACACGTTCGGCGGCCCACCCGAATCGATTACGCTTGTGTATTTTGATGAATTCCGGAACAAACCGATGAACCATATCCGCAGTCAAAAATCGCCGACTGTATTCACGCCAATTTACCCCACCCGGCCTGAACCACCGCCATATCATAGCCACCCCAATAATCGGCAAAAATAACCACGGACGCAAACTGTGCCGAAAACAGTAGCGTGCAAATGCCAAATTAGAATCTGGCCACGATAATGTACCATCAAAATCAAACAAAACCACATCAACGGTTTTCTGCATTCTAATTCCTTTGGATATATCAATACCATTATAACGTATCAAAACAATATCGCAAATAAAAACGGGGCATATACCCCCGTCTTTATTATTTACGTTTTAATTTTTGACGTAATCTTTCCATTGCAAAGAATAACGCGGGGGTTAATGTGAACGTCCAAACCAAACTGGCCCCCATACCCCCAATCATAACAGCCGCCATGGCCGATTTCATACCATCGGCACTCCATAATTGTGGTAACATTCCTGCCATAATTGCGATAGATGTCATCAACACCATATTCTTTTTATCAGAAAGTTCACTCCATAATGCGACTTTTATATTTTCGCCATTTTGTATACGTCGTATTGTCGGTTCCAACACCAAAATATTATTGTTAACCACCAAACCGACCAACATAACAAAAGCAAGCATCGCACCAACATTCATAGATGCACCCGATAAAAACAGTAATGTAAATACGCCGGCGAAACTGGTTATAATAGACGTCGCAATCGTCAGCGGATGAATCCAAGAATTTAATATCGCCGCCAACAACATAAATGTTAATACTGTTGCCAATAAAAATGCACTGCCAATTTCACCTGTGGTTTCAGATTGAATTTCCGCCATACCACCAAACTCATATCCATACCCAGGTTTCCAATCCATTTTGTTCAATGCCTTGACTATTTTCGCCTGGACGGGACCACTGGTTGATTTTCCTAAATTTATATCTATTTCGGTCACACGACTTTTATCCAAACGGCGAATATCCGGCGTTGCTGTTGTCGTTTCAATTTTTCCTAATTGCGACAATGCGACCATCCCCTTTTGTGAATTCAACAATACATCGTCAAACATTGCACGTCCCTTGAATGCCTTGGCAAATTCCAAGACAATCGGGTATTCTTCACCATGCTCTTTATATTTATATGTATCGTTTCCATACAGCGCAGACCGCAGTACAGACCCCGCATAAGAATTTTTTACACCCCAAAAATCCATTTGATCCGGGTCTGGAACAAATCTAATTTCTTCACCAGGTATTTGCTGCGCAAAGACCGCCGTTTGAACTTCGGGGATATTGTTAATTGTGTCTAATGCCATTGTTGCATATTGACTGCGCAATGCGTCATCGTCACCATAAATATTCAGAACAATATCCGCAGCAATTACCGAAGAAACGCCCTCGCCTGCACGAATCTGAATTTCTGCATCAGGAATTTCTGACAATGCAGGTAATAATTCGCGCGCAATCTTCTTGTCACTTTTTCTTCTGGAATCTCTATCAACCAATTTGATTTTAACGGCAATATTTTGCAAACCACGATCCCCGATTTTAACAGATGTTGATTTAACCTCGTGCACATCATGCAGCACTTTTTCTATTTGCATCGCAATAGATTGAGATTTTTCATATGTCGCCCCCATTGGCGCACGGGCAGTAATATTTATTTCGTTCGCATCGGTTGATGGACTGAATTCATTTCCCGTGAATCGTGTTAAGACAACCGAAGCAATCAACACCAAAAACGCCAACAATATAACACGACCAGAATGTTTGTACTGATATGCAAACCACCTTGTTAGCCAATTATGTTTTTCTTCTTTTTGTTTCTTTTCAACTTTTACCGGTTGCTTTACCTTCACAATACGCAAAATCTTGGCAATCATCATTGGCGTCAAAGTGAACGAAAACACCAATGACAATAAGGTTAAATAAACAACCGTCATACCAAATTGCATCATGAACTTTCCAACGATACCACCCATAAACGCCAACGGTAAAAACACCACGACATTTGTTCCAACCCCAGCCAACACAGATACCGCAACACGTTTTGTTCCATCAACCGCGGCATCTTCTGCATTTTTTCCATTACGCATTTCTTGTAATGCGGCCTCTATAAGAATAATTGCGTTTGACACCAACGTTCCCAATGCCGATGAATACGCCAACAAGGTCATCGCATTTATCGTGAACCCATTTGCATTAACAAAGAATAAACCCGCAATCAATGATGCCGGAATCACAACGCCCGCAATAACGGTTGAACGCCAATTTTTTGTAAACGCCAACAAAACCAAAATAGTAAATATAACCCCAAGGATAATTCCATTTATCGTACTGGATGTTTCATTGGAAACAACAATGGACGAATCAGAAATTATTTCCATTTTTGCCCCCGGCACGTGTGATTCTAAATTTGCCTGGAATTCTGGTAATTGCTTTTTCAAATCACGCGATATCTTAACCGCATTACCATCAGACGCCTTGATAATAGACGCGATAACAACTGGGTTGCCATTGAAACGTGCCCCAGTATCTAAATCACGTGCCGCATCTGTCACGGTTGCGATATCAGACAATATGAAACGTTGACCTTCGGCCGTGGTTATATGCAAATTTTTAATTGCGTCAACCGATGCAAATTCACCAATGAAACGTACATTTGACGAATCGGCACCAACCTCTATTTTTCCACCCGGCACATTCAGATTATTCGCCCCCATTGCCGATATAACATCCATCATCGTCACACCATGTGCCGCCATCGTTTGTGGATTCAATGCAACACGAATCGCACGTTTTTCACCACCGAACACGGTCACACTGGCCACACCATTTATAGATGTAAGTTTATTGGAAAATACATTATCGGCGTATTCCTGCAAATCACGCAAAGACGGTCCACTTAATGCAATATCAACCACAGATGTTTGCAACGGATTTAATTTTTCAATAACAGGTTGTTTCAAATCCGTTGGAAATTCAGATGCCAATGCGTCTATTTTTGATTTAACTTCACTGGCCTTGTCATTAACGTTTACCCCCAAATTAAATTCCGCCATAACGTATCCGCCGTTTTCGAACGCCTGGGACGTCAGTTTTTTCAACTCTGGAACCTGGGACATGGCGTCTTCGGCCTTTTTAATAACCTGGGATTCTATTTCTGCGGGTGCGGCCCCGGGGTAAATAAATGTCGCCGTCACCATTGGGAAATCAAGTGCGGGCGTCCGTTCTACGTTCATTTTTGGATACGAAACAAAACCCAATACAACAAACAATAAAACAAACATAATTGTTGTAACTGGACGTTTAACAAAAAACTTTAACATTTTGATTTCCCCCGCTTTATTTAACTTTTATTTTCTGGCCTGTGGCAACCTTGGACAATACGATTACATCACTATCTTTGATATCACCTGTCACACACGCATATTCTGTATCTTGGGCAACAACATCCACACGATGCGCCACCGCCGTTCCCGATTCCATTATCATAACGGTACCATCACGCACCGCATAGGCCGGAATAAAATATCCATTTGCAGGAACAGACACAAACGCAACCCCATCCGTCACCCCACGTGTCCGCACAACATACATTCCTGTATCCAAATCTAAACCACCCGATACAGAAACAATTTCGCCATCACCAATTTTTTGCCCACTGCGTAATTTATTGCGGTACTCACCAGATACATACGCACGATTATTTTTTATATCAATTGGTATTTTAATAAAATCGTTTTTCTTGGATGCAACCATTGTTTCAACAATCGTGCCATTGGATTGAGAAATACGAATTGGATTAAACACTGTCATTTGTGATTCAATTGCAACCATAACAAAACGATATACAAACCACAGTATGACAAGCACAAAAGTCGCCCTATAGGAGATTTTTTTTACCTTTTCATCATCATAATTTTTTCCAAATATTTTCATTGTTATTCACCCAATTTTTTAACAGATTCCGCCGACATCAATATTTTATATTTTGCATTAAGCAACGCCATATCCAATTGATACAGTCCCGATGAAACATCCGCCAATTCAACCGCAGATGTCTGACCGGCCGCAAAACGATCACGCGAAAAACCGTATGCTTTGGCGGCCAAATCACGTGCGTTTTCCAAACCTTTTAAGTTTTCACGCAAATGATTATATTGCTTTATTGCATTGGAATATTTTTCTGATGTAATCTTTTTGGATTTATCTAAATCCTGGTGTGCGGCTTCGGCATTCATGGCATCAACCGTGGCATTTGCACGATTTACCCCACCACTGAAAATCGGAACCTTTAACGCCAATCCCCAATATGCCGCTTGGTCTGCATGACCATTAAACATATTTTTTAAATCCTTATCCATTGTCACAAAATCATACGCACCGACCGCGGCCAATGTTGGATACCCCCCGGCACGTTGTGAAGACGCCTTGGCTTCGTACATTTTAACCTGTTGGTCTAATACCTGCCATTCCGGCGTATTGGTCAATTTTTTGTTTTCCATTTCTGGAAAATCTTTTGGAAATTCATCGGTCAGATTTAATGGTTCGTCCACATCTATACCCGCCAATATCTTTAACATACGATGTGAAGTGTCGCGATTAAATTCTGCATCCGACAGGTTAATTTTCTTTGTTGCAATATCAGATTCAATTTTAACCAAATTACTGCGGTTTGCACGCCCCGCCCCCGACAATTTTTTACGGGCCGACATGGCGTTATCCAAATCTTTCTGGGCGATTTTAACAATTTCATCGGTCATTTTTGCCGTCCAATACATATCAGCGGCGGCATATTTAACCTCTCGCGTTACCATTTCTTTGCTGTATTCACTCATCTTTATTGCACTGCGAACACTGTCCACCGCATTACCAATTTTACCAAATGTATAAATAGGTTGTGTGATTTTTACGCCGGCCATAAAGATATTATCTGGGATATCTATATCGGTAATCCCCGCCATTTGCGGAATCAGACCACCGATTTCAGGCGGTAATTTCACATTGTACGAATCCAGCGGTTTTTCAACATTTATCAAATTCATATATGTTGCCGTTCCTTCTATATTGAACCAGCGACTTGAATTTGCGACATCTAATGATGCCTGGGCCTTTTTTACATTGGCATCGGCTTTTTTCAGATCATGCGATTCTGCAACTATTTTTTGCACCGCATCATTCAAAGATAAATCCATCGCATATGCATGTATACCGCAGCAACCACCGTATAGAGCAATAATAGCACCAAAAACCTTACGCATTTTTATCCCCCATCTTTTCCAAAATACAATTCATTGTTTTGAAAGATTCTATCAGTTTTTCTTCATCCGCCTTTTCAATATCTTTGAACATTGTCGCCATTACTTGGTGAAACATATTTATAAATTTTGTTGCAACCTTGGCCCCCTGTTCCGTCACCGAATACCATGTGTTGCGGCGATCGTTTTCATCAACGGTCCGCGAAACAATCCCATCACTTTCCATTTTACGAAACGCGGCACACAGATTTGGTGCCGGCACAAATTCTCGTGCCGCCAAGTCTTTCAGACGTGTCCGACCACTGATATACAACCGCATCAGCAATTGCACCTGGGTCCGTGAATACGGCCTAAAATCTATCTGGGCCCGGTTTATACGTTCAGACAATTTAGAAAACAAAATAATATTTTTTTCTAACAAACTAATCAATTCTTTACGAACCATGTTTGCCCCCTATTCTGCTTGCTTTTATTAAAACCAAAAATCATTATAATTTTTAATAATTATGATTTCAAGCCCAAAATTCACTTTTTTTTATTTTATTATTGCAAAAAAGCTAAAACTGACTATAATCAAACTACTTTTTGGGGTGTCGTCTAATGGTAGGACAAGAGATTTTGGTTCTCTTTATCATGGTTCGAATCCGTGCGCCCCAACCAGAATAAACAAAAACACCCCTTTGGGTGTTTTTATTTATTCCTGGGCGCACGGATCCGCCAGAGCGAAGCGCATGGCGAATACGCAGATGAACAAACGCGGCCGCACAAAAACGGATATTTTTAATAGAGTTTTTGCCCTGCGGTTGGTTATTGTTTATCAAGGTCTCGTGCGCATTCCAGAGAGTGAAAAAATAAATTTCCGCCAAGTTCGAAAGTAATTTTTAGAAAAATTATGTCGTTATCCACACTTTCGAACCGCTTATAACACTCGAACAAAACATAATATTACAAAACCAACATAAAATCGCTCTAACCAGCATATCTGTTCAAAGTGGTTGTGGGGTGCTGGCAAAATAGCGTTGAATAAATTATAAAATATGATTAATATATAGTTGTTAAGGGAGAAATTATGATAGAAACAGAAAAAATTTTTCCTGTATCTCGAATTGGCAATGAAAAATCACCAAAACTGATTATTTTGTTATGTAATCCTGGTGGCGACCCAAAATATTACAAAAGGTTAGCCGAATATCCTATGGATAAAGATGGTTTTTACAAATCGTCTGGCATGGATTTGCATATATATCGTGAATATTGTGAATGGTGGGATAAAGTTTTAAATAAAACTGATAAATACGGGATAAAAGACAAAGATATACTTGCGTTGGAATATTATCCATATCATACCAAGCGTTCAAACGATAGTAAACATTGGAAGTGGGATACTTTTGCACAAAAATCTTTATCAAGAAACAAGGAATTATTATTAAAATACATAAAAAACGGTGTTCCTGTATTTGGATATTATTATGGTTTTTGGTTAAATGATAAAGATACCAATAAACAGTTGGCCATGTTAAAACCGGTGCAATTTTGTAAAAGCAGAAACGGTTTGGGGCAATCATTGAAATTAAAAGATTTAGACGATTGGTTGCATAAAACAAGAAAATAATATGTCAAACATGAAAACATCTTTGTCAGAATATGTACTGGACGAAAACTATTTTGAAGATTTTGAGTATAATTTTGATTACAGCATTATTCACCAAGAAAACGATACTGATTATTTTAGCGGAACTTTAACCAGTGCATTGGCTGAGGTCATAACATTAAAAAATAATGAAACTTTATCGCGTTTTTTTACTATATTGTCACAATCAAAAATACTTATACCTATTGATATTTCTGACACAAAAGATAAAAGTATTATGAAATTGTTGCATTGTCGCAATAATAATTATCTAAATCTAGAAAATGTGAATATTGTGCCACAAATTAAAATCGGTAATAAAACTAGATTTTTTAGCATCTTTTCGTCTATTCGTGAAACACATGATATATCAACAACTTTTTTATATATTGATTTTAAAACCGTATATAAATGGATAAAGAAATACCACAAAGATATTGATGTTATAACATTTGATAACTTTTCTGAACATTATGCTTGGTTTATAAATTGTGATGTTTTTATTAAAGAACTAGACCAATTTGAATAACGATTTCAATCCGCATTTTGCAAGCACCCCACAACCACTGTTAACAAATCGCCCACTGGGGCATTTTTAACACAATGAAACAAAAAAACTGAAATAATTAGTAATATATGTCAATAGGGACATTGTGACCAGTACAGAAATCTATAAAGAAATTAACAAATGCACGAACTTTTGGTGATTCTGCAATCTCTGTTCTGCACATGCATTGTGTTTCCATTTCATATTCAAAATCAAAGTCCTTGATACAAACAAGATTTTTACTGCTTTCTTCAAACCATGATGGAAATACCGTGATACCATCACCATCATTAACCAAACGATATATCAATGCCAATGAATCAGATGTAGTGTTTAAATGTTTTGCACGCTTTATAATACTTTGACATTCCGGCAGATTCATATACCGATAAACCATGCATAAATTATGATTTTCCAATAAATCATTTATATTTTGTGGTACACCATGTTCTGCCAGATATTTTTTGCTGGTATAAAACTTTAAATGAGTTTTAAATTTGAACAATACTGTACCATGAATATTTGGATGTAATTTTGGTTTAATAATCAAGATATCCATCGTGTTGATATCTGGTTCTTTTCTCATAAATAATTCCAAACGAATTTTAGGATATTTAGCATAGAATTCTGACAAATCTTTCAATATGAAACTGCCAAATAAACCTTCTTCGGTCCACACAGACATAGAACCAGATAAAGAATCCATATCTACAAAATTTTCTGAAATCTTGTTAAGCAATTCTTCTATGGCACAGATATCATTGTATATAAGCTGGGCAGAATTTGTTGGTTGGCTGCCATCAAAACCGCGGTTGATAAGTTTAGTATTAAATCTGTCTTCTAAATTTTTGACCAATTGGGACAAATTAGAATTCTTGATGCCGTTTTCACCGGCGGCGACTTGAATACTACCCTTATCAACAACCTCCTTTAACGCCAGCAATTCTTTTAATAAAATTATCTTTGACTTCAGTGTTGACATATTTCTATATTATACAGCCAAACCTTTTTGTAAACAAAAATATTTAGTCGCAGATACATTTTACAAAATCTTCCAACTTTTTCCCCGTAGAATTTAATATTTTTGCGATACTGTTTGTCGAAGGCCATCTTGGTTGACCATACTTTGACCAACGTTTACTCTTGTTAAATGTTGTCGCATCCAAACCAGAAAATCTTGCCAACCCGGAACAAGACATGTTGTGCTGAAACGCGAATTTATCTATTGCTTGCCATATATCTTGATGCGTCATTTTTTACTCCTTTGGTTGTAACACTATTCACATTATATTCATTCCCAGGAAATTTGTTTTATCCTGTTTTTATGTATCAGATATCTAAAAAAAGGTATAAGGAAACCATAAATCATACCAATTGGCATAGAAAAAACATTATATAAACAACAAGATAACCCCACCACATTAGGAATATTGTGTTATAAACACGTAATTTCGTACCATACGATTAAAAAAGGCCTGTACATATTGGTTTTCCAATATTTTTTCAATATTTATTTTTCATAAAAACTTTCATCATAGGAAAAAATATACTATCGTTATAAAACACAAAAAATTGGTTTTTAATGACCAGAACTAACGCCCCTTTGGACCATACATTTTATTGAATAGAATATGCGCAACAGCAACAAAAACAGGTATTATATTACAGCCAAGAAATACATAACTGGCGGTAAACCTGAATTCCCCTACTTGATTCTAAACAATAAATAATTTATTATGACCATAGCCCTAGGACAGTTGTCTTGTACCGACCATGTTCCAAAAAGGATTAAATATGGGAAAATTTTTTATCAAATTATTTTGTCGGTTTATTCCAAACCGCACCACACGCAATCGGGTTCGCTTTTTATTGGACAATCGCACCTATGTTAATAAATGCATTAAATTTGTTAATTCATTGGGAAAATTCAAGAATATTAAAAAGATTGTCGGTCATGGTTCCCGTAATTTGGTTATAAATGCAGATAATAAATATATATTCAAATTCCCAGGCCATGGCAATGGATATGACAAGGCCATGCGTGAAAAACGAATTACCGATGCATTCCGCCAAATTTCCCCTATTGCAATTCCAGATATGGAAATATTGGACTTTGATGGTATTGCGGTTCGCAAATATCCATATATTGCCGGAATAAATCTTGAACAGTTTCCACCGAAAAAAGTCCCACAAGAAATAGAATCCAAAATTGCAAAACAATTGGCAAAGTTTTTATACATCATCGGTACCAGCGACCCAAAAGAAATTCGCGATTTAAAAACCACGGCGACTGAAAAATCATCCATCTTGCACGGATGGTGCCAAAATGATGTAAAATATAATTTTATAATGGACCCAAAAACATTTGACGTCGTTGCCATCATAGATTGGGAAGAAGCGGGATTTAACGATTTTTGCAAATTATTTACATATGAAAAGGACTATCGTTCGGTGATGACCGCCATATTGCGCGAATATCTGGATTTATGTGAAAAACAAAAATCTAAATAAATATTATCTACCTTTTGGACCATACATTTTGTTAAAATGTAATGCGCGGGCGCGGTGGATATCATCTATCTTTCTTGGCAGATTCCTAAAATCGCACTTGTTAATTGTATATTTTTGGTCTGTTCCATCTGTTTTGTAACGAACGCGTGTAATCAGAAAATCACCCCGTTGCGATGAACGGTCATAACACAGAAAAGTAAATTCACACAGACCGGTTTTTACAATAAAATCTATATCGGTTGGATAACCGGTCACGGCATAATCGTTGGGGTTATTACACCGATAAAATTCGCCCAACTTTTTCAATGTTTGTGTGCGTTGTTGGGCATATTTGTGTCGTTGTTCCGCCACGTATTCCCGTGTGAACATACCATCATCGTTAACTGTTTTAATATACTTAACCGGAACCCCTTGGTCCACACAAAACACAGGTCTGAAATTACATGCATGTTTTTCGCATGAACCCTGGGCCCCATATGGTAAATCATTATCCCAAATTGTTAATACAGTATTATCGTAATTACCGGTCACAAAAAAATCATCTATTTCTGTGAAAATAGAATTCATGCATGCGGTACTGGCCAATTCTTCCAACGATATATACACATCACTTAATTTTATTCCATATTGAATTTCAAACATATCTTTGGCATGCGCATTACTTTTTGGGTCTGGGCCCCACCAATAATCATGGGTGCAGGTAAAAGAAACCCCACCAAACATAAAATATAGAAATTCATCACATATTCGGACCAATTTTGGATCAGAATGTATATCGTCGTCACCATCTGCCATACGTGCCTGTGGTATTTTTGGCATAGTATAAATATTTCCAAACTGATTCAGAAAACGCGAATTTCTCAGTTTCAAATCATTTACCAATAGTTTATTATAATGCGGATCAACCGGAAAATATTGCATTAAATCCACAGAACGCAGGTTTGTATTATTCAAAATGACCTGTGATAAATCTGCGTCTTCTTTTAGCCGATCTTGACAACCCTTTAAATACTGATCTGGTTCAATACCGGTTTTATCTACGATAATTTCTGCTAATGATGGTTCATCTGGCATATTACGCATACCCCTGCTCTGTATAATCCTCTCATCCCCCCCCATCTGTGCCAAAGGTACCAAAAATTTTGCAAAAATCAAATAAATTAAACCTGCTTAACCGGTGAAACGAAATACAATTTTGCCGCACGTGGCGGTAATAATGGATTGCCAGAATCATATATCCAACCATTATTCAAACGAATAATCTTTATATCGCCAATACCAATACCGGTGACATCAATACGACTGTCGTGTTTATGGGGGAAACGCGTAGAATCTATGACACGCATTAACCATTCGGTTTCATCAGAATTTATAATGTTATCTATCCACATACAATGGCCTTGGCCATCAGGATACATAACCACCAACACGGAATCTTGTGTTGGTGTATTCAAAAAGCGCCAGTATCTGAATCTGTCGGCATGTTCGTATATAAATGCGAAATCTTTACAAAAAAACCGGTTTATTTTAATAAAATCATTTTCTTTTAGAAACGCACGTAATTCAACCAATGCCCGCCGATACCCCATTTGTGCCAGGCACCAATACATAAAACCACTGCAATCAATGTGAAAACTTTTTCGGCCATTAAAATCTTCTATACGGCAAGAATGGTCGTATTCAGAATTAAAATCATTAGAAAAAAGATCATTAAAAAAATTGTTATTTACATGCATCAGTATATTATATCATAAATAGCATAAAATTAGTATTCAATACTTTCAATAAATACACCGACAATAAAACCTTAATGCATCTTTTCTATATATGGCAAACCATGGCATCGGCGATATTTTTCAATTTTTCTCACAACGTTTTTTGTTTTTCCAATTAACCATGCATTTTTTTCATGCATCATGTTTTTATAATTATAAACCGAATCACAATCCAGATATTCTACTTGCATGAAACGCCAACCTGCATCATGTAATTTTTTTATTGCACCTTTTGTGATATCTGGTACGAAATAACTCTGTTTCAATAATGGTGAAATTGCGATAATATATTCTTCGCTGTTCAATGTATGGCTGACTATCTTGCCATTAACCGCATGGAAAGAACCATCAACAAAATCTATCATTTCTTGGCCACGCAAACCAAAATTTGGACAATGCTCGTCTAAATGATGCCCAAATACTTCGTGTTTCAATGTATCAACAAAACCATTTACGTTTTTTCCCATATACTGTAAATTAAAGCATATGTCACCAGTTTCCACATCAATTCCCCCAGCAAATCCATCTTGTTGGGAAAACATAAAAACAAAATTAACCGGTGGGGCAATGTTGGAAATTTTATCATTTATCCTGGTTTCTATCATTTTTAATACTAATGGTGATACAAAAATACTATTTAAAGATTTATAATTCTTGATATAACGTGCAATATTATCATCTGATGCCAACAATTCTACCATTAAATCATCCATATTTTTGTGGCATTTTTCTTTGATTATACGCGGAATCGCATTCCACCATTCTGTATTTAACCTGTCACCGATAGTTTCAATTTCATCCACCAGTAATTCAACCAGATAATTTTTTTCATTTTCCAAATCTTGATTTGGGACCTTGGTCGCAGCAATTTTGTTGTCTAAATCCTCTAATTGTTTGTGCAAACCGGCCATATAATCCGTCTCGCCATCAACTATTTTCATCATACGATATTTTAATGCGGTTGTATCGTAATACAATCCAACATCCCGGCCCGGTTCCCACAGCCATGGATTATTTATCATTAAACGGGATACAATCGCCGCCAACTTTGACATCTTGTTATGTTCTTGATGTAAATCAGGATATTTTTCAAGGAATTTTTCACACTCGTCATAATTATTTGGTAAATCAGATATACCATATTTGGCCATCAATGATTTAACATCTTGTATATGCTTATCAAGCTGAACCACCATGCTATCAACCCGATTTCGCAACCTGTTGGCGTGCACAGAATCCATGGAACGCAGCTTGTCCCGCAAGAACATTAAATATTCAATAAATTTACTATGCATAATCAAAATTCCTTATTTTGCAAAAAAATATAATACAAAAACATATTATTGTCAATAAAATTTTGTTGAATTCTCGGTTTTTTTTGATACATTTTCCCATGTATAAATAGAAAACTGGTACAAAAGGATAAATATGACGTTCATGGAAAAATTCTTGGAATTGTTTAGACGGAACCTACAAACCGAACGATTGGAATTGCGCATGTTGGAACCAAATGCCGAAAATGCACAAATTGTATGGAATGTTCTGAAAAACGAAAACCCAGAAGATTTTAAATACATGTGGTTTTCGGTATCACGCAAGTCACACTTGCCACAATCTCTTGAAGAAACTCAGGAACGTATGAAACTTGATTCAGAATACAAAAACGGATGTGTATATTATATTTTCCATGACAACAATTTTATCGGATACATGCGTGTGCATTACTGGCCAGAATCTAAAACATTACAGTGTGCAAGTGTATGGTTTATAAAATCTGCATGGGGGCATGGATTTAACCGCGAAGTTCACAATAAATTAGAAGATTTAGCATTTAACAGATTACAAGTTAATCGTGTATGTCGTCAAACAATGGCCGGGAATCAAGAATCAATAAAATCTATTGAATCCAGTGGGTATCATCTTGATGGCACAGACCGCCAAGCAAATCGTATGCCTGATGGTACATACATGGATCACTTGTTGTATTCAAAATTGGCATGCGAATATAAAAAGCCGGAACAACAAGATTAGTTTTTACTTGCCTTTAGCTCATCACGAATTTGCATCAGCATTCGCCCCATACGGTTATTTCCGCCGCGCCCAAAACCGCAACGATAACAAACATCACACGATTTTGATAATATTGCATCGCCTGTTGATAACAATAAATCGGCCGCATCTGTATTCTGAGCAAACTTTGCACGTAATGCGTTTTCCATAATTGAAAATTTCATATCATCAAACCCAATACGGCGGTTTACCTTGTATTCAGGTGTTTTGGTTAACAACCGCGCATCATCAGGATTTTTCAACGCCAAAATAACCGCAAAACGCGAATCAGTGGCGTAAAATTTCATTGCTTGGTAATAATGTTCAACGGTTGGGAAAACATATTCCACCCCATCAACAGACATCTTTATTGGAAATTCTGACAATGGGCTTAAAAAATAATATTTCCCAACCGGTTTACAGAATTTTATCTCTTTGGACATATTATTTCTTTTCTGACTTTAACCAAAAGAACATACCCAACGTCAGAACATAAGCAAATAACACCATCATTAATATGCCGGCATCAAGATTCAATTGCCCAACGATGTTCAATCTGAACCACATTGGCAATATCCACAGACCCAAAGACATCAATACGATGCATCCAAATCCAAAAAATACCATCCATTTTGATAAAGTTGCTATTTTTGACATTTTTACTTCTCCTTTGTTTTCTTCTTTATCGGTTCATGACATTCACCATCACCCTCTTTTGGGCAACAAGCAAATTGCAGATGCGACGTTTCCTTGAACTTTTCACCTTCACAACAACCGTAACGATTCGGTTTTGTGCCATCACCACATAATCCATTTGCCAGATTTTCCGCAATGATGCGTTCTTGTTCGGCCTTCTTTGCCGCCTCTTCGGCCGCAATTTCCTCTGGGGTCTTGACAGGTTCCGCTGGTTTTGTTTCAACCTTTTCTGTAACCTCTTCTGCGACAACTTCTTCTACAGGCACCGCATCAATAACCATAACCGGATTTACATTTTCATAATTATGTACCGGCCGACGATTCGCACGGGGCGCACATTGTGTACGTTGACGCGCCAACATTGTTTCCAATTCGGTCTTTAATTCCGGATGAGATTTTACATCTTCACGCAATTCTGCAACACGTTGTTTAACATCATCGCATGATAAACGCGATGCAACAGTACGTGTTTCGGTTACAACCTCAACCTCCTCTACTTCTACCTCTTCTTCATTTTCTAATTCTTCTCCGGCTTCTAATTCTTCTTCGGCTTCTTCAAATTCTTCATCATCAACCAATACCTCGGTATCATCTGCAAAAGAAACATACGATACCGTTGCCACTGATAATATTCCCAAAAGGCCTAAGATTTTTATATTCATTTTTTTCCCCTTGGTATTATTCTTCAATAACCCGTTGCAATTCCATAATAAAATCAACACCCGGGTCAACCAACTTTTCAACTTTCTTGATATACTTTTTCGCCTCGTTCTGCATTTGCAATTTTTTATAAGTGTTCACCGTAGACCGCATTTCATTTTTATTAACATCATTTTCTTCAACACGAACACCTTCGGCAATTTGCAACTCATCCAACGCCTTTTTGGCATATTTTTGTTGATTTTCCGGACATCCATCTTCAACCAACTTTGAATAAATTTCGGCATTATGCAAATGACAGTTCGATTCGGGACAATCATTAATGTACCCCAGCAAAGTTGATTCAATCACTTGGCACGGCTGTCCCTGCACAGCACGCAAATATTCACCATTGTGACGCAAAACATCATAAACACTAAATTCCGCATCTCTTAATTCTTTATATTTTTCTTTATTTTCATCACACCCCGCACGCACAAGGTTATCATAAATATCTGCATTTCGTTTATGAAAATTTGCCGCATCTGGCCACGTATCGTCAATATCTTGCGACAAATTCGCTAACAATGCCTTCTCACGCATTTCACACGGCAACATTTTTACGTTGTATACACCGGAATCCGCCGTATGCGCATGTTTATATCCCCACAAACTGACCCCTGTCATCATTCCGCACAAGAATATTCCAATCAACGCAATCCACGCAAATATTTTTTGTTTACGTGAACAAATATAACAACTTTGTCCAGATGAACTTTTTACATTTGTTTTCATTTATTCCCTCCGTTTTAATTATTTTACAACGCCATTTTTGATTGTTATACACCGGTCGGCCCGATTCGCCAACGACATATCATGCGTCACAAACAACATCGCCATTTTATTTTTACGCACCAAATCCAACAGCAATTCAAACACCGAAATTGCATGATTTGGATCCAAACTGCCCGTGGGTTCATCCGCCAACAATATATCAGGATTATTTGCCAACGCACGCGCAACCGCCGTGCGTTGCTGTTCCCCGCCAGACATTTGACCCGGCAAATGCGATGCACGATGCGCAACATTTGCGGCCTTTAATAATTTCATTGCACGCGTATGCGCGACATCTTCGGCGACACCATTCGCAAGCATCGGCAACATGACATTTTCAAGTGCCGTAAAATCCGACAATAAATTGTGCCGTTGATATACAAAACCCATTTTGCGCCGACGAATCATCGTCCGCATTTCATCATTCATTGCGTGCACAGGCGTGCCACAGACCAAAACACTGCCCCCCGATGGTTTATCCAACAATCCAACACATTGCAACAAGGTGGACTTACCAGCCCCCGAAGGACCAACCAATGCAATAATTTCACCACGGTGCAAATCAAATCCGCCACCGGTCAGAATATGTAATGGTTGTCCACCTTCTATAAATGTCTTTTTTATATCACGCACCGACAGGACGACCTCGCCCTGCTTTGCCCGTGATAAAGAATTTAATATAGATGCCATTACTTCCTTTCCTGTGTTTGTTTCTCTGTTATCATAGCATATTGTTTATTTTTTTCCAGTGCAGAAATTATCCCCATTGCTGTTTCTGGTGCAAGAACGTAACCCACTTTGATTCCATAAGATTTTATTTGTTTGTCCAAGGTCTTTATTCATTTCGCAACACCTCAACAGGATCTGTGTTTGCGGCCTTCCATGCGGGATAAATTGTTGCCAAAAACGCCAATGCAATTGCAATTATGGCAATACCGATTACGGTCAATGGTTCAACCTTGGACGGCAATTCTGACAAATAATACAATTCAGCCGGGAATAAATCGCGTCCCGTTGCCCATTGAAAGAATTTGCGAATCGGTTCAATGTAAACCGCAACCACAACCCCTAATACCGTTCCAAATATTGCGCCAATTATACCTATACTGGTTCCAGATAACATAAATATACGCATCATTGAACGACGCGAAACACCAAACGTACGCAACACCGCAATATCACGCGATTTATCTTTGACCAACATAACCAATGACGAAACAATATTAAATGCCGCCACAATAACAATCAGCATCAAAATCAAAAACATAACGTTTGATTCAACCTGTAATGCGCCAACAAAACCACGATTCAAATCACGCCAATCACGCACAACATAACCATCTGGTAACACAGAAATCAATGTATCACGAACCGCATCTGTTTTTTCTGCATCTTTTAAGAACAAATCTATATGCGTCACTGCATTTCCCAGATTCAGGTATTTCTGGGCGGTTGAAAGTGGCATAAACACATATCCCGAATCGTATTCATACATTCCCATAAAAAACGATGATACAACAGGATACGACATTATACGCGGCATAGTACCAAACGCAGTAACGGTGGCACCATTTGCCGAAACCAAAGAAATATTATCACCACGCCCGACATTCAATTTTCGTGCCAATGTCGCCCCAACAACCAATTCACCATCACGAACTTCTTTAAGTTTTTTGCCGTATACACGCGTTCCATTTGTTGTTTTAGTGATTAAATCTGACATACGTATTCCACGAACCATCGCACCAGAATTCTTTCCATCGGCGGTTACCATAACCTGGCCTTCGGCAATAGGAACAATAGATGTCACGGCCTGGGTAATGGTTTTACTTTCACGCATACGATCCATTAAGAACTCATAATCTGCGATTGCGCCATCTTGGTGATAAACAACCACATGCCCATTCATACCCACAATACGCGACAGCAATGTATCGTGAAAACCACCCATTACCGACATAACAACAATCAGTGTCGCCACGCCCAACATTATACCTATCAACGACACCCACGACACAACCGATCCAAAACCACGTCTTTTTGCCGCTAAATATCTGAATGCAATTTTTCTTTCAAGTTTCGTAAACATCATTTTACTCTATTTAATTATTTTCGTAAATAATTCCGCAACGCATCTCCTACCAATGGCGCATCATCAGGTATATCCGCAGGATTAACAATTGAAACAATCCGTGGCGACATAAATATCACCAATTCAGCAAACGGACTTATCAACGTTTCCGGGGTTGTTACAAATGAATGTGTCGGTATACCAATTATAATGTAATTATCACCGACACTGGACGGAATCGTGAACGAAGAAAGTTCGCCATTACTGGTCCGCAAAACAATTTTAGCATCTATCTTTTTACGTCCGCCAAAATCACTATATTTTGCCGATGCACCGATAACCAAATCTGTTTCCAAACGTTCTTCTTTACCGCACTGTCCAATATCAAAACGCGATTGCCATCCATCTGGCACAACAAAGTGCCCTTGGGATATCAACACGACATTTGCCTGCTGTGCCAGAAATTCCTGTAATGTTTTTGTGTTTATTTCTGGTCCAACCACCAATGTACGTCCAACGACCCCTGGAATTGACATCTTGATATTTCTTTCACCGAACGCCGGCAATAAATTCATCCAAATAATTGGATTATCTGTCCGTGGATAAACACGATAAACATCCATATCCCACGCCATGACATATTTTTTAGACGAAATATCAGCGATTATACGCGTGACCTCTCGTTCTGTTTGATAATTACCTTCAAATATCAATGTATTATCCGCCCAATCTACAATCAGATTCCGCACATCTGCACCATGCATTGCATCTAACAATGCCATAACAATCGTATCATCGTGTGGCATCTTGATTAACCATTTGGCACGATTAAACAATGTAATTTCCCCCAGTGCCGCATTATAGGAATAATATACACGTCCCAAACGCGTAATCAAATCAACCGCATCAGACAAATTCCCAGATGCAATTGATCCAGAAACCTTTTCTATTACCTGTTCTTGCTCAACAACGGCAATATCTGTTCCTTCCAACAATTTGTTCAATGCAGATGACACGCCTTGTTTCTTGAAATCATAATCAGACACCGTCAAATCCGATGGCAATTCATCGCCCCGATCAACACGCACCATTTCTATTTTTTCTTCGGGGACGACCGACACAACCGATTGGTTATCCCAATCAACCGTACAACGCCGGGGCAATTCAACGGAAAAACGGCGTGCAGTATCGGTTGTCAACGCGGCCTTTTTTGGAAAAATTGGCACAGAATTATCATCTATGACCAAATTATCAAAAACTTGGACCGTGTCGTATTCAATCGTATTGTTTTCATTTGGGGCCTGCATACACCCAACCAGCATGAATCCGACCAACATAAAATTTAATATTTTTTTCATTCGCACCACCCATGGTATGTGTTTATATGTTCATAACTTTTTCAAATTCTTCCAATGTCATTTCGTATATTGGTTTCTGTGAAGGTGTCGTTAAATCCCGCACATGTTCAAATTGTGCACGGAATCGTTCAATCACAGATTCAACTTCGGCATCTGGTTTACTCTCTGACTTTAGCAAACGTTCACCATATTCTACAACAAATTCTAACACGTCCGCCGCAAAAAAACGCCCGACATAATTTTCCATTGCGATTCCGCCTTTATTGACACATATTGCAGACATCACCTTGGCGACCTGGTTATAGAAATTTGCCAATTTAATAAAATTATCAACTGTTAACGCCATCTCTTTTCCCCCGATATTTTTATACATTATAAAAACTATTGCCACCAAAACGCAATTAAATTATAATATGAACCATGAGAATGTTTAAATTATTTTTATTCGCCGGAATATTGGGGGTTTGTGCATGCTCTTCCCCAAACGGTGGCAGTATAGATAACGCCACAATTCTGAATTGGGAAAACGAATCTGTGACGACCGAACAATTTGTTCGTGACCACAAGGCATGTCTTGGCATAACCCAGCCGTCATATATGCCACGTTCACGTTTGGCGAAATTACTGTCCCCAAATCAAAGCACCCGTATGCCCGATTGGGATGGTTTGTGGGTAACATTTCAATCAAACGAATATCGGGATGTTGGACAACGGGCGTTACTGTCGGTTCCACGTAACACGACATCAAAATCCGTTGGTTCATATCGCAAATGTATGTTTGCACGTGGGTATTTGTTACGTGCCATATAAAAATTCACGCCAAAAACTTTCATATCTGATAAAAGTATGATATAATAAGCCACATGAAACGTAACATATGGTTTTGGCTATATTTTATTGCGGCAATTTTGCTTGCCATATATTTCGCAACCAGAATAATCATGACATTTATGGGATACGGTCCAATATCCAAGGTCAAAAATATATCTATATCGGCCGACACATCACACCAAGATTTAACCGCGATTGCAACGGCAACTGGGGTTTCGGCGGGCACAAACACACATTCAGTAAATCTTGAATTGGTAAATGCGCGCCTGTTGACCACACCGGGTGTGCGTGAATCGGCTGTACGCAGATTACCGAACGGCAACTTATCTATAAAAATACACCTTTATCGCGCGGTTGCGGCATGGACAGATGGTTCTTTTTATTATCCACTGTCCGCCGATGGAACAATTGTTAAACAACCGGCATCGGAAAAATCACCGGGAACGGTCGTATTTCGTGGCGATGTTCCAAAAGATATTTCGGGTATAACAAAATCAGCCACAAACCTTATTGGCGATTTGGATTATATGGAATTTGTTGACAACCGTCGCTGGAACATGGTGACAAACGATGGGATTATCGTGATGTTGCCAGAACAAGACCCAGAATCTGCAATTGCATCATTGGTTGTGTTAAATAATAAACATAATATTCTACATAAAAACATACAAACGCTGGATATGCGGGATACGGCACGGATTTTGATAAAATGAATATGATTGATTCGGCCTTTTTATGTCTTGATATTGGTACATGCGGTGTACGCGGTATTGCGCACCGTATACGTAATGCAACCATAGAAAGCAGTAAATATTATTCCGTAGATGATTTTGATACTGTGTTTGCATTAAAATCTGTCATAGACGAACTGGAACAACAAATTGGTATGCATTTTGATACGACATATATTACCGGTAATTTTGGTCCATCATTTTTTAAGATGTCACCACAAAACACTGTGTGGGCAAACGACCATAAAATAACTGCGGCAGATATAAAATCGCAGATAACAAAAATTGATGTACCCGACGGTTTTTACCCTATGCACATTATTCCACTGCGGTATGATACACCAAAAATAAGAAATATGTTATCCCCAATTGGACACACCGACAGACAATTGGTTGCGGCGTATTCTGCATTGTTTTTTGATAATGAATATATGAATAAAATATTGGAACTTTTGCGCCACGCACATATTCAACCAATTGGGTTCTATGCACCGCATTTCTTGGAACACGCGGCGTTTACATCAACCCAAGAACCAATCATGTTTATGGATTTGGGTGCCGAAAACACAACGGTATCAATATGGACACGACGCGGCTTGGTATGGTACGATGCACCAGCCATTGGCGGGAATGATTTAACAAATGAAATATCAACAAATTTAGCAATTTCTTTTACCGAGGCCGAAAGAATAAAACGCAATGTTGCAAATCTGAAATCAAATGACATGGCCCGGTTCAGCCCTGCTGACAGCGCGTATGCATTTTCATGTGCAGATGTAAATGATATTGTTATTCCTTTCTATAATAATTTGATAGAGCAAATAAAAACCAATGTTGCCCCACATCTTGAAAAATATACACCTGCGCAAATTGTTTTAACCGGTGGCGGTGCAAACATAGACGGCATTGTCGATTTGTTATCACAAACATTTGATATACCAATAACTGTCGGTGGCCCTGATACTGTGGTGCGCGCGTTATCCAATTACATATGGAAAACGAATGAACCGCACCGTCAAAGATACTTGGCACGTCTTGCAAAATTTCAACGTTTTGCCGATAAAATATGTAAAATATTTCACCGCAAAAATCGCAAGACCAAACAAAAAATTATCCCCATTATGCCAAGCACGTTATGCTTTGATATGCGCGCGCCCGAAACATACAGCATGTTTGCATCGGCGGGTATAAACGCGATTCATGTTGACATAATGGATGGTCTGTATGTTGATAAAATTGCCGGGGGCATTGAACAGTTACGCCAAATACGTGCATCATGGAATGGGCACCTGCATGTCCATTTAATGACCGAGGCCCCAACAGAATGGGCACGCAGTGCGATTGACGCCGGTGCGAATACAATTATACTGTCTACAAATACAGCGGGATTACGCAATGCCGTCCAAATTGTTCGTCGCGCCGGTCGCCGTGTTGGTATCGCATTGAATCCGGATTCGCCGGTATCTTTACTTAAAACAATTTTACGAGATATTGATGAAGTAATGGTTATGGCGGTAAAACCTGGGGCAGCCGGTCAAAAATTTGATTTTGACATTATTTCAAAAATATCTGTATTGGCGACGGCACGCAAAAAATATGGATTGAAATTTATAATATCTGTTGACGGTGGAATAAATGATGAAACCGCGAAACTCTGTTGGAACGCGGGCGCAGATGTATTGGTCAGTGGTTCATATCTTAAAAATGCCCCTGATTTTCCACTCGCGGTCCAGGCATTATTAAAGAAACAAAAATTATAAATTACCTAATTACTATCTGGCGTCCATCATCCAATTCTGTGATATCAATGTGAATCGTATTTTTAGGCAACATGTCTGCCGCGATATCTGGCCATTCAATCAAAGTTATATCATTCTGTATCGCATACCCAAGACCGATTTCAACCAATTCGGCGACATCAGAAATCCGATATAAATCAAAATGAGAAATCTTGATTTTTCCCGCAATATATGTTTGAACAAGTGTAAATGTCGGACTGGGGACCACGGTATCCACCCCACACAGTGTTTGAATTATTGTTCGGGCAATTTCAGATTTACCCACACCCAAATCGCCATGCAATGCAACGGTCGTTGGTTGAATCAAAGTTTTTGCGAATTTCGCCGCCCAATTTCTTGTCTCGTTAATATTTTTCGTTATAAATGTTTGCATTTTTTACTCCAATAACAATAAATCGTCTTCCATTTTACGAATCGTGTCACGCAATTCTGCCGCCGTTTCAAAATCCAAGTTTTCGGCCGATTTACGCATCTTTTGTGTTAACGTTTTAATTTCTTTACGTAATGTTTCGGCATCCCAAACTGCGTCTTTGCTGTACAAGAATTTGCGCTTTTTATCTGTTTTTTCTTGTACATCGGCCACTTCGTCAAAAACAGCTTTGGACACTGTTTTTGGTGTTATACCGTGTTCCAAATTGTATGCCATTTGTTTTTCACGGCGTCGCGCAGTTTCATCCAATGCCGCCTTCATGGAATCTGTCATAACATCGGCGTATAATATCACACGTCCATTCGCATTTCGTGCCGCCCGCCCAATTGTCTGAATTAAAGACCGTGTTGAACGCAAAAAACCTTCTTTATCTGCATCCATAATTGCAACCAATTCACATTCAGGCACATCCAGACCTTCACGCAACAAATTTATTCCAACCAATACATCAAATTTTCCCATACGTAAATCACGCAGCAATTCTATACGTTCCAATGTTTCAATATCACTGTGCAGATATCGTGCACGAACACCATTTTCTACAAAATAGTCCGTCAATTGTTCCGCCATTTTTTTGGTAAGTGTCGTAACCAGCACCCTGCCCTGGATAGATTTAACCTCGGTTAATAAATCATCAACCTGGTTTTTAATTGGTCTCACAATACATTCTGGGTCTAACAGCCCAGTGGGACGAATCACCTGTTCTGCGACAATACCACCGGATTGGGACATTTCCCATTCCGCTGGTGTTGCCGACACAAATATTGTTTGCGGACGCATCGCATCCCATTCATCAAATGTTAACGGTCTGTTATCTATACATGAAGGCAACCGAAAACCGTATTGTGCCAATGTTTCTTTACGTGCCCTGTCGCCACGTGACATCGCGGCTATCTGCGGAACAGTCACATGACTTTCATCTATGAATAAAATTGCATTTTTGGGTAAATATTCAAACAACGTCGGTGGTGGTTGTCCCGGTGCGCGTCCAGATAAATAACGCGAATAGTTTTCTATTCCACGACATGTCCCGGTTGATTCCATCATTTCTATATCCAGATTTACACGTTCACGCAACCGTTGTTCTTCTATATATTTCATGTTTTCATGAAAGTATTGTAAACGTTCATTCAAATCCCGGCGAATTTGTCCTATTGCCTGGACAACGGACGGCATCGGTGTCGCATAGTGCGTATTTGGATACACGACCGCACGTTCAATTTGGAACAATTTCGCCCCCGTCAATGTATCAAATTCCCATATTTCTTCAACCTCGTCCCCCCAGAAAGAAATTTTCCATGCCCTATCCTGACTGTGTGACGGGAATATATCCAATGTATCACCACGCACACGGAAACATCCACGCTCAAATGCAACATCATTACGCCGATATTGAATATTTACCAATTCCCGCATGACATCATCACGCCCCATCATATCGCCAACCCGAATAACCAGTTTCATTTCAGAATACTGTTCTGGGGTTCCCAATCCATAAATAGATGAAACAGACGAAACAACAATAACATCACGTTCTTCTAACATTGCACGCGTTGCACTGTGCCGCATACGATCCAATTGATCATTTATAGATGCATCTTTATCAATATATGTATCGGTTGTGGGAACATATGCTTCGGGTTGATAATAATCATAATACGACACAAAATATTCAACATGATTATGCGGGAAAAAAGATTTCATTTCTGTATATAACTGGGCCGCCAAAATTTTGTTTGGTGCCATCAACAAGGCCGGACGCCCCAATTCTGCGATAACATTTGCCATTGTAAATGTTTTCCCAGACCCCGTCACCCCCAATAATACCTGGGAACGCCGCCCTTGGTTTATTCCATTTACCAAATCAGCAATCGCACCCGGCTGGTCCCCCATGGGTTTATAATCACTTTCAAGATTAAAAATTTTTTTGTTCACAACCGAAAGTATAATCTATTATAATAAAAAAACAAGGGGACGAGAGAATGCCGATGAAACCACGCCACAAGCGTAGAACATTTTGGATAATCCTTATTTTAATTGCTTTGATGGCCATCGGGCTGTTGATATTACCGGCATTTATAAACCTGAACAAAATGCGTGACCGGTTGCAAGACGCAATCTATGCCCAGACAGGTGTGGTCACAGACATCAAGGGCGACATAACATTTGGTATTTTGGGACGACTAACCATTGTCGCACACGAGGTTGACACCCAACATGGTCATACAAAAAAACTTGCCATAAAAATACCATTTTCTGGATTGTTTGACCCGTTTAACACGGACCTTAGTGGTGAAATCACCGCAACTGGTGCCGATATCAGCCTTACTACACTGGAAACATTGAACCTTAAATACGACATGATTGTTCATGATTCCGTCATCCGATTTATGAACAAAGATTATTACATTATTGACGGTCTGTTCAAAAATGGAACGTTTAATGGTCTTGTGCGTACGGGGCAACATAAATACGACATAAGATTTAACGCAAAAGAATTTACCATAAAAAACAAGAATTTGGATTTAAATATCCAAGGTGAACTGTTTCCATCTGGGGCGGCAAGTGGGACATTGGAAATATCCACAGATAAAATAAATTCTTGGTTTGATTTTTCTGAACCAAAATTAACACGTCGTGTTAACCTTGCCACAGATTTTTGGTGGGACGGTGGATACGGATTCCGCTTTTACAACATGGTGGCAAACAATGTTTATGGAAATGTTGAAATGGACCCAAATGGATGGCGAACGATAAACCTGACATCTGATAATACGGACTTTGATTTTTCATTTATTACAAAACCCAATGACACCATTGCAAATGCCCGTATAAACATTGACTTTCATGGAAATCTTAAATTTGACAAACGTAATTTTTCCCATGTAAAGATTGACGCGGTGCACACAGAACAATATATGCAGATAAACAAAATTATTGCCGATGACGAAACATTTATTGGGGGCACCATAGACAACAAAGGCATCCACGAAGTAATGGTAAAAACACACTTTGATGGTGTTCCAATACAATGTTTGTTTACGGGAACACAAACGAAATGGGAATGTCAAGATTTCAGATATGGCAATATTTATGGTGTTATAAAATCAGACCCAAAATCAATGGTTGCAAACATTACATCCAACGACAGTATAACATATGAAGAGTTGGGTGCATACGTATCCAGATTCAAAGGCAAAACCATAAATGTAAAATTCAGATTTGCAAATATGGGTGGGCGATATACATCTGATCGGGACAATACAAAAATAGAATATGATTATGTATACGGCAAAAATCTGCGTTGGTTGCATCCGCACATAAAATTATTACCTGAATTTATGATGAACGAACCAGGTAATATTATATGGACAAATGATACTATGTCGTTTATCCCAAATTCTGGAACGTGGTCTTTGACATTGCGTGATAATTTCTTTTATTTGACTGGTGACAGTATAAAAAAATGGTTTCCAAAACTTGATTTACGTTCTATAAACGATTTTGCCTATGTTGCATCTGGAACATATAATGACCATGGGGATGTATCCGATTTAACGATAAAAATTGGTGGACATGTCTTTACCGGTACATCAAATTCCAATGGGATAACATTACACACAGATATATTGACATTGGATACTTTCTTGAATCAAAACTTCTTTGACCGATACGAAGAACTTTCATTCCGTGCAAACTCACCCATCTTGGTTCCATTTGATTTTGACCGCAATATATATATAACTGCGGACGCATTGGTGTATGACGGAAATACATATAAAAATTTCGTGTATGCATTAAAATCTGGGACCCAGACATTTTCTATTACCGATAATTCACGTGGAAATTTATTGGCAACAATTATACGCGAACGTTCAGAATATGATATTTTCTTGCAACTAAACCGTTTTGTTATAAATGGTAAATTGCTTGAATCGGCATTTCCATTAAATGTTTCCGATACATCTATTACCGCAGAAATTCAACTGCATACATCTGGTCATATTGCGCACGATATCTGGTACAACATGGTTGGCGATATGGATTTAACATTTGATGGCGGATATTTACATGGGATTGGTTTGGATGGATTTTATTCACATGCCCAAGACCTGACACGATTGAATGTGGAAGATTACCTGATTACCGCATTGGAAAGTGGAACTACGGTAATAAAGAATATGCGTGTTATTGGTAAATATACCCAAGGAAACTTTGCAACCACAAAACCGTTAACAATTTCTGTGCGACACGCGGACATTGTCGGCGCATTAAATATTACCGATAATGCAATGACGGCAAAATTAAATATTGCGATGCGTGCAACCGCACCAGATGCGGTCACGGCATCTGTTACCATCGCACCAAATGGGCAACGCAAATATTCGTTAACCGAAATAATGCGAAGTTTTGACCCGGCGTTTATGCGTGAATTTATAAAAACACACGATAAATTCTAATAAAAAAACACCCGCAAATCTGCGGGTGTTTTTACTTAAACAATATTTACTTTTTCTTGCCTTTTTCCAACAGTTGAACCGTCGCGCTATTTTGTGCTAACAAATCATACAGCTCTGCAATTTCCTGTTCTTTTGTTGTAAATTTGCTACGCATTTTGGCAATTTCACCTTCTGCGGCATTGATTTTGCCATTCAACGAGGCCTCAAAGCGACCGGCCCACAAATTTATCGCCGGCGCAATGGTGTACTGGTCCCCACATCCACGTAATGCTGAAACAAAATGATTAACATCATTCACACTATATGGATAATCTATTGGATATTCGCGAATAAAATACGCTCCAACAATTCGGCTGTTATCTCCACCAACCAGCATGCGTTCAGTATCACGAGCCAAGTACCATAAATAACTTTCATAATCACCTAATCGCAAGCCCGCACCATTTCTACTTAAACGATACATATCGGAACGTTTACTATTAAATTCTCTATAAAGGTTTATACTATTATTTCCTTTATCCAAATATTCTAACGCTGGCACGATGTGTTGTTTAACCCACTCTACATCTTGTCCAATCACATCAATGTCTGAATTTTCTTCTGCATTGAATTTACCCTGGTCTTTAATATCGGAAAAATATTCGTATGCGCCATAGAATAACCCAGCAAACAAAATGGTCAGCACCATTTGTTTTTGCTGTAATGTCATTTTGGCATATTTAATATTGTTTAATTTTTCAATATACTGACCGACACTACCATTGATATCCATAGAGTATTTTTCTGCGAATTTCCACCCCAAATCAGATGTTACCACCACTTTGGATATAACATCATCACGAAAAACCTGTGCTTTTTTTCGTTGCGATTCCGCATCAGCTAACTCTTGTTTCTGTTTTTCAAAAGCCCCCATTCGTACCGCAAGACGCTTCGAAAAATCGCACATTTGTTGCGTTTTTTCTGCATCAGTCATAATTTTTGCGTTATCCATAATAAACCTCTTTTATGTTTGGTTAGACAAAAATTATCACAAAAAATAAAAATGTCAAGAAAAAAAACACCCACAAACCTGTGGGTGTCATTAACCACTTACACTGCTCATTAACCCTAGTTCTTTTTACGAACCTGGATATGAACATCGCGCAGTTGCTGTTCGGTTACTTCGTTTGGCGACCCCATCAGCAAATCTTGCCCACGCTGGTTTGCCGGAAATGCGACCGTTTCACGCAAACTTTCGCCTGTTCCCAATATTTCGGAAATCAAACGGTCAATACCGAATCCGAACCCACCATGTGGTGGCGCACCATATTTAAATGCGGTGTACAGCGCCGAAAAGTTCTTTTCAACCGCCTCTATTGGATAACCGGCAATATCAAAGCACTTTTTCATAACGTCCGGGTTATAATTACGCAATCCACCACTGCACATTTCAATACCGTTTATAACCATATCAAACTGTGCCGCCTTGATTGTGAACGGATCACGTGTTGATAATTCTTCCAATGTGGCAAGCGGATACGAAAACGGGTTATGCGTAAACGCTGGTGCCCCGCCACGTTCTTCGTCTGGTTCAAAGAATGGAAAATTATCAACCCAACAAATTGCAAAGTCACGCGGTTTTACCAATCCCAAATCCGTACCCAATCTATTACGCAATTTTCCGGCGGCCTTGGATGCAATATCAACCGTATCACACACAAAGAACAGTGATGAATTATCACCGGCAATTTCATGCAATTTCGCAATACGTTCAGAATCTAATTTCTTGGCAACTGGACCCTTTGGTTCATCGGCAAACACGATATACGCCAATCCCCCAAGTCCCAATTCTTTGGTTGCATAATCTGTCAATTTATCAAACCAAGAACGCGGTTTGTCTGCACTGTTTGGTGCCGGAATCGCACGCACAACGGCGCCATTTTCAATTGCATTTGCAAATATTCCAAATTCAGACCCACGGAAAATATCTGTCACATCTGAAATCAGAATCGGATTACGCAAATCTGGTTTATCCGACCCATATTTCAACATTGCGTCATCAAATGAAATGTGTGGAATTTCAGGGTATACGTTGGCATCCGGCGCAAAGGTCCGTATCAGTTCTGGTATAACAACTTCCCCAACCTTTTGGATTTCTGGTAAATCAACAAAGGACATTTCAACGTCTAATTGGTAAAATTCCAACAATCTGTCTGAACGCAAATCTTCATCGCGAAAACATGGCGCAATTTGGAAATAGCGGTCAAACCCAGATACCTGTAATAATTGCTTAAACATTTGTGGTGCCTGGGGCAATGCATAAAACTTACCGTGATTCAAACGTGACGGCACCAAAAAACAACGGGCACCTTCGGGTGAATCAGCGGTCAGCAATGGCGTTTGAAATTCTGAAAAACCCAAATCCCACATTTTATCGCGCAACCATTTAACCATTTTATTACGCATCAAAATATTGTGGTGCAATTTTTCACGACGCAAATCCAAGAAACGATATTTATAGCGTAATTCTTCATTTGTATCATCGTCACCAAATACTTGGAATGGTAAAATTTCGGCCGATGTTAAAACAGTCCAAGATTCCACACTTATTTCAATTTCACCGGTTGGAATTTTATCATTTATTTGCGACGCGTCACGTGCAACAACTTTACCAGTCACCTGTAATACAGATTCTGGACGTACACGTTCCAAATCTTCATTTCCACCGTCTAAAACAATCTGTGTAATTCCGTAATTATCACGCAGGTCAATAAACAGCAATGACCCGTGGTCACGTTTACGATGAACCCAGCCCGACAATGTAACGGTTTCGCCAACATTTTTGGCACAAAGTTCCCCACATGTATGTGTTCTATACTTTGATTTCAGTGATAACATATCTATACCCTTTTATGTTCGGGCGACAAAAACAGGATTTTTTGGCACCCATTGGTTAAACATCTGTTCGGGGCGCATAAAACGGCTATGCGCGGTGCCACCCGAATTTATCACTTTTTTGTTTTTGAATCCGACTCCGTGGTTGTTGGTCACATCACCGCCAACATTCAAAACTTCTGTGTATTCTACAAATGATTTTTACGGTTTGCAAGAATTATAAATTACATGGCTCTTTCTTTAATCTTTCCTAGTAAAACAGGATTCTTATTGGTAACAATCCAATCTCCACCTATACACATTATATCAAACAAAAGTTTTCCAGTGTCATCATAAAAAGAAACCTCTCCATCGGCTCCAACATTGTCAGGCCTATCGTAAATAGCCTTCATACCGACCTTTGGAACAAACCCCAAACTCTTGGGTAAAACCATACCTTGACCAACAAACGGTGTTTCGCCTTTTTCATCGGTAAAATCCAGCATATACGCATCTCGGCCTTCAACAACACTTGAAACAACCTTTCGTACAAAGGATCTCAATAACCCATTTCCAACAAAACGTGGAACATATTTATCATAATCAGACATCTTTGAACTCACAACAGATTTTGTATTTGCATATCTACATACGCGTCTTCGTTCGCTTCGCTCACTACGCCACAACACTGATTTTTTTAACCGTGCGCAATGCGCGGTGCCACCCGAAATTTATCACTTTTTTGTTTTTAAACAGTAATCCGTGGTTGTTGGTCACATCAACATAACCGCCTAAAAACTGTATAGGAGAATCTTATAACCTAAAATCTTGAATTTCAACTTATTTTTGTTTTGGCCAAATTATTTTGATTTATATTCCGATTTCAATTTGGAAAACAACAGTGTATCACGGTATACACCATTTATGAAATGATCTTGGCGTAAAACACCCTCTTGGGTATAATTCAGACGCTTTACCACACCCAAAGATTTTTTATTATCAGGGTCTATTTTTACTTCGATTCTGTTGAATCCCCAATTTTCAAATGCGTTCTTTTCAAGCAACTCAAATGCCGCTGTCATTATACCACGTCCACCGGCATTTTTATCCAGGTAATAACCTACTTCGCCTAAATTATTTTTTTCGGATAATTTAACAAACCCTATTCTGCCAACAATAGTATTATTCCATTTAATAAACCATTCCGCAGAATCTTTATCCCCTTCTAAAAGAGGCAACTCATCTTCTGGTTTTTGCACAGAATCAGTCCATTCCAACCATGGTCTAAATTCTTCACGATTGGCAACAATAATATCAAAAACAACCCTTAAATTTTCAATCGTTGGCGCCAATTTAACCAATTTGATATCTTTACCGATTACTTCAGATGGGTATACTTTTATCATGATTATTTCCTAAAAACAGATAAGTTTTCAATGGTGCCCTAAGCAAGAATCGGACTTGCGACTCGTCCTTACCAAGGACGTGTTTTACCACTAGACTATTAGGGCAATTCGTAAAATCACGGGCAAATTATACGGACATCTGGAAAAAAATCAAGCAAAAACCGCCCCGCCCTATTTTTTCAACTGATTTTATATTTTTTCAATTCTGCTTTGTGTTCTGGCGGAATGCGATACGATTCTATTGATTTCTGAATTGCACGATTATGCGTCCATGAATCTATACTATTATTCTGAAAATACGGCAAAATATTACTGTATTGCTTCGCGGCGGCGGTCGCAAAATACCATGCACGCATCATATTTATGTAATATTCATCTGATTTAATACATGCGACCATATCTGCATATTTGGTATCAAACAATTCATCCAAGAAATACCGCATCAGGCACAACACCGCAAAACGCACCGTATAGACATGTTTTGATTTAATCCATTTTTTGATATACGGTAACAATTTTCCGGTGTTTTTGGCAAAAATTTTTGGTGACATCTGGTCACATGTGGCCCAATTATCAACATATGGCAAGAATTTATCAATCGCACGCACCGCCGAATCAAAATCACGAATTTCAGATATAATAAATGCATGCAATTGGTTTTCTTCAAAAAAATTATGCGGCACAGATAAAATAAAATCGTCCATCATGCCGCCATGTATAACTTCTTTTGCCAAACTGCGCAATTCTGGCGTCCGTACACCAATTATATTTTTTGCACAGATTGTCGGCAACAATGACGACTGAAAATCCTTGTATGCATTATCTTGCAACGCATACAGACGATTTAAGATATAATTTTTTACCCCAGACAATCTTTTATCCATTTTTCAATCATGGTGCGCGAATCGGCAACATTTGATCCATATAACGCCAATCCAGGTTTTACATCAGAATTTTTCAACAACTCTTTAACATCGTCCACACATTCCCCCAGATGTGAACCTTCGTGTGTGACAAAAGACATAATTATTTTACCAGCTAAATCATAACGTTCCAAAAAGGTAAATACCGCCATTGGATATGTCCCCCACCATACCGGTCCACCCACAAAAATAACATCGTATTCTGATAAATCACCAGCCGGCAATTTTTTAAGCGTTGGTCGCACATCTTTGGCTTTTTCTTCCTTGGCAACATGGGTACATTCATCATAATTACTTGGATATTCGTTTTTGGACTCTATCTTGAACATATCCGCACCTGTGATATCACGAATATATTCGGCAACAACTTCTGTATTACCTTTGACCAGGTTAACAATACCACCACCTACCCAGTTTTGCCCGACATGTGAAAAATATGCAACCAATGCCTTCATTACTTCCCCCTTTTCTACCAAACATATAATACATGAAACGGCGGCACATTTTAATAAAAAATTCTATCTAAAAATCTAATTTGCTGATAAAATATCCTTGACGTAATAAAAAGATAAAAATGTTAAGATTAGTCAAACCATCAAAAAAATATTTACCGGCATTTGTGCAGGTCATGGATGATTATATATCCGATGATAACCACTTTGGTCGTGGTGGCATAGATCCATTGATTCAGGCCATCCAAGATAACAAAGCGGACGAATATTTGCAAAAATTGGCCGATTACGAACATGAAGAAAAACTGCCCGATGGATATGTCCCAGAAAGCCGATATTGGTTATTAGATGACAACGAATTTATTGGTTCTTTCAGTATACGCCACCGTTTAACCCCAAAATTGGAACAATGGGGCGGGCACATTGCCGCAAATATTGCACCAAAACACCGGGGTGAATATTCGGGCTTTATTGGTATAAAACTTTGTTTGGCCCAGGCAGCAAAATTGGGGTTAAAACGTGTACTGATGACATGTGATGTAAATAATAATGCATCATATCGTGCAATATTGGGTCTGATGAAAATGTACGGTGGCGAACAAATATCCGACAGCTTTGTTGATGGACATGGCGAACATAGGGTCTGGGTAAATACAATCAATTGATAACAAATTTGTAAATACGGGAAAAATGTGATAAAATTCCTGGTTGATATAATCCAGGAATAAAAATCATGAAAGCCAAAAAAACATCAACTGGCAATGAAATATTGCCAAAATCGCTGTGGAAATTTTATTTTAAATATGCCGCGAAACCAATGCGTTGGCTTCTTGTTACATGGGCACTTTTGTTTATTGTTTGGGATATTGCAAATTCTACATGGTGGCCCATGTCACAACAAAAAATTGTCGCATTATTTGAAAACGGAATTGGGGGCGACGGATTTTTTGAACATGGTTTAATAACCATAGGTATTATTATATCGCTGTTTTTGGTGTTTGACCTTATGAACACAGTTCATGAACAAATGGCTGCACATTGGAAACCGCGTGCCAAAAAGAATATCAGTGAAACATTAACCAACTATGTTCATTCACAATCAATCACTTTTTATAACAACAGAATTCCTGGAAAAATAAACAGCCAGATAAATTATATTACAAGTGGATTTGAAACAGTATTCGACTTTACGGCAATCATATCCACAATGGGCGTAATATTATTAAATATGGGTTTGGTATTAAGCATAAATAAATATGTTGCGTTTGTATTGCTGGGGTCTTTTATATTCCGCATTGTTTATTCTGTTGCAATGATGAAACCGGTCACCAAGGCATCACAAACGGCATCTGAATCATCATCACATTTATCAGGCCACATTGTTGATTCTATATCTGGATTTTCAATTGTTAAATTATTCAATGGCGCAAAACACGAAGATAATTACCTTGAACCATTGCGTATAAAAAATCTAAAAGACCAAATAAAGTCATCATTTCTTCAACGTATTATGTGGATTATCCCGATGTTTTTGTGGGACATATTGTTTGGCGCGGTTCTGGTTTTAATGCTTGTGCTTTATATGCGTGGTAATATCAAGGTCAGTGAAATAGTTTTCACATTATCAGTGTATCAAATTGTTCAAGGAAATATTGGATATATAGCCAGAACAATTCCAAGATTGGTTGATACAATCGGATCTGCGTTGCATTCATATTCAGAATTAAATCAACCCATAGACATCGTGGATGCCCCGAACGCACAGCCATTGGTTTTATCACATGGGAAAATTGAATTCAAAAACGTATCTTTTAAATACAAAAGAAAATATGTACTGCGGGATTTGAATTTAACCATCAAAGCTGGCGAACGCGTTGGGTTGGTTGGCACATCTGGGGCTGGGAAAACAACATTGGTAAATCTGTTAATGCGTTTTTATGACCCGACACATGGCCAAATACTGATAGACGGTCAAGACATAAAAAATGTCACACAAAATTCTTTACGAAACGCAATATCTTTTATTCCACAAGACCCAACGATGTTTAACCGCACGTTGCGTGAAAATATTGCATATGGCAAACCTGATGCAACAAATACAGAAATCCACAATGCTGCACGTAAAGCCGCCGCAGACGATTTTATAAATGCCGCAGAAAAGAAATACGAATCAATGGTTGGCGACCGCGGTATAAAATTATCTGGTGGGCAACGACAACGCGTGGCAATCGCACGGGCATTTTTGAAAAATGCGCCACTATTGATATTGGACGAGGCAACCTCTGCATTGGATAGCGAAACCGAAGTCGCGATTCAGAATTCTTTTGAAAAACTGGCCAAGGGGCATACAACCATTGCTATTGCTCACCGCTTGTCTACATTGCGAAACATGGACAGAATCATTGTATTAGACAAAGGGCACGTTATTGAATCCGGCACGCACCAATCACTACTGCGCAAGAAAGGCCACTATGCAAACCTTTGGAAAATGCAATCTGGCGGATTCTTACAGGAATAAAGAAATATCAGCGTATTTAATTAGATACTATAAAAAGCTCAACAGTTTTTGTATTTCTTTATCTGGGTATAGATTTTCTTGTATATATCCGCCTATATTTTCCAGAAAATTCGTGACAGAATGAAATTTTTGACGTTCTGGTAAATAAGTATCTTGGGTTTCGCCATAACCTTCTAAAATATGTTTTATATCTTCGCCATAGTAATAATGCATATCTCGTGCTGGTTCTGAAAAATGTGCTGCACCAAAATCTATTAAACCGGTAATCTTTTTGTGGTCTGTATCAAACATAAAATTACCAAAATGCATATCAGCGTGCACCAAAACCAATTCAACAGGATAATGTGTGGAAAGATATTCATATCTTTCACGAACAGCATTTATTCTTTCAATATCCGATGGACAGAAACATTGTTTAACTTTGTCAGAAAAGTATTCGTTAAACATAGCAATATTCTGTTTATAATCACCCACGAATAACAATTTGTTATCATCATTGACTTTGACAGAATGTAATTCGTGCATAATTTTGCCAATTTGTCGTAAAATATCTATCTGGGTATCTTTATCAAAACTGTTATGTAATTCTTTGGAATAAGTAATCCCTGGCAACAAATTTTCACCGAACACCCAACCACCATTTTTTATTTTTCCGTCATAAAGAATTTTAGGGATATTAAATGACAAATTATGGTTTATCAGTTTCAAAAGATATATTTCGTGTTCTGTATCTTTAAGGGCTTTTTCACTTGTACCTGTAATTTTGAAAACAATGTTTTTATTAACTAAACAAGTTGTGGCTAAATTACCCTTACCCAAAACAGAAAAATCTTTAATATCTAATTCTGGAAAAGTTTCTTTGATAATATCTAAATATTCTTGTTCTGTTGCCATAACCATATTCTCTTATTTATGCCCAGTATACTAATAAATTTTATTAGTGCAAACCACTATATAGTGTTATATAGAATTATATCGTATTGAACTGGGGGTACGCATCTTTCGCGACTATACAAAAAATTAAACCCCGAATAAATCGGGGTTGAATTTTTGGTAGCGGCGAAGGGATTGCACATTCCCATTGCTTTGCAACGGGAACCCTTTCCACTCGTAAGACTCGAACTTCGTTTCTCTCGTTCTCGTCAACTATCGTGTCGGCCCCTGGGGGCCTCATCCACTCGCGACTATACAAAAAATTAAACCCCGAATAAATCGGGGTTGAATTTTTGGTAGCGGCGAAGGGATTCGGACCCCTGACCAAAGGATTATGATTCCTCTGCTCTACCACTGAGCTACGCCGCCATATCAAAATGACCGCATAATTATAACAAACATTTTTCCAAATGCAAGGATTTCCATAACAATATATAAATACTATGATTTTTAATATATTTTTATCATATTTGGAAATTCGCAGAAAATAATGTATAATATATGCCTGATGAAGAAAATTATTGCTATTTTACTATGCGCGGTTTCATTACCAACATTGGCTGATACAAAATATCATGCCCTGACTGGTACATATAAAAATCAGATTACATTTAATCTGGGCCAAGGCGTCAACAGTGGCTTTATTGTTCCGCCACCGACCCAGATTGTACCGTTCTACTTTTTGCATCTGCAATATTCGCAACCAACAACTTTCTTTGGGTTGCCGGCACGCCAATCGTTAAACATCGGTCAAACACTGGGGTTTGGAAACAAGTATGGTTGGCATTGGCATGACTATACGATTCCAATGGTATTGTTGTCTGGTGATGTTTTGTTGGCAAGTTATAGAAAAGTATATTTCACTGGGGGCGCAGGTGTAGGCCTGCAAGCCCAAGAAAACGAACGTTTAGGGGCAAAATTACTGTTCCAATTTAAATTGACGGCCGGATGGCATATAAATCAAAAATGGGGTCTGGAATTCTTTATACAGCATTTTTCCAATGCAAACACAGCACCAGAAAATTATTCATATGCGTTCTATGGATTGGGAATGACATATAATTTTTAACCCTACCAATTTATCGGTTCCGACCCATGCGCGACCAGGTATTCATTTGCCTTGGAAAAATGTTTACACCCAAAGAATCCCCTGTATGCAGACAATGGCGATGGATGCACACTTTTAAGCACCAGGTTTTTATCGGCATCAACAAATTCAGCTTTCTTTTGCGCATACGAACCCCAAAGCATATAAACAACACCGCTTTTCTGGGTGGCAATCGCACGAATCACCGCATCAGTAAATTGTTCCCAACCGCGTCCCGCATGCGATGCCGCCAAATGCGCCATAACCGTCAGTGTGGAATTTAGCAACAATACCCCCTGCTCTGCCCAAGATGTTAAATCACCATTTGTTGCACTTGGTCGTCCCAAATCATCTTGAATTTCTTTGTAAATATTTACCAATGATGGCGGTGGCGTGATACCATCCGGCACAGAAAAACACAGACCATGCGCCTGGCCCGGTTCATGATACGGATCTTGACCAATAATCACAACCCGCACAGAATCAAACGGACACAGATTAAATGCATTAAATATATTTTTTGCCGCCGGGTAAATTTTTTTACCCGCTAAATATTCCGCCCGAACAAAATCAGTCAATTTAATAAAATAATCTTTATTAAATTCATCCGCCAACACACGTTTCCAAGATTCTTCTATTTTTACATCCATTTTTATTTCCTATAACTTTATCAAACCAATTTGCGATGCTTTCCATAAAACAACATCTATGTATCCACGTGGTAAACCAGTATCATGCACCAGATGTGCAAACATATCATCACACGCCTGTTTAACATCATCTGTTAAATTACCATGTTCATCTATACGGCCAATTCCGGCGTACAGCGCCCCCAAGCGTCGTATCCAAACATCATATTTAACAACATCAACCCCCAAATTCCGCGCCAAATGATTTGCCGTAATTTTTCCGATATGTGGTAATTTTGCAAGATATTCTAAACGCCTGGAATCTGTATCACACACGTAAAAACCATCGCATAACGCGTCCCGTTTTTCCCATATTTTACAAATTGCATTTATCTTGTTTTTATTATGAAATATTTGGAACAATGCATCAAAATCTGCACCATTTTTATAAATATAATCCATAATATTTCTATGAACACGTTTTGCTGTTTTCTGGGAAAAACCACCGGCCAAAATTACATACGCGCACATTTCAGCAAATTCATCGGACGAAAACCGCCGCGGATGCGATAACATATCACGAATTTCATCAAAAGATTGGGCGTCACTGTCGGCGCCCATTTCGCGTATTTGTTTTTCTAAACCAAAAAACCAATCTGCATTAAACATTTGATGTTCCGCGCCCTTCCAGCACCCGCCGTCTGTATGCCGCCAATGCCGCCTGATTAAGTTCTTTTTTCTTACCTTCGCGTTCATTATCCATATTTTGCACTTTTTGATTTCCTTTGGCAAAATTAGTTAACGCATTCTGTCTTTCCTGTTCTTTTGTTTGATTTTTCTTTTCTTCTTGCATGTTATCTTCGCGTTTTAACTCATCTGCTGGCCGTTGCGAAACATCTGCCTTTGTTTGTTTGTTTCCTGACGCCATCGCACGAAGTGATTCCCCCATATTAAATCCAGCAAATTTGTCTTCTGTCTTTTGCTTACCTGGCTCTTGTTTTTTCTTACCTTGTTTTTCTAAATCATCTATTTGCCCAAGGATGGTCTTGTTTAAACGATTTGCACCGTCACGACTCCCTTCTGGACCAATTTCTTTGACCCGTTCAAAGATAGCACGATATTCCTGTTTCATATCTTCGGGCAGCATACCTTTTTCTGACAAATCTCTTATCTCAAACATCATCTTTCTGAACGAATCCGGATCACGATCGTTGTGATGTTTTAACACACCCGCCAAACTATCTATGATTTCGTCATTTGTTTTTGGATTTCTGCGAATCTGTGTGAACATTGTCTTCTTTTTGCATTACCTCAATCGGTTCTTGCACAATGTTTTTCGGTTTTTTCTCTGATGCCGATGCATGCGAATTACCGCCCATATTAAACCCAGAAAACAGGTCTTTTTTTACACTTTGTTGTGGGACATCATTTTGTAATTCCGCCTGTTCTGCGGCATGCCTTTCTGATTGTGCTTTCTGTATCGCACGATCAATTTTTTGTTGTATTACATCATAATTTTTTAAACCGTTTACCAGTGGACCTTTAACCGAATCATATTCCTGTACAAAATCTTCTAGAAGCGGATTACGCAACGCCTCGTGAAACTTAGTCCACAAATCATTACTTTTCTTTAATCTATCCACAGTTTGATTTTCCACCCAATCTTGTCGTGCACGATTCAATTCTGACCATAAATCTTTCAATTTCCACAACGCTTCTTCTTTGGTCTGGGGGTCTTTTTTCTGAACCTTGTCTTCACGCGCCATTAAATCTTTGGGTTTTACGGAATAAACATCTTTGTTCTGCTGTTTTTTCTCTAAAGTTGATTCTTGGGGCGCACTTGGGGCCTGCGATTGTTGCGCTTGCTGTTCATCATGCCCGTCAGCGGCGGCCTTGGCACGTTCTTCCATTTTTTGATTTATCGCAGACAATCCACGCGCAACACCATCTATGATATTGCCCAACACACTGCCGGTGGTGTTATCCGTTTTTTCTTCTGCGTTTTGATTTTGGTTTTCTTTTTGCCGAGACATTTTTTCCGTGATTATTTGTTGAAACTGGTCATATGCCTCGTTCTGTTTGGCCTTATCAAACAAATTATCCTTCATTTTCTGCAGCGGCCCAATCAATTCATCCGCGGTAACAGGGGTCAATTTGTTTTCCGATACCGCTTTTTTTATCGTATCACCTATTTCAGAAAACTCGTCCACGGCGGACAATGCGCCATTTTGTTCACCCGCGGCGTACGCATTTGCATACCTTTCCATTGCATCTTTTATCGCTTGCAAATATTCTTCCGAATCTTCTTTTTCCTGCGTTTCAACCGCATTGGTATCTAATGTTATAGATTTCGTCATTTGTTCAATCACATCATCAACCTGATTTAAATGACGACTCACTATCTCTTGTAAATCTTGTGGGTGCAATCCCATACCACGTCTATGATTATCAAACACTTCCTGATAATCCCTGTACATCTGTTCGGATATAAGTTTATCTTCAAGGGCATCGTTAATGGCTTTTTTCAGTCGTATCAACACATCCATCGTATCATCAAAATCGGATGCGTTGTCCAAATCCGCTATCAAGCGACGAAAATGTTCCAATTCTTCTATTGTTCTGTTTTCATTCACGACGCCCTCCTTTCTCATCTAAAAATATTTTATACGTCCAGATTCGCATCAAGTGCATTTTCTACGATAAAGTCACGACGCGGTTCAACAACATCACCCATCAACATAGACACAACCGCATCGGCCTGGGATGCATCATTCACGGTGACTTGGAACAAAGAACGATGATTTGGATCCATCGTGGTTTCCCACAATTGTTCCGCGTTCATTTCCCCAAGCCCCTTGTACCGTTGAATCTTCAGACCATTTTTCGCATATTCAAATGCAGTATTCAGCAAATTAAATGCACCCCAAATCTTTTGTGATTTTGTTTTGACGGTCAAAACCGTTGGTTTAGAAAATGTTTCCATCAATTCATCACGTCCCGGCAAACGTTTCCATGCAGCGATTTCTGCCGAATTCAGCTTTTCACGTGACAATAAATAACTTTCTGTCACACTGCGCAGTGTACGAGTGATTGTGACACCTGCATCATTCGCAACGACTTTCCACCCGCGTTCAAATTCTAATTCTTGGGCATCCAACATTTTTGCCGCAGCGGCGCAATTATCCGCAGATTCATCATCAAAAACACGATTTAATGCCAAACTTTCAATGAAACGCAATGGCATTATATGATTCAGTGGTTGCAATACATTACGCATATCCAAAACCAAATCCAACAAACGTTTCATATCAGCACCAGAAATACGTGTCCCCGATGCGATTTCCACAACACCATCTGTTGCCAATTGATCCATTAAATAGTCATCCATTTCACGTTGATTCTGTAAATAAATCTGCTGTTTACCACGGGTTACGCCGTATAGAGGCGGTTTGGCAACATATATATATCCACGTTCAATCGCCGCCGGCATATGACGATAAAAGAACGTCATCAACAATGTTTGAATATGTTGTCCGTCCACATCAGCATCGGTCATGATAATAATTTTATGATAACGCATCTTTTCAACATCAAAATCATCTTTACCGATACCCGCGCCCATTGTGGTGATTAACGCACCAATCGTATCAGACGATAACATTTTATCAAAACGCACGCGTTCAACATTCAAAATCTTACCACGCAATGGCAAAATTGCCTGGGTTTTACGGTCACGTCCCTGTTTTGCCGTACCACCTGCAGAGTCCCCCTCAACGATAAACAATTCACATTTTGCAGGGTCGCGTTCACTGCATCCTGCCAATTTTCCAGGCAACCCCCCAAGTTCTGGACCTGTCTTTTTGCGCGATAATTCACGCGCTTTGCGTGCCGCTTCGCGTGCCGTGGCGGCTTCCAATATTTTATCTATAATCAGTTTCGCCGTTGCCGGATTTTCTTCCAAATATTGATACAATAATTCCGAAGTTGTATTTTCAACAATTGGCCGAACTTCACTGGACACCAATTTATCTTTGGTCTGCGAACCAAACTTTGGGTCTGGAATCTTGACACTAATAATACTGGTCAGTCCTTCGCGGAAATCTTCACCCGACAGATTTATATCTTTTTTGGTGTTCTGTTCAGAAATATATTTGTTAATTGCACGGGTCAACCCTGCACGAAACCCAGCCAAGTGTGTTCCACCATCACGGTTTGGAATATTATTTGTAAAACACAGCGATGTTTCGGTATACGCGGTCGTCCATTGCAAAACAATTTCAATATAAGAATCATCTATGGTTTTAATCATTTGAATCGGTTCACGATTCAGCAATTCTTTTGATTTGTCCAAATATGTTGCAAAACCCGCCAAACCATCGGTTGAATGGAATTCGCGTTCTTTCTTTTCACCACCACGCAAATCTTCCAAGATAATACGAACATTTGCATTTAAATATGATTGTTCACGCAACCAATTTTCCAATGTATCAAAGTTAAATTCGGTTGACGCAAACGTGTCTGGGGATGGCAAGAATGTCACTTCGGTTCCGTGTTCGCGACCCGTTGTGTTTTCTGTAATTTTCAAATCCATTGTCGGTACACCATCGGCAAAACGCATTTCGGCCTGCTTGTCACCACGCCATACCTTGACCTCTAGCCACGTAGACAACGCATTAACAACCGACACACCAACCCCGTGCAAACCGCCAGAAACCTTGTATGCGCCATTTCCTTCGTTATCAAATTTACCACCAGCATGCAATTCACACATAATTAATTCCAATGCACTGCGCCCTGTTTCATGGTTTATATCAAACGGCATACCACGACCATTATCACGGATAGTTGCACTGCCATCTGGATTCAATGAAACATATACTGTGTCTGCATAACCAGCCATTGCTTCGTCAATAGAATTATTAACAACTTCATAAATCATATGGTGCAGACCCGAACCACCTTCGCCCACATCGCCGATATACATCCCAGGGCGTTTTTTAACGGCCTCTAAACCCTTAAGAACCTTAATTGAATCACCAGTATATTCATTATTTACAGACATTGACAAATCCTTTCTTTTTTTGTATTAAAAACATAGCAAATTATGCTATAATTGTCAAAGAAAAAGGCAAAAATAAAGGAAAATTAAAAATAGTGGAACAACACAGAATTATCTGCTATTATCAAGAAGTTAAATATAAAAACCATATTCAAAAGGCGAAAAAATGAAATTCAAACTTATTTATTTTGGCGAAATACTGGTCAACCCAAAGAAACGCGCACAACATATCTCTGACATTCGTATGCAATTTCATCCGCAATTAAAGAAATTGGTGGAACATCAACCATGGAATAATCTTAAACAATATATGGCCCCAGATGCAACAAAAAGTCCTATTACCACACGTCACATTGGCGGCATAGATTGGAATCCAATTATCACCCCCAAATTGAAACTTATTGCCGAACTGGATATTCAAATGTTACACCCTGAAATTGTTGGGGTGCCACGTTCAGATATTGACAATCGTATAAAAACATTATTTGATGGTCTGCGTTGCCCACAAAACGAACATGAAATTGGGCAAAATGTTCCACGTGACGCAGGACCAATTTATACATTGTTGGATGACGACCATTTAATTACAAAAATATCGGTTAACACCAGCCACTTGCTTTCAACACATATGTTCAACCCAGATATAACCAGTATCAGTCCTGATTGTATGTTTTTAATGATAGATGTTAATGTTCGTGTTGCCGAAGGCACATTGGAAAATTTGCCGTTTATGGTATAAAAACGATAAACAAAAAAACACCGGCATTTGCCGGTATTTTTTATAAATTCAACACTTGGCGTTCTGGCTGAACAATCATGCCACCATTCTGATTTCCATGTCGCATTTCTTGCATCTTTAATTTGCCTTGCAACATATTATTGTATGTTTTTAAATCGCTAACTTCTTTTCTAAGACGTCTTATTTCTGCCAATGCCTCTTCTAATGTTTGCGGCATATTTTCATCCTGTTGCGATTGTTGTTCCTGTTGCTTTCTTTCTATTCTTTCTTTTACCGGTTTGAAATATTTTGTTATTTCAACAATCCTGCCAGATGCCTGCAATTCTCCATTAACATATGTTCCTTCGGATTCATAAACATATTTCATACGACCATAAATTTTTGCAATATCTTCATCTGGAACCCCTAAACTTTCTGCATTTTCAACCAGCATTTTAAAATCTGATGCCTCTGGTTGATTTAATTCTAAAAGTTTAATTAACAAAAACTTATTTATTTCTGGATCATTTACACGAAATCCGCTACTTGCATAACCTTTGTTATAAAGAAATTGACTATATATGCGACGCACTTCAAAATCTCGCACATCTTTGGCAATTTTATTTTTATCTATACTTTTTAATATATTAAACAAAAACTTTTGTCCATCAATATCATTTGGATTTTGCAATATCGTTATAATTTTTTGCACATCACTTATTGTATCCGGTTCGCGTCTTATTACACGATTGGCCAAATTTATATATTCTTCTTTACTGCTGTAAATACGTCCTGACAAAATCTGGCCGCTGATTGCCATTAAACTATATTTTGGATCAAAAAACAGCCTGGCATTATACCCACCATCGGCCGCGTTTATTGCCATCGTCACCAATTCAAGTAATTCATCACCGCTGTGATTAAATTTATAATCTGGCATAACAACTCCATGGTTTACAGGAACATTGTATCACATTTTCATAAATAATAAAATTTATTATGACAAGAACGCCGTGATTTGATCTTGCATTTGGAATGTTCCCAAAACAATCCAAGCAATTACCGCCGATATCAACAATATTCCGACACTGTTCAATGCATTTGATACAGATTCAATTTTTTTAACAGAATTTTCCAAATAGTCATTTGATATCTGGGTCAAATTTGCATCAAAATCGTTCATATCTGCATAAATAGTCAAATCACCAATCAATTCTTGATTTGGAAAATCCATACCCGTGTTTTGCAACGCACCCCCAAGGTTATCACCATTCGCAATATACCGCAATGTTTCTTCCAATATTTTCCGCAGATACCGATTGGAATTATTTGCCAACATTCGCATTGCTTCGGGGATTGCAACACCCGACGCCACCATCGCAGACAACGACATCATCCAACTGACCGATAAACGTATCTTATAAATATTCCATGGTGGAAATTTATCAAATGCACCACGCAAACGCCCAGACCATCGCGGTAAGGTCCACACAACAACAACACCCAACGCAACCAAAATTATCGCCATTATATGCCAATATTTACTGGCAATCCCTGACATCCATATTAATGTGGCCGCACCGCCCGTCCAAACCATTGAATCACCGGCGACCTCGGCCAATGGCGGCACCAGATACAAACCAACCATAATGATTATACCAAACACCAATACCAATAACAATAATGGATACGCAACCGCACCAAAAACAGCACTGCTGATACGTTTGTTTGCGGTAATAATATGACTAACATTTTCCAATGCAACAACCAAACTGGACATATTACCTGATGTCAACAGTAATGTTTCTTCGGCTGGAATCCAACCACGTGTTGCTTCAGAAAAACTAAGCCCGCGTTCAAGATTTTTTTCCCATTCACGCATACATATTGCAAATGGTTCATTTGGTTTTGCGCCACCTTTGGATTCAATCATTTGAATACGATTCAATGCATCAACCAATGTAAAATCATTTTTCAACAATGAAACCAACTTGCGCCAAATAGTGACGCGTTTATCACGACTGAATCTGCAAATCAACTTTGCATAAAGTTTTTCCAGTTTATTCATTGTTTTTAATAAACCCCTGGCCTATCCAGCAAACCAACCCAACGTTCTAATTCATCGACGCCGATTATCCCGCGCAACATAAGTTCCGTTGCGGCCTCTTTCAATGTGCGTCCATCCATTTCTTCCAGCCAATATTTCACTGCGGCATCTGTATTACCCGCAAGTGCAAGACGCAAAAATTCACTGTTTGTTATGATAATCTCGCCAGCCTTGATACGTCCATGGGTTCCTGTTCCGCCACAATGTTCACAACCCGCACCACGAACATATACCTGTTTCAAACCGATTTCACCAAACGCATCCATAACACGATTATATTCAGAATGTTCTGGATGTTGCGATAACCGTTCACGACAATGTGGGCATAACCGTTTGAACAAACGCATAGAAACAAGACCACGCATCATTGTTTCTTCTTTCAACTTGAACGCTTCTACCCCCATATCCAACAAACGAACCAATGCCGCCATCGCAGAATTTGCATGCAATGTTGTCCAAACATTATGCCCGGACAACGCACCTTTGACCGTTAATTGTGCGGCGGCCAATGTCCTTATTTCACCAACCATCAATGTATCAGGGTCACTGCGCAATGCGGCCGCCAATGCTTCGGTATATTCTGATTCACGTTGCTCTTCGGTTGCGGTGTTAACCACAGGAATTTGGTGTGCACCAAATATCTTTTGTTCAACTGGGTCTTCCACAGTAATAAGGTTTATTTCATAATGATGTTCTTTCAACATCAGAACCATATTACGAACCAACGTTGTTGACTTACCAGAACTGGTTGGACCGGCAACAACAACCAATCCCGTTGGATATGAACGCAAACGATGCAACAGGCGTTGTTCATACTTTCCAAATTCTTGTTCCGTCGTTATATTTTCAGACGGATTATCATACAGCAATCGCATCACGACATATCGTGAACCGAACGCAATCGGATTGAATTGCATTCTGATACTTAATACACCCTGGGGCAGATATAAATCTTTGGTCCCACGCAATGGCGTACGCCCATCTTTCTGGGCCGATTGATATTCGTTTTGTGCATAGTTTGCATTGGAAATATCGGCCGATGCAAATGCCGCACGAACAAACGATTCACCCCAACTGGAATTAAATTCCAATACTGGTTGCATACTGCCATCTATACGGAAATAAATTGTGGTTTGGTCTGCAACCTCTATATGAATATCAGAAACTTTTTGGGCAGCGGCACGTGCAACAATATCAACAAAATCTTTCTGCATTTGATTGTTATAATCAAAACGAGATTTTACTGAATCACCAAGTTTATTCTCATAATATTTATATATTGCCGAAACCAAACCCAAATCAGAATAAAAAGGTATACGTATCGGACGATTTTTACGTGCCAACAAATCTAAAAACGCCAACACACGCCCATCATATTTATGTGTCCGCGATATAATAATGCAACCACCAGAAAAATATGCAAGTAAACCTTGGGTTTCTTTTGGCAATTCAAATTCACCACCTGGGGCGGTCAACAGTTTATTACCTTCGGAAAAAAGATATTCTATGATATCTTTATTATCTGCATGTTCCAACCCCGCCGGCACAGACGGTTTCTTGGAATTTGGTAAAACATCTAAAATTCCCTGGTCTTCTACTTTCATTTTGTTGATGCCGTTTTATTGCCAACGTTCAATGTATATGTTTCACCATCCTTGGCAAACAAAACGCCTTCGTCCAAAGATATTGATTTTACAATGTATCCATCAACATCACGACCAACACTGATACGTTTGTTTTGCCCGTTTGATAATTCTTGAATTGTTGCCTGCAATTGCGCACCCGCACCATATACATTTATAAGTTTGTATTTTTGTGTAATATCAGCATTTGTTTCTTCTTCTTCGGCAATGAAAGATTTTTTTGTCACAGGGGCATCGGCACCACGTGCAACCTCATATTCAACGCCGGAATCCAATGCTTCTTTTTCTTTTTCCAAACGTTTTGCTTCGGCCTCTAGACGTACACGTTCTGTTTCAAATTCTTGCTGTTGTTGTTCTGCACGCCCAGATAAAGTATCTATTTCCATATGCAATTTTATTTTTTCCGCAGCCAACCTATCCAAATCCAGGTTCAATTGTGCGCGTTCTTTTTCCAACTGCATTAACACCTTTTCTTGTTCCAAATCCGTAATCTGTTGAAACAGCGAACCTTCCACTTGGTAATCTTCAATTGCGTCGGCCGAAATGCCATCGTTTATCTCGGCTTCATCCGCGCCATTAACAGATTCTATAACGTCAATCACGTTATCAAATTCTGTCGCCGCACGCGCATGGGTCACAGATGCAATTCCCATAACAAAAACAAACAGTAATAATTTAATTTTAGCTTGCATAGATTATCACCTCATAGTTCCAGATTTTTTTAATCATATCCCATGACACTTTGGTCATGTAAATGCCCCCAAAACCATCAAATATTTGCATGAATTCATACGGAACCATTTTTGATTCTGTAGATAATTCCACAACAAATATTTCGGCCGATTGTGTTTCATTTGAAATAACATCAGAAACAATATTCATATTTACATTTGCCTTTATCGCCTGGAATCTGCTGGTCAATTCCCGCATTATCGTATCGGCATCACGCGTATCACGTGAAGGCGATGCCAAACGTTTCGGTAATTTTGCCCGCACAGATATTTCATTATCATTTAATTCTTGAACAAAAACACCTGGCATAATATCCGCCGCAACAGCGTAAAAATCTTCTAATGTACCAAACGACCGACGGAATATTGCGTGCACATATTCTTCGCCACATTCTGCAGAAACCTGGACCCAACCGGTTATTGGTTGCATTAAAAACCCAATTGCCTTATAGCATAAATCAGCGCGTTCTATGGGGTCCGGCAACAAATCAAACGGCATAACCAACGGTTCTTTGACCGGTTCTTGTCGCATATTATATTCTTTATCCAATTCTTTATTTTTTTCATCTATTTGTCGTTTATATTCTTCGGCCAATTCCGGATTTATCTTTGCAACCTGGGGTTTGGGTGCGAACATCTGATTTATTGGTTCACGAAACAGATACAAAAACAACAGCGCAAACAACACCAACAACAAAAATGACATTGCACCCGCACCAAGACGACTTATTGGACGCAATACACCGTGATTATTCCCAGATAAAATTTCACTCAAATCACGTTCAACCGCACGTGGCATTCCCCACTGACCCGGTGCAATCAATGCATTCCAATCAGGTATATCGGTTAATTCCGCATATTTTTCACGTGCATCTGATTCATTATCAAACAACAAATCGTGCAATATCACACCATTTCTGACCGCAATCAAAACATATTTTCCATCAACATGGAACGCACAGAGCATTGATGCATACCCCGGCAAAGATTCTATTATTTCTGCGGCCACAGATGGCATACCCGAACGTTGACCGGCACTGCGCGCCCCCAGTCCTATCATTCCGCCATATGCAATATAACGGTTCAAACGATGATCTATGCCACGCGCCAACTTATACGCATATGCGCGCGACGTAACCCCCGCGACCATCGGTTGCCACAGCAACCCAGCGGCATATTTTCTGCGATTAACATGTATAAATTGGCCTGACAATTTTCTCTCTCGTACTTATCGTGATAGAATTATAACACAAAATGCCAAACCAATTCCAGTGTAAAAAAAACCGTTATTTACATAACGGTTTTTATTTTTTATCTTCTTGCATTATCTGTTAACGCATCCACCTGGTTCAACACCATAAAAGACCCCTGTACTTTCGCACTTGGTGGCTTCGTATTCTGGCATTGGTTTATCGGACCGTGCGGTTTTTACATTCAATACATTTGGGCAATCATAGACATTTGCCACAAAGATAAAACTGCGTTCCGGTCCAAATATAACCCATTCATTTGGTTTTGTTCTTTCACTGGTAATCCAATATGCATTACCTGGACGCGCCTGGTCGGCAATACGATTTTCAAGATACCTGCGTGCATCGTCTTGGTCATACACAGAAACCTCGGATTCTAGTTTGTATAAAAACACACAACCGATTGGTTCACCATCTAGTTGTTTCAGATATTGGCTGCCGTTTTCATTTTTTATGTATCCACCACAACCAGCCATCACAACAGCGGCAAAAAACAAAGCCAGATATTTTTTCATCCTTTCCTTCCTTTATTTTTATTACCCATCTATTATATCATAATTATTTGGATTACTAAACAACTTTTTAAGAACCATATTATTCATGGCATGACTGCCCTTGTATGATTCTAAATTACCAACCACAAATCCCCCAGATGTAAACATATCGCCAATGGCATCTATTATTTTATGCCGAACAAATTCATCGGGCCAAAACACCTTATTCAGTGTGGCATCACCCTCATCATTTAATGCGATAATATTGTTTTCATTTGCCCCGCGTGCCATTCCATGTGATTTCAGATATTCCCATTCAGAATACTTACCAAACGTTCTCGCGCGTGCGATATCACGAACAAAAACATCCACAGATTTTTTTGTTCCGTCACAAGAATATACAAAACTTTGTTTTCCAATTATTTTTTCTTTATACACTAATGTGGCTTTTATATTCAATTGTCCATCTTTACATGGCGATAATTTAACAAAACCATCCATTTTGCGACCCGACAGCAAATTCATTATATATATTTTCATACGGGTTATGAAAGACAATTGACGCAATGCTTCACGTGCAGTAACAATAACCGATTTGCGAACAATTACCTTTTTTATTTTTCCGGCTGTAATTCCACAATCGGCAATAGCATTATAAAATTCAATCGCACTGCCATCTAATATCGGGGTTTCTGGGCCATCTATTTCAATAATTGCACTGTCTACCCCGGCCATAAATAACGCCGCCATCAGATGTTCAATGGTCTTGACATGTGCACCATCCAAAGAACCGATTGTTGTGTTCCGCATTTTTGTATCGCCCACATTATCAAAACGTGCCAATATATCATCACCCGCAATATCCGTGCGATGAAAGAAAATTCCGATTTTTTTTGACGGTTTAATTACCATGTTTACTGGCAAACCCGAATGAATACCAACCCCCGAAAACTTAACTTGCTTTTTTACTGTTGGCATTTAATTTCTCCTTTAACCAAACAAAAAATTTTGGATCTATGACTGTTTCTAATTTAGCATATTTTATATCGTTACGAACATCTATTGGTAACCGAACCCAATCTTTTTCTGTGGTGACCAGTTTCGCCTTTTTTCGCACCGCCACTTTTTTCAATTCTACAATATCATCGTCAGTATATTGATAATGATCACCAAATGCACGATGTCCAACAATTCCATCCAATGCCTTAAAGAATTTTTTTGGATACCCTATACCCGCAAACGCAAATATACGGGTGTTTTTACTATATGGCGATATCGTTTTGTTTTCTGCGTAAAATACCGGCACGGTATCCGGCAATTTCAATTTCCTTTTGGCACAAGGATTTTTAATAATAATAATTGCATCAGCATTTTTAGCATGACATTTTGGTTCACGCAGTGGACCGGCCGGCAACAAAAAACCATTTCCAAACCCGATCATTTCATCAAACACCAATATGGAAATATCTTTTTTAATCAGTGGATTCTGCAATCCGTCATCCATTAAAATTGGACCTTTTTCATCTTGTTGTCTGTCCAATAGCATTATATTGCTTTTCCGATGCCCAACATGCACGGCAATATCATCAGACATTAACATTGCAGCTTCGTCTCCGATGTTTGCGGTACTGGCTGTGCGGCGATATCCACGCATAACAACCGGCGCATCCAAATAATTTGCAATCACACGTACAATTGGTGTTTTACCCACCCCACCGGCAAGCAAACCACCAATACAAATAACCTTTCTGCGTGATTTATACGCAACCATACGGCGCCAATTAAACACCATACGTGATGCCAGATAGTAAATCCACGCAATTGGCAATAATAAAAATGCCAACGGAGTTTTATGCAAAAACCACCACGGTGTTTTCATTTTAATGATACCTTTTTGTAAGTTTTGGCGCCAACCCTTGTTTTTTCAGTCGTTTAAATTCACGTGTTTTCAACCCCTGCTCTATTACATACAAATTAAATTCTGCATCCAATTCACGCAATTGCGCAACCATAATGTCTTCTAATTCTTTGCGTTTAGATTCAAATTCATCTGGCGATATTTTAGAATCTATGTATATAGGTTCCCCAACCCTACATTTTATTTTTGTGAAAGGATATACCAATAAATACCTATCCCACCGATTTTGTATCCACACATGTTTTGCCGAAAAACATACCGGAATAATTGGTGCACCGGTCATTTTTGCAAAATACAACGCACCTTCTTGGACGCGCAACGATGGCCCCCCTGGACCATCGGGTGAAATACACAACGAATGGTCACCACGTCGCAGAACGCGAATACCTTCGCGCAAAACCGAAATTCCACCATTATGCGAACTGCCATAAATTGCACGCAGACCAAACAAATGTTGCAATTTTGCCATCATCCGACCATCTTTATGTCGGGACGCAATCGCATATGATTTCATTCCCCCAAGGCACACTATTGGTGACAGCATCAAACTGCGTCCATGCCAAAACGCAAATATTGCCGGTTTATGCCGAAATTTCTTGAAATTTTCATAACCAATGATTTCTTTACGACATGTGAAATATATAAACCATATCATCGCCGCCATAACAATGGCGATAATCCATTGAAACCCGGAAAAACCTAATATTGGTTCCCAAAATTTTTTCCACAATTTTCTAAACATAACGCTTAGATTTTACCAAGAAAAAAACCATATTTCAAGTATGCATTAGGAATCCATATTTTGCCCTAGGAATAAATCGCGATTTTTGATAAAATATAGACCGAAACAGTGGGGGATTTTCATGCCGTTATCCAATGAAATTCTGGAACAGAACGATTTTGAATCTTTGCGTCTTTATGACCCAACCAGTCAGTTGCACCATGAAATTGGTGGCAAAATTCGGCAAATTTTTACAAAACTGTTCCAAAACACCGATATTAATCTGGATGATTTTTATTTTACCGGATACGACGATGACACCCCCAATGCATTTTTTATTGAAGGTTCCAAAACCAAAAATGGCAAAAATATTATCGCCGTATCATTTGGTTTAATTATGGCACTGTCAAACACCGAAGAATTGGCGGCAATTATCGGACATGAATCTGGGCATTACCTGTGGTCACAATTACTGGGTGGACGCAACACGATATTCCAAGAACGCGCGGCTGATTTGCGTTCGGTTGATTTGATGATGAATGCCGGGTACAACCCACGTAATGTCATTTCTGCACAAACAAAAATATTTAAACCATTTGAATACCGCAGTCCAACTTTGGATGTTCACGGCAACCCGGTTGACCGCATAGAAGATGTCAAAGCACATATGACGAAAATATCACTGGAACGTGGCTATTTTCCCGAGGTTATTCCACATGACCCTGAATATGACGCCTTTAAAAAGAAATTACAAAATACAAGAAAGGACGAACCATACCGTTCGTTCATAGATAAACTAATTTATGACCGATATAATACGACCGATATATCACAAATACCACGCGACGAATTATTGTTCCTTATAAAATTTAAAATTAATGAAGTATGCAAGACAAAAACCAGATTACAAGATTTTGTCAAAATCCTTGTAAAGATGAATTTTATAACACGACAAAAAACAGATACCGAACAATACCGACTGGAAGATTTATTTCGTGCATTTATGCTTCAGTCAGAAACCAACCCATTGGTTGAACCATATCTATGCCAGATATTACAATATTCACAACTGGATTTCTTTGGCCCATTTAGTACATTACACTCAAATATAGAAAATTTAGTAAATATGGCTGCACCAGAATGGGCGGCGGGACAAATTATTGAATACGCAAACTATATTACATTGGCACCAAACCTACGTAATTTTGCACAATATACGATAACTTTTACCCCCACCCCCGACATCATCGGTAAAAAGCCGTTTTGGGTTAAACTTAAAGAAATGAATTCACCAAACATAAATGAAGCGTTGGAATTGGTAACCCAGAAAAACACCCGTATGCTGTATTATAATGAAAACGATTATATATATGATGAACATGGATGCATTATCGCATACGGTGCAGAACGTGATAGAATTGTCCACGAACAACAAGAACGTGAAAATATCGCCAAGGCAAATGAACTGTTTGACAATTGGTCAAACGCACAAATGAACGCATTGGCCAAATATAATAAAATCAAAGATTTTACCGATGGAAAAATTAATCCAAAAGATATGGATTACGATTTTGTCATGTCCGCTTTACCATCTTGGATTGATGTTCCGGGCATAGCGGAACTTGAAAAACCCGATGAAAAAAAACTGCTGGAAAAATATATAGACAAAATTGATAAAGACAAAGTATGGAAATTTTACGATGCGATTTTATCTTCGGCATATTACCAGGACTTTAAACAATACCTTGCGAACACCGGTAAAAAGAATCCCGCACATACCGCCTATGACCCGGAACATTTACCAGAAGATTTTAAGACAAATTCTTATATTTTATCGGTTATACATATGTTGTCTGGACACACAATGGAACAAGAAATAACCGGTTATACGGCGTGTGATGCATGCGTAAAAATGGCAAAATATTATCATCAACATGATGGATTAAAATTAGAAGAAAAATTATATGCAAATGTGATTCATGCCGCAAATGACCTTCATTTTTTGTCGGATGATGATTGCCAGGCAAAAATACAAAAATATGTTACTAAAAACCTTCTGCCCATTGCATCAAAAAACCCGTATTTCAGTGCGCATATGTATGACATACTTGCCAATGGAATTGTTTCTGAAATAAATGAAAATAAAACAGAATTACTTGAAAATATTATTAAATCATTTGGATTTAAACGCCTGCCAACAAATGAACAAGAATTATTATTTATTGTCACACAAATAAATAAATATAACAATCATGAAATCGGTACCGATGTTGATCAAAAATATTGTAATTTTAATCCGCGGTTTTATTATTCCGATATAATGCCTAACATAAACATTGTTCTTATTGGTATTATATTGTTGTTGAATTATATGGCATCTGGGTATAAATGTAATCCTGTAAATATTATCAAACTTCTTACAGATCATAATGATTCTTTGTCACTGTACAAAGAACTGATTGCAAAATTTATTCCACATGACATGTTTGATTCATTTTCTTTGGATGACAAAATACTGTTGTATGAATTTCTTGCTGAAAACAAGGGGTTTTCCGAAGAAGATGCAAACAAAAACTATTTTATACAACAAATTGTTAATGAAATAATCACATACGGTGATTATGATACCGCGGTTGATTACGCCGAAAAAATATTGATGCGTAAAAATATTTTACACAACGCCGGCAAAAGAAGTATCCATGACATAGAATTTGCAAATGAACGTGAAAAATTGATTGAATTTTATTCTGATTATTGGGCAAACAAATTAGGCCGTGACGATAATTCGCCGGAATTTGCCGAACGTGCACAAGAATTGGCTGATTTTTTGGATTTTCCGAAACAAGATGACACCCAACAAGAACCAGTTCAAGAAAAAGATTTTATTGAAGTACGTGGTCCTTTTGGCAAAGTGCGCAGAAAACGGTTGCTTGGAAAAACAACTCAACGAAATTTTTCTAAATCTATTGCGGGTACATTGGCAGATAAAATCGCAAACAAAATTTATGCCCAAGAAAATGTCACAAAAATTCTGGATTGCGTAAATGACCGAACAGTCCGCGGCAGTGATGCGGAACGATTGGACTATCTTGGTCGTGGTGCCGAATACCTGATTGGTATACTTGGCCAAAACCGTAATTATGCATTGGCAACCATAGAATTTCTTAACAACGAATTAACTGATAAATCTGTGCACAATATCTTAACTCTGTTAAAAAACGATAACACACTGGGAATTCTGAACAGAGAATCTTTACAAATTATTCATGAAAATTTCTGGGCGGCCAATTTACCTGTGCGTGCGTATTTGATGAACCGCTTGCTTAATGCATACAGCACCAACGATGATGATAAATTAAAATTGATTTTGGATATGTTCTTTACCGCCGATTCCGAATATTATAATGATGCAAAATTAATTTTGCGTTGCATTTATAATAATCTGGATGATATTGAACGGAATTTGGTGTTGTCTGCACTGATTGCATCCGGTAAAAAATCTGGGAAAGACGAAATGACGGCGGGAACGGCGGTTGGTCGCGGATTGAAAATGTTCCTGCAAAACAAGGGACCGGCATTTATCAAATTTGGGCAATTGTTATCTTACCTGCCAAATTTGGATTCCGATATTCGTCACGAACTATCAACACTGCGTGACAAGGCAAAAATCCCAACGCGCGCAGAATTATTTGAAATGTTGAAAATATCTTTGCCGGAATCCGAATATCAAAAAATAACACATGTTGGAAAAATTTTGGGCGCTGGTTCATTCTTTGTGACGGTCCAAGTTAAATATCAAGATCAAGATTGCGTTATTTCTCTGATGCGACCAAACACACAAAAATTGACATCTGATGGTATAAACATGATTGCGCAAACAATCCAAGATATGACCGCCGCAGACCCAAAATACGCCGTATTGACCAATATTGTAAACCAGGCCCGTGATTCCGCATACAGCGAAATTGACATTGAACAAGACCATCAAAAATATACCAATGCGGTTAAAATATATGAATCATTAACCGTACATACCCCAATGGGTGACTATTCTCCGGATGTTGCACGTTGGATTGCATACGGTTCTTCGCCAACCAAAGATAATGCATATAAAATAATGGAAATGTCACCGGGCGTGCCATTAACATCTGATGAATTAACCGAAGAAGAACGTCATGATATGGCATTGGCATATACTACATTGGAATTGGGTATTTTGCTGTCTGGAAATAAATGGGATACCGATAGACATGCCGGCCAACAGAACTTTTCCAACCCGGCGTTTCGCGAATTCTGTATCGGCATATTTGATACCGGCGCACAAATGAACATTGCACCAAATCGCCGCGACAAACGTATGATGGGATACCTGCTCTACTTGTTAATAAATGGTGTTCGGTCTGGTAAACCGATATCAGAGATATTAACAACCAATGTCCAAAATATTGACAGCGTATGTAAAAAATATGGTATCAGTACCGCATACATTGACGGCGTGCAAAGGGGTCTGACGGCACTGTCCGACATTATGCAATATCAAAAAGAAATCCGTGATGATAATGGCAACATCGTGCAACAGGCAAAATCTCTAACTGTCACTGATTTAGAAAATATTGCCATGGCAATCATGGAATCTGGACTGATAGATAAAACACTGATTAACACAACTAAAACTCATTTTGTTTTGGATATGTTATCATTCTGGAAGGAAAAAACAGAACCATTATCAATTGAAAAACGCGATAATCCAATCAGCATTACCGCCGGCCCAGCAATAACAACCCAAATCCAAACACGTGTTATAAACAAGGCCATACAAGAACTTGAAAAAATGCACGATGCCGAACGCCAACAAGAACACCTGGGGGTCAAAATTGGATTAACAGAACGCAAGCCCGATGTTCCAAAAGCACCAAATGATTATGGTTCCCGCCGCGCATAAAAAATATAATTTTTTTTATAAACCACGACCTTGCACGTTTCGGACCATGATTAAATAAAAACCTCTTTCCGCACGAAAAAACTTTGCTGATGTCAATCCAAAACTATCATCAATTGCATCTGTAATGTCATCTTTTTTATCACCATAACTTGTCACCAAAAACAGTTTACCATTTGGTTTCAGATATTCTTTGGTTTTATTCAATACTGGTCTGACATCATATGGGTGCAAATAACTGCAAATATTAGAATAATATACTACATCAAATTTTTGACCTTTTAATTTTTTATCCAAATTTTTAATATCAGACAAAATAAAAGGAAACGGGGTTTTTACAATTTTTCGTAATTTAGAATAATTTGTTTCAGACAACCGATAGCGATCACAGCAAGTATTAGTATAAAATACTTCTACTGTTTCAAGTGCCTCGGCCAGATAATTTTTATATATATCTGGTAAATTGTTAATTACCCGATTTATTCTTTCTGTTTTTATAAAATCTGTATCTTCGGTATAATATAAATCGGTTAAAAAATTAAAATAATCTTGTGGGTTATCATATGTTTTTAATGCGGCAATCTTTAATTGTGTCATAAGATAAGAATTATACGAAACATCAAACGTTAATACATTTTTTGCACCGAACAATCTGAAAAACAATGGTTGTTCCCCGGACCCCGAAACCGTTAAAACATCTGTATTTTTGTTAATATGGTCTTTTGTTTGCATAATTTGTTGGTATTCATTTGTCATGGTAAGACAAGGATAATATTTATTATAAAAACCATAATTTTCATCGGCAGAAATCGCCTGACGCCACATCTCTTCTTTGGCATCATTTATATTTGGTATTGGTATATCATAATTCATGTTCATTTTATTAAACCATGCTTTTATCACAGTAAATATAACACAAAAAATTAAAATGTCAATATATTACTTGTTGCAAAAAACCTGGCCAATATAGCCATATTTTCTTTTTAACTGGTTGTATTTAGGTAGCTGTTTCCGAGCCGAATTATTGGAAATGGGGCGAGAGATTGATGAATTAAAAGATAAATTAGGGTTAGTGAATTTGAAATAATGATATTGAAAAAATAATATACAGGAATATAATCATTTTGTTTATAAAGGAGAGAAAATGAGAAAGATGTTTATATTTTTGTTTATATTGTTTTCTGTTAATTTATATGCGGAAGAAAAAAATTTATCTCAAACAACAAAGAATATATTATTACAAATAACAAAAGAAAACGTTGTGGAACATCAGTTTGACCCTTCTTATCAAAAAATAATAGATGTTTTGGACACTTATAATAATTATTTTACAAAAATTTATTTTAACATACAAACACCTATAAGTCGTGAAATAAAATCTAATATGTTTTGTGGCGGTACTGATACAATAGGAAAGAATATTAAAGAATCTGTTTTTGGTGAGTATAATAATGTTTATGATGAAATGTATACAAACTTGTTTAATACATATTCAAATATAAAACCAGAGTATAGAAGCTGTTTTTGTTTGTATAATGAAAATAAGTATGTAGATTTGTCTGATGATTGTATTTTGGCACGTAGAGAGGCGCAAGATGCAGATATAGGTTATTTTGACTACAAAAGGCATTTACAAAAATATTTACCAAATGTAAATAAAGAAAAATTTAAAAAACTTGTAGAAAAACAGAAAATGGTGGACTCTTATCGTGTAGAAAATTGTATAGATAATTATGAATTAACTTCGTTTGAGCAGAAGGAATGTGTTAATTATACACATATGTTCATGGAAAAATTAATTTTTAATACATTAAAGCCATGCGAAAAAGAGTATATTGAAACTAAAAATTCTAAACACGAAGAAATGATAAAAACTTGGCTTGATAGAAATCCAGAATTGATACCAAAAGAGAAACTTATTCGTGAACGATACAAAAAGCAAGATATCGTCAGATTTGAAATAGAAAATAATTGTAGTTTAGAATAATATCTTTACAATTAGTTCAAAAGTGACGAAATTTCGTTACTTTTTTAATTTTTACTTTTTAACTTTGGGCAGATATTAGAAATCTAATAAAAAACCGCCCAGATGGACGGTTTTGTAAATCTTAGTTGCGGGGGATGGATTTCGCTTACGCGGCAACTGCACTCATTCCCCTTCGTTAAAACTTCGGGGAACCGCCATACTTCCGTCTGGCTTTCGCTTGTGGTGAACCACCTTGCCTCGGTGATTCAACCATCAAAACTATTAAAACAAAAAATACACCACGATGGGTGTATTTTTTATTTTAACTGGTTGCGGGGGATGGATTTGAACCACCGACCTTCAGGTTATGAGCCTGACGAGCTACCGGACTGCTCTACCCCGCGATAAACAGCACAAATTATAAATCATATTTTTTCATTGTCAAACAAAATATGACTTTTTAACGCCCTGGATGCGACATATCCGCCTTTTTTTGATTTAATATGCCACCATTTAAAAACGACAAATCAACATCGGTATCCGAAATTCCATTACCAGAATTACCACCGTCAATGATGGTTTTTACATCAATATATCCACGCGAATCCAGTTCCGCCGCAGTATACATTTTTAACTTTAATGCTTGGCTGACTAACTCTTTCATTTTGTCAGAATTTGTACTGAAACCAACACATACCAATATTACACCACCGTTTTCATTATTTGCAACATGCCATATAATACTTTTACTTTTTATTTTCTGGCGCAGACAGCATCCACCATATTTTGTTATATTTGGTGCACTGATTTCCGTGCCATTTTTTACAATTGGCACCGTACCATTTGACCGCAAATCAAGTGGATTCAGGTTGATATCTTGGACATCGTGTAATAATTGCAATGCAACATCTGGTTTTACAGATTTTGCAATTTCATCAAATTGGTTACGTGTTATATATTTTTTGATATCCATCGGCGTGCGGCCAACTGATTGTGGTTTTGTAACCTGTTTCTTTTTACGCACCGGCTCTTTAACCTGTTGTTGTGATTCAGTTTTCTTTTCTTTATATTTTTCTATAAAATCGTCCAGATTTTTTACAAATAATTTAAATTCAGAAAAATCTATACAATCAACCAATTCGCCGTTTTCCGTTGCTTTTTTTTGTTTGGTTTTAAGGTTAGTGTATTTTTTCAAAACTTCTTTGATTAAATTTCTTAAATCTGCATCTGAAAAATCTTGATATTTATAAACACCGTTTATATGAATTGTACGGCAATATTTACGCAAATCATTAACCGTTAGATGCGTGCCTAATTTTCTTTGTTCAACGCCTGTATCGGCCTCTGTTTTTCGTTCTGGTTTAACTGGTTCTGAAACAATTTGTGGTGTTTCAATGCTTGCATTATTATTGCCAGATTTTATTGCATTATAAACATCTGATAAATAAATTCCATTTCTGCCGATTACTTTTACATTTGGATATTTTTTAATAAACGCTTCAACAGAAATAAAGTTTTCTTTTACAAAACTTTCTCTGACCAGTTTTGGTTCAACAATCAGTGTTTCCAAACCTTGTGGTAATATATCCATCAATGCATCATAGTTTTCTATACTGTTAACACAATTTATCTTTGGTGTGATTGGTAATGATACACCACTGGTCAAATAATTTTTCCCAAGTCCATGGCAATCAAATGTTCCAACAACACGATATGGAAAAACTTTGCTGAATTTAGATGGATAAAAATCGCCACCAACAATAACACTTGCTAGACAAGAAACATCAAAATTTTCTAAATCTTTCCTTGTATAATCTCTTAAATTCAAATCACCATGAATTTTTGCATAACAATTTGGGTATTCTGACAAAACATGTCTGGATATTTCTGCAAAATTTCTCATGGCACTGTCACCATCGGCGGAAAATACTTTATCATCCTTGTCAACAACACTGAATCTTACTCTACCCTGCTGATTAAGTTGAAGTTTGTCATTTACAGCCTGACGAATAATCTCTACTATTTTCGGATCTACATTATCTTGAAAGCTCAAATTTAATGAGTTGGTCCCAACGCCTTTGACAATCTGTATATCTGCATTCATTAATGTAATAAACACATCCATCGGATCTATTCCAGATGGAATCTTTAATGATTCAATCAGATTCATTTTTAGATTATCCATTGGAGAATTGCCCACAGGTACAAAATGAACATTATCTGTAGTCATACCGTCTGGAAAACCTAACTTTTTTAAAAATTCTGCTTTATCCATTTTATACCTCTTTTTACCACTGACAAATAATATAATACAAAATAATATTATTGTCAATTTTTTTATTCTTTTATTTTTTTATATTTTTAATTAAAGTATTTCACAAGAGAGAGATGTTGAGTGAAATACCTGTTTCAATTTATGATTGTAATTTTGTTCGTCTTTTTGGGCGAATTGTGTGAATTTCTGATTCCGCTGCCTATTGCAGGCAGTATTTACGGCCTTTTATTGTTATTTTTGGCACTGTGTACACATATCATAAAATTGGAATGGGTGGCAGATGTGGCTGATTGGTTTCACGGAATTATGGCATTGTTCTTTGTTGCACCGGCGGTCGCCATCATAGATATTTGGCCAGAAATATCAGGTATATGGTATTATTTGGTTATTTTATTGGTTGTTGCATATTTTGTAACAATGGTTATTACCGGAAAAACAGCAGATTTCTTTCTGGAACCCAGGAAAAATAAAAAATGATGGAAATTTTTACAACATCAACGTATTTCGGGGCGGCAATAACAATTGCGGCATTTATCCTTGCGACCATAATCAACAAAAAATGGCCAAATCCGTTTACCACCCCACTCTTTTTGGCAACCACTGTTGTTGTTGTAATTTTGGTACTATTAAAAATTCCATATGAAAATTATAACCAAAGTGCAAAATATTTAACATACTTCTTGATGCCTGTAACTGTATGCTTTGCGGTTCCAATGTATCGGCAATTACCATTACTAAAAAAACATATTTGGACAATATTGTTTGCAATGTTTGTTGGTGTAATTGCATCAGTTGTATCGGTATGTTTGGTTGTAGCACTGATTGGTATGGCAGATATTATTGCACGTTCATTGGTTTCAATATCTGTGACAACTGCATTGGCGATTGGTATTACCCGAAAACTTGGTGGAATGGTCTCGCTGACAGTATCCGCAGTTATAATAACAGGAATACTTGGTGCATCGGTCAGTGATAAATTATGTAAATGGATGAAATTGAAAAATCCGATATCTCGTGGATTGGCAATCGGTAATGCATCACATGCCGCCGGCACAGTTAAAGCAATGGAAATGGGACATATAGAAGGATCTTTCAGCAGTTTAGCAATTGTTATTTCCGGACTTATGACCGCGGCAATAGCACCAATTGCGATATGGTTTTATTTTGGTTAAAAAAGCTGTATACACCGGAATCAGCCGCATAGAACATTATGACAAGCATATCTTTAATTCTGTATTATCTTCATTTTGATCAACACGTTTATTACGAATTTCTTGGGCGGCATTTATCTTTTGTTTTATCAAAATAACTTCTGGGTGCGATTGAATTCCATAATTCATATTTTCTATCACACTATCTATTTTTTCACGTGAATCAACAAACACAGGCATCACAGAATTCGCAGCATTAAACACAGAATCTTGAATATCTGATTTCATGTCATTTATTACAGACAAATATGCATCAACATGTTTCTTTTCATGATTTATAATTGCGCTGTATGTACATGAACCTTTGCGATGAGATTTATCTATACTGACCAAAAAATCATTATATCCAACGGTCGCATCTACTTTTTTAAGTACAACACAATAACCACCTTCATGCATTATAATATCAACAACTAAATCAAAATCTTGAATTAATGTTGCAAGTACATTTCCATGCAATTTATCCATTGGTTCATCTGGCTGAACAATACGATTTTCGTGTATTGGGCTGGATATACTAACATTTGGTATATGCTTGTATTTTATACAATCATTTCCATATGCAATTCCACATATCAAAGGTAATATAAAAATATATATTTTCTTAAACATACTATAAATCACCCGCACCCTGTTTCTTTAAGTATTCTGCAACAAATGCGGAACCAAACTGACGGTATAAATCTTCGGCCAACAACACCGACGAACGCCCAGATTCAAACAGACGTAATAAATTCCCCAAACCGCCAAGTTCTGTATTCAATATAACAGATTCATTATTAACTGGACGTGCCAATAACACGGCACGTTTCAGATTTGGATATGCTTTACCTTGGATAAACGCCATTTCCAACGGATTCAGATTCCAATGTTCATAATCCGCCGCATCCGCCGCAGGATTACGGAAGAACATTATCGTTTGGGCCTGGCCACGAACAACATCACCTATGCCAAGTTTATCAAGGACATTTGCGCGTTGGAACGCAACCATATATGCCTGACGATTTTTACGCCCTTCTTGTAAACCGGTAATAAAATTATCACGGAACATTTTGTTTTCCAACATTGGTGCTGTTTCGTCAATCATAATCAGCGATGGATTTCCACCAGACACAGTTATATTGTTTATTCTGTGTAATATATATGAAATGACCGCCGGTGCAAGTGTCGCGTCTTGTAAAATATCGGTAAAATCAAATGTGGTAAGACGCGATTGTAAATCCAGTGTATCGGTATCTTCATTAAATATTTGACCATATTGCAACGGATCCACCCATTTTTTAAGTGCGCTGCGCATATTTCCAGATGATGAAAAACAACTTTCCCATAAATTTTTCAACATTCTATCTTTATCAGACAAATAATCAAAATTCACCGACACAGCACGTGCAATTTCATCTGCAGATATTGCATCATTTTGTTCAGAAATCATCGCAAACCAACGCCGCAAAAATGCACGATTTGCGACCGTATCTTGCATTTTTAATGGATTCAAATGTGTTAAAAATGCGCTATCTGATTTTTCTTTATCCTGCATGGTGATATATTTTCCACCAACCGCCAATGTAAATATCTCGGCACCTTTATTTCTATCAAAGAAAAATGCCTTTAATTTTTTATGACGTAAAGATTGGGCAATCAAAAATGAGAATAGTGTTGTTTTACCACCACCGGTTGGACCAATTGTTAATGTATGTCCCACCGCCGCAGGTTTATCAGAAACATGGAATTGGAATTGGTATGGTGTTCCTTGAGCTGTTGGAAATACAACCAATGGACCTTGGCCCCAATCTGAATTTGCGATACCGCGTGGTGTACTGGACATAGGAACAGTTATTGCGGCCGCACGTGACAACATTTTAAATGTCCGTGGAAATGTATCAAACCCAGGAACCATTGAAAACCATGATACTTTGGACGCAAAATTTTCCTGAATTGGTGAAACACCAAAAGAAGCACATATTTTCTTGAATTCATCTACATAATTTTTTAATTCTTCTTCTGTTTTACCAAATATTATAAATAACGGATAATAATTTACCAATGTTTGATTTCCAGATACATTTTCATCCATCACAGATTCCGCATCTGAAATTTGTTCTTCGGTTGAATCATTTTCATTAGATGCAGTACTGCGGCGTTGACGCAGAACGGCCTCTACATCCGCGGCACCCATAATTTTGAACCCATTCATACAAATCATTTCTGTCTGAATAGTATTCACAGAATCAAAGAAATCTTCGTCCAAATAATCTGGGGCGGCCCGAAAAGATATTAACGATGAATAATATTCACGGTCACCACTTATATATTTAACATTACCATCTGATAAAAATTCAACATCGTCCACAGTTGATAATTCTTTGATTTCTTCATTACAAACCTGGGGTGATGGTTTTGTAATTGGTGAAAATATACGACCAAAAAATTTCGCCATATTATCACGTGAATCATTTTCAAGAACTTTTGGATTGTATGGTGCAAGTATAGATTCTATATAATTTCCATATTGATTTAATAAATCGCGATTATTTACACCGCCCTTGACAGACAAAACAATATAATAATTATTTACAAAAATCCGCAAACCCTGGGAATGCCATTTATCATATATGCTTTGTAATACAGGTTGATCAAATTCATAATCTGTATTTTCAGCAACTGCATCACGTATTGTAAAGAACCGCAATGTTACATTTGGATCATGAATTTGATTAAAAATTTGAGAACGCAAATCAAGGAATTTAGAACGTTGTTCTTCTGTCTGCATACTGGTCTGTACCCCTGAAACACGATAAACACGAATCAAAGAACCATTATCTAACTCTAATGAATTATCAGTATAAACTGTTTCAAAAGGTATATAATCTGCATAATGTTTATAACCAAATTTTGGAAATACATGCTTTACAATTGTCGGCACATACATCATTAAAATAACAAAAACAAGTATAACAGCCACCACCATAACAGTAAGTGTCATCGTCACAGAAAGACCACCACCGGCAAAAAATCTAAAAAAACTTTCTATCATGCAGATAATCTCCGTGGTATCTTGTTTTTTATCATTTTAATTCTTGCGATTAAAACTTGACCAATTTGTGAATCATTTTTTGCAAAACGTGCAAAAAGCATATGAACCAAACATACAGATATCAAAAAATATAATGGATTAAGATATCTGTTAACTATATCACTATCTAATATAGTCAAACCAACAACATACAAGACAATAAATACCGTAAACTGAACCATAAAATTCAGTACAGCCAGAGTGTATGGCACACCAAACAACAGCGATGGATTCGCCAAAGCTTTCAGCACTTGTTGTCTCATTTTATTGAAAATCCCTCCATGGATATTCTCATTATAACAATTTCAACAATTTTCAACAAGCATAAAAAACATAAACAGATAAATGTTAAAAATATTGAAAAAAACACGCTTTTTTAACCGTTTTTCAATGCGTTTTATTTTCAACAAATCCCTTAAAAACCGTAAAAATAGCCAAAAAAATTGTTAAAAACATTGTTAAAATCAAAATTTCAACAATTTCAACAGCCCCAAAAACAACAATAAAAAATAAATATAATATTTGATTTTTGTTAAAAAGTGTTTATAATGCCTTGGCAAAAAGGATATAAAATGAAATTTTTGAGTTCTTTAAAGGCATGGAAAAAACGTGGAAATATTAAACAGGTTCGTCGTGGAAAACAGGTTGTTTTAATCGATCCTGATAACCCGAAATTCAAAGCAAAACAGGGTTTTAAAAGAAAATAATCCCGTGTTTTCTTATCTATTTTACGGTACGCCGGTTGGAATACCGTATTTTTTTTTGTTGTTAAAACAGGTTAAAATCGTTCATAAATGCTTCTACCAGGGTATCTTTAACTTCGGCCCCAGATAACCCGGCCATACGCAAATAATTTTCTTTATTTATATCTGGGTGGAAAATATAAGCACTATGTTCAGCTGATTTTGGTACAGATGCGATACGTTGTGATGGTAAAAACCTTATTTTTGCACTTTTATCTAATGAATGACCGGCAAAACGAATATCTGAAATAACATTACCACAATTTTTATTTATCACTGCTGTGCCAGATACAGACGATAAACTATTTTTTGACCCAATAATTTTTGTTTGGATTAAGATACTATTATCTGGGGCATCATGTTCAGCGATTATATCAAGTGATAATTCTGATGAATTTTTGCATAAAACATGGCCACGAATTTCGGAATTTTTCCCGGTGTTTTTGATAAAAATGTTCAAAAAGGCCGGGAATTTATTTTCTGTATCAACACTTAAAAACACTGGTTGGTTTGATATATTTACTACTATATTTAATGTGTTTTTATCTTGTATTTTACCAACATATATAATATGCACCGGTAAATCATATTTTTTATCTATTATATCAGTTTCGGCCAGTGTTGAAAGTTCAGGCACATATTTACCATCACAGTAAACAATAGTTTCTGATGGAAAAGTTTTTATATTGAATTTGTTCCACATGTATGACATATTATCTGTATTATAAAGGATTTTATTATGGGTTTCAATTGTGGAATTGTTGGATTACCAAATGTTGGAAAATCAACATTATTTAATGCACTGACACAAAGTGCGGCGGCGGATGCGCAAAATTATCCATTTTGCACCATAGAACCAAATACCGGCCGTGTTGTTGTACCGGATGAAACATTGCATAAATTGGCGGCGGTTGATAATTCGGCAAAAATTATACCGACACAACTTGAAATTGTTGATATTGCTGGATTGGTCCGCGGGGCATCAAATGGCGAAGGTTTGGGAAATAAATTTTTAGGTAATATATTAGAAACAGATGCAATAATTCATGTTGTCCGTTGTTTTGAAAATGATGATATTGTTCATGTTGATGGTCGCATAGATCCAATTGCTGATATTGATACAATTGAAACAGAACTTATGATGGCGGATTTAGAAAGTTTAACAAAACAGATGAAAAATCTTGAAAAAAAAGCACATGGATTAGATAAAGAAGCAATAAAGTTACTTGCCGATGCTAAGGTTATTGCTGAAAATCTGGAAAAATCTGTGCCGGCACGTGAAACAAATATTGACACGAAACCATTTAATTTACTGACCGCAAAGCCGGTTATATATGTATGTAATGTTGAAGAATCTGCGGCGGCAAATGGTAACAAATATTCAGATATGGTCGTGCAAAAATTTTCCGAAAAAGCCCCAGTTTTAATAATTTCCGGTAAAATAGAAATGGAAATTGCGCAAATTGTTGACCCCGAAGAACGTAAAATGTTTCTGAATGATTTGGGTTTAGAACAATCAGGTTTGGAAAAAGTTATAAAGACCGGATATGAAACATTGGGATTGCAAACTTTCTATACAGTTGGACCCAAAGAAGCACATGCGTGGACGATAACACGTGGAATGACCGCGCCACAGGCCGCTGGTAAAATACATACTGATTTTGAAAAAGGTTTTATTCGGGCCGAAGTTATATCACCATCTGATTATATTGAACTTGGTGGAGAAGTTGCCGTCAAAGAGGCCGGTAAAATGCGTCTGGTTGGACGGGATTATGTTATGCAAGAAGGTGATATTTGCCACTTCTTGTTTAATAACTAGATTTGTTATAAATATGTTAAAATCCGCTGTATAGCGGATTTTTTATTGACAAAGGTTATATATATGATATTTTAGGAAAACCTGAAAAGGTGCATATATTGACTTTACAACGTGAATTAAAAAATCTAGAAATAGCGGATAAATTATTATCCGAAGAAACTTACACACTTGAAGACTTACTGGATCCAGCAACAAAATATTTTATGTTAAGATTAACTGATGAAGAACGTGCAGAATTTATTAAACAAAAAAAGATAGAGGTTCGTTGTAAAAATTTAATTCCCTGTATTGTTCTTGGCAAGGAAAAATTAAATGGTATGGATACATATCAATATGCCGAAAGAAAGGGTTTGACAAAAGATATGACACATGAACAAAAACAAATTTTAGAAAAGGTGTCAAATGATGTATCTTTTTGGCGTATTTTATCAATTACACAAAAATATTTAACACTAGTCATAGGAATTATGGCGATATCAAACTTTGTTGTATATTCAAAATTCCAAGAATTGTATGATAAAATTCAACCCGAAGAAAACTACATATTTTGGGGTCTTGTTGCGGTTATTTTATTTGTACGTCATAAAGGTAAAAAAAAGTTTAATAATATAATACAGCAAATGTATAACCTTGCACAATCACAAGAAAAATAATTTATTTATCATTTAAATCCAGTAATAATTCAAGTTTTTCTTGTGCTGCCCTGATTTTTTTATCTATATCTTTGATAGATTCTGAATTATTATTCTTTAATGCATCGGCAACCAGTTGTTTTCTGTCACTATTTAATTTTTCAAGATATTTTTGTAATTTTAATGATATTAAATATTTTTCTGCAGAATCAAAATCCAGGTTCATATCTGGAATATCAGATTCAAAACTTAAATTAAAACTGCTGATAAAATCACCGTAACGTTCGGCTAATTCTGGATATTTATTAACAATAAACATCAATGTGTTTTTTGTTGTTAATTCTATGTCTGGAACATCTATATTTTGTACATCTGATTTTTTCTTCCATTTATGCCATTCATTAAATTTGCGTGAATCATATTCATGTTCATATTCCGCGCGCAGTAATTTATCGGTTATTTTTTCTAATTGTGATTTTAAGAATTTTTCTGCCTGGGTTTTACCAGAAGGTGTGTTTACAAGGTAATTTGTATTCGTAATTTTCCATAAAAAATCAACCAATGGAACCGCAGAACTTATAATTTTTTCCATTGCCGCCCTGCCAGATTTACGCAATATTTCATCTGGATCTTTTCCGCCCGTCACAAACGCAAATCGCACATCAGAATTATCACGCAAGAAAGGTAAAATAATACCGCATGCACGCGCGGCGGCTTTTTGTCCGGCACCATCCCCATCAAAGCAGAAAGTTATATTTCTGTTTGCCTTGCAAAGTATTGCAATATGATCTTCGGTCAGTGCGGTTCCAAGTGGTGCAACCGTTTCACCAAAACCATTACATTGCATCTGGATTGCGTCTATTTGACCTTCTACAATTATCGCACGATTTGCACGATGTATATTTTCACGTGCGAAATTGAAACCAAATAATGTTTGCCGTTTATGAAACATTTCTGTATCGGTTGTATTTATATATTTGGGTTCAGACCCATCCAACGAACGTCCAGAAAAAGCAACGATTTGACCGTGTGCATTAAATATTGGAAACATTAATTTATCACGAAAAAAATCATATAAACCGTATTCACCACGCCGTACAAGACCGGTTGCAATCAATTTATCTTGTTTGGTGTTTACAAATTTATTTGCAATGATATTATTTTTTGGTGCATATCCGATACCATATTTTTTTATCATTTCATCGGTGAAACCACGGCCACGTATATATTCCAACGCATGCGCACCATCAGATGTAAATAATTTTTCGGCATATAATTTTTCCGCATCCGCCGTAATACTTATGTAAGTTTCTTCTGATTCAATCTGTTCGCGGGTTTTTGGTTTATATTCTGGTAATGGAATACCGGCCATTTCAGCTAATTCTTTTATCGCTGTCATAAAATCAACATGTTCCATTTCCATTGTAAAAGAAATGATATCACCGTGTTTACCGCACCCAAAACAGTGATAAAAACCTTTATCTTCGCGAACAGAAAAAGATGGTGTTTTTTCATTATGAAATGGACAACAACCCCAATAATTTTGACCCTTTTTGGTAAGTGGTACACGGCGGGATACAACGTCTACAATAGAAAGACGTTCACGCAATTGGTCAGTAAAATTATTGTCATATTTTGCCATTATTTCTTACGAAATTTTGTTGACGTTTTTTTATTATTTATTAAATCTGCGGCGGTTTCTAAATCAGGTTGTTCTTTAACACTGACATTAACTTTGTTTGATGATATATATGCACCATAACGACCGGTCGGATAATAATAAATCATTTTATCTGTTTTTGGATTTTTACCGATTTCAATTGGTTCAACTTTTTTCTTTTCCCCAGACAACAATTCTTTTGCTATTTCCAGTGTTATTGTTTCACTTGTATATTTTTTTGCACTGGCGTTCTTTGTACCATCTGTCACATACGGACCGAATTTACCAATGCGGTAAGATATACCATCGCCCAAATCACGTGGTTCATTTTTATTTTCACCCGCTTCTTCAACACCCAAACGTTTTGTATAATCACAGTTCGGATAGTTTTCACATCCAACAAAAGCACCATATTTTGATAATTTTATTCCAAGTTTACCACCACATTTTGGACATTTGTCGCCAGATTCACCAAACAGATGTTTATTCATAAATCTATTTATTTCATTAATGATATCGGTTGTTTTAACACCTTTGGCACCAGAAATCATATTTTCCGTATTGCTCCAAAAATCATTTAATGCGCTTAATTTATTTGTTTTACCATTTGAAACATCATCCAAAGTATCTTCGGTTTTTGCGGTAAAATTAACATCAACCAAATCAGAAAAATATTTTGATAAATATGCCGCAATAACCCAACCACCCGATGTTGGATGGAAACGTCTTTGCCGGTCTTGTTCAACATATTTTCTATCAACAATGGTTGACATAATTGTTGCATACGTTGATGGACGACCGATTCCCAATTCTTCCATTTTTTTAACCAGTGATGCTTCGGTATAACGTGCAGGTGGTTGTGTAAAATGTTGATCAGGATTTATTTTATCTATAACGATATCATCACCAACATTCATTACCGGTAATTTTGCATCTGTTTCATCATCACTGTCATCTTTATCTTCTATATAAACCTTCATAAACCCATCAAATGTGCGTGTCCGACCGACCGCATGAAATGTTGCAATACCATCATTTGTTAAAATATCTGTGGCGACAGAATCAAATTCCGCGTTTGTCATTTGGCATGCAATTGTGCGTTTCCATATTAAATCATATAATTTCTTTTCATCACCCGACAATTCCACCATGCCATCAAAATGTGTTGGACGAATTGCTTCGTGTGCTTCTTGGGCGTTTTTAGATTTTGTGACATATATATTTGGTGATTTCGGCAAAAATTTGTCGCCATAATTTTTACCAATAAAATTTCGTATTTCACCGACTGCTTCGGCAGACAAGTTCGTTGCATCAGTGCGCATATATGTAATAAACCCGCTTTCATACAGTTTCTGGGCCACCGACATCGTTTTTTTAGATGAAAAATAAAGTTTACGTGCGGCCTCTTGTTGCAGTGTACTGGTTGTAAAAGGTGCATATGGTTTATAAGACAATTTTTTCTTGTCTATATTTGATACCTTGGCAGACAGCGGCACAGAAAGTTTTGATAACACCGCATCAACATCTGATTGTGACCCCAGCGTCATTTTTTCAATTTTTTTACCACCGAATGCCACAAGATTCGCCATAAAGACGGATTTATTCAGATTGCAATCCGCGGTGACAGACCAATATTCAACCGGCTTAAAATCTTCTATTTCGCGTTCACGGTCAACCACCAATTTTACCGCAACCGATTGTACGCGTCCGGCCGAACGTCCCAAATTTCGCCGCCACAGCAAAGGTGATATCTCAAAACCAATTAAATAATCTAACGCACGCCGTACCAAATATGCATCAACCAAATTAGAATCTATTTCACGTGGATGTGCAATTGCATCAGTGACCGCATTTTTTGTAATTTCATGAAATGCGACACGATAAACCGGTGTTTTTCCAAGTAGTTTTTTAGAATTTAATATATCAAGTATATGCCATGCAATGGCTTCTCCTTCACGGTCAGGATCGGATGCCAAATAAACCGCATCGGCCTTTTTAACCTCGTCTGTAATAAGTTTGATTTGTTTTTCTTTGCCGGGCATAATTTGCCAATGCATTTCAAAATTATGTGCGGTATCAACACTGCCATTTTCAGGAATTAAATCACGAACATGTCCAACAGACGCAATAACGCGCCAACCACGCCCAAGATATTTTTCTATTGTTTTTGCTTTTGACGGAGATTCCACAATAAGTAAATTCATTTTAACTTCCTTTGGCCGATAATTGCTGGTCTTTGTGTATATGTGCATTTTCACACAGCCCAAATCCAAACATCAGTGATAACAAACTGCTGCCACCGAATGACATAAGTGGTAATGGCACACCAACCGTTGGGACCAGACCCAATACCATAGAGATATTTATAAAATAATAAATGAAAAAGTTCAACATAAAACCAAAACAGACCAGTTGACCGAACCTGTTCCGGCAAGTTTTTGCCGCCCAAAACAATATGATAATAATAAGTGTGTATATGAATATTATCGTAAATGCCCCAAAGAAACCGAATTCTTCGCCAAGCATCGTAAATATGAAATCGGTCTGTTTTTCCGGTAAAAACGATTGTTGTGATTGCGACCCGTTCATGTACCCCTTACCGAAAAGACCACCGCTGCCAAATGCAATTTTTGCCTGATTTATTTGATAACCTGCGCCTTTGGCGTCATGGTCCGGGTCCAAAAATGTAATAATTCTTTCACGTTGATATTGGTGCATTCCACCAAACCATACAACCGGCGCCGCCATAACAGCCAAAATTGCACCGATAATAAACCATTTTTTGTTTGCCCCAACAATATAAAAGATTCCAAGAGTAATCAGCGCAATTGAAATCGCGGTTCCTAAATCTGGTTGCATAACAACCAAACCAAACGGTATCAACATCATAAATGTCGGCACAAGATAATTCTTGAATTTGCTTAATTCCACAGAATTCATCCATGCAAAATATCGCGCCAATGCCATAACCAGTGCGATTTTGAACAATTCTGATGGCTGGATATGCAAAAATCCAAGGTTTAACCAACGTTGTGCGCCCATACCAGTATGCCCAACAAATGTCACCAAAACGATAAGAATCGCGGCAATGGCATAAACCGTGTATGCCGATTTTAACCAAAATTTAATATTTGTAAATGCGGCTAAGAAAAACACACACATTCCAGCAATTATCTTTAACAATTGTGACAATGCGAACGGTTGCCATGATCCACCACCCGCGGAATACAGAATAACTTCGGATATAACCAATATCAAACACATTGGCGCAAACATGACCCAAGAAAAACGACCAAGTTTTTCCGAAAAATTCATCATATTTGCATTTGAAACACGTGTTTGTCTTGTCATTTTTACCTTTAGTTATTTGTTAAAAGTTCCTTCATCACAGCGGCAACTGTACGCGCGGCACTGCCACTGCCACCAGAATGTTCTGTAATTACGCATACGGCGTATTTCGGCGCATTGGTCGGTGCATATCCAACGAAAAGACCGTGATTGCGCATATTCCATTTTAATTGTTCGTTTGTTAATACACCTGATATACGTTCGGCGCGTGAAATACTGCGGACCTGGGATGTACCGGTTTTACCACCCATTTTAGCACCTTTGACATCTATGGCACTGCCCGAGGCAGTTCCACCTTTTTTTGTAACCTCTTCCAAACCATTAAGAACAATTTTAAGATTTTTTTGCTGTAATCCCATAGTTTCAAATTGTGGTACATTATCCGTTTTTATTAAACGTGGAATAACACGTTTATTGGATGCCGCCCGTGCCATCATAACCGCCAATTGCATGCAATTTACCAATATAAACCCTTGGCCAATTCCAGATATAATTGTGTCACCATGTACCCATTTAGAACCAACATTTGTTTCTTTCCATTGTCTGTCAGGAATAACTCCCGGCATTTGTTTTGCAACAATGTCTTCTATATATTTTTCGGTCATTCCCATACGGATGGCCATTCGTTTAATTGCATCTATGCCGATACGCAATGCCATTTGATAAAAATAAATATCGCAAGAATGCTTTAACGCCCCAACAATATTGACACGACCATGCCCCTTGCTTTCCCAACAATGATATCGTCGGTCACCATAGTCCCAATGACCCGGGCAAAACACCGTTTCATTTGGTGTGACCGCCCCAGATTCCAAGGCCGCCAATGCCACAATAATTTTGAAAGTTGACCCCGGTGGATACAGACCTTCAAAAACTTTATTCATAAAGGGTTTAGCAAAATTTTGACGCAGACCCGCAATATATTCTTCGGCATCATCGCCTGCAAACGCATTTGGGTCAAAACTGGGTGTGGATGCCATTGCCAATATGTCGCCGGTTTCAATGTCCAACGCAACCCCACAGCCAGATTTGTGTAATGTTAATGCATCATACAATTTTCTTTGGACGTTATCGTTTATTGTTGTTTGTATATCCGCACCAATCACAGACGGTTTATATTGGGTTTTGTCTTCGCCGGTGACACGCCCCAATGCATTGGTTATCATAACATTTTGGCCGGGAACACCGGATAATTCTTTGTTAAAACGTTTTTCCAGTCCTGTTATACCATGTGTATAAAAAGGTGTGTTGGCGACTGGTTTATCTGGGGCGCCGACATAACCAAAAAATTGTGCGCCGGCGGGTCCAAGTTCATAAACACGTGCAAATCCACTTTCCACATGCAGACCGTTCAAATTTTTTGCCTGCAGGCCCGCAAGTGTATTCCAATCTGTATTTTCACTGACCAATACAGGTTGAAATTTTTGTTGTTTTTTTATTCTTTGCCATATTTTATCAACACGTTTTTGGCTCAGATTCAAATCATGTGCAACAACAAATACCAAATTTTCCAAATCATCGGTTTCTTCGGGAATTATATATATGCGATAAATAGGCGCATCGTGTGATATTGGCGTTCCAGATTTAGATAATATATTACCACGCTGTGGCATGTTAACCTGGATACGAAAAGAATTATTTTCACTTTTCTTTCTGTAATCACGGTAATTGAAAACCTGCATCTGCAACATGCGCATAACCAATGCAGATGTTAAAATCATCCCTGTGGTTAAAAACAAAGCACTGCGGCGGTCAAAAATTTTTGATATTTCTGTATCAATCATCACAGACCACCTTGGTTAACATTGCCGTCGGAATATATACCGCACACGTTATACTAAACATTAAAATCCCATATAAAATTGCCATCCAATTCAGATACCACACCATCATAGAAACACTTGCGATACCAAAGAAAATCATAAATGCATACAACCCATACAGTTTTGTGTGGGTTAAATCCAAGAACGTTTGAATATTCATTATTGCATAATATGCGCAATATAATAATGTCCAAAAAATTAACGTGTTGAAATTATAATCTATCAACAGGCAAATCAAAATTGCAAATCCGGTAAAAAAAGGAACCGGCCGTATAAAAGAACAATAAAATATCGGAATAATGGCCAAAACACCCGCAGGATTTATCCACGGATTTGATAACCGCCACAATGCAATCGTAATCAAAAAAGGAAAAGATGTTTGCAAAAATTTTATAATTTTTTGCTTCATTTGTAATTTTCCTCGTTTACATTAAATTTAAAGACAATAACACTGGACAGGTCACTGGGCGATAACACATTAACATCAGATTTATTTTGCATTGTTCCAACAAATATATCTGGTGGCAAAACACCACTGATACTGCTGGTAATAAGTTTTGTTCCTTTGCCCCCCTGAAATTTCGGGTCATTAAAGAAACCAACGGTTGGGTTTGTTGAACCATTTCCGTGCAAAAATCCGTATACATCAGACCCCGCCACACGCACAGCAATATTTGTCCCAGAATCAGTCAATGCACGCACGCGTGAATAGTGAATGCCAGAATCCATAATTGCCCCAACCATTTTATTATCAAAGGATACAACAACCATCCCTGGTTTAAGGCCATCGTGCGTTCCACGGTCAATTAAAAACGTTCCATGATTTATTGCAGTATTATCTAATATGACATCGGCAACAACTGTTTCATAACCAGTATTGCGTTTTATATCTAATTCGTGTGCCAAACGTTGATTTTCAACCAATGCGACATCACATTCGTTTTTATTGGCCAATGCCATATCTAAACGTGTTCGCAATTCTTCGTTTTCTTGTTCCAGATTAGAAATATTGCGAATATTTCGTACCAAATTACCCCCTGCCCTGACCGGCCAAGTAATAAAATCTCCAACGGCGTTCACAACAGGTAAAACAATATGTGCCGCCCCATTTATAATGCGATAATCCGGTTTAGACACCACTATATATATAAGTATTATTGGTAAAAGTGCCGCAACCAATGCGGATTTTATAATGGTGTGTAATCTGGAAGATACTTTCTTTGGGTTCATGTCAGCGTCAGTTTAATAGCAAAAAAAATAATATTCAATAAAAACTTGATTTTTCCTTTATTTGTGTCACAATAGGCCCGTTGAACCATCCAAAGTGGCAAGGCATTGCCACCAGGATTTATATAACAAGAGGTTAAAAAATGCCAAAATTGAAAACAAAGTCATATATGAAAAAACGTGCATCTATGACTGCAACTGGGAAAATCCGGGTTGCCAGAAATGCTCACCATAAATGTCTGACGCATAAGTCCAAACGCGCAAATAACGCAGGGACCAAGCCACAGTACTTAAACGATAACATGGTCGGTCAAGCGAAAATCTTGGCGCCATATGGTTTGAAATAATGGGGGTGTATCATGGCAAGAGTAAAACGTGGAACAACAGTTCGTCAAAAACACAATAAAATTTTAGAACGCGCCAAGGGATACCTTGGTCGTCACAGCAGCACTTATCGTGCCGCACGTGAAAAATCAGAAAAAGCGGGTCAATATGCATATCGTGATCGTCGTGCCAAAAAACGTGATTTCCGCAGTTTGTGGATTGTCCGTATAAATGCGGCGGTTCGTCCAAGTGGCATCACATACAGCCAATTCATGAATGGTCTGCGCAAGGCCGGTGTTGAATTGGATCGTAAAGTTTTGGCCGAAATGGCATATGCAGGTGACAAGAATTTCACCACTTTAATTGATACTGCAAAACGATTTATCGCAGGGGATAAATAAAACCCTTGGCGGCAGGTTGTTTTTTGTTTATGATTATGGGGCCGCAAGTGTTGGCCCCATATTTATTAAAAGGTTGAATCTATGTTACAAGAAAAAATAAAAAATATAAAATCATTACAAGAATTACAGGAATTGTATACCGCAACGTTCGGTAAAAACGGGACAATGACCCAAAAATTAAAATCTATGGCAACATTGTCTAACGAAGAACGCGCATCCATAAATGCTGAAAACACAGAATTGCGCCAATTGTTTAAAGATAAACAGACAGATTTGGAAAATGCGGCATTAAACGCCAAATTGGCGGGTGAATATATTGATGTGACATTGGATTCAGAACCAGAAAATCGTGGAACATTGCATCCTTTGACACAAAGCTATAAAGAAGTCGTAGATATATTTGAATCTTTGGGTTATACGTTAATGACGGGCCCGGAAATAGAAGATGATTGGCACAATTTTACTGCATTGAATATGCCGGCGTACCACCCCGCCCGTGATATGCAAGATACGTTCTTTTTACCAAATGGTAATGTTATGCGCACACAAACATCTGCGGTGCAAATTCGTGCGATGGAAAAATTAGGCGCACCAATTAAAATGTTTTCGGTTGGTCAGTGTTATCGTCGGGAATTAGATGCGACACATTCTGCGATGTTTGGCCAAATAGAAGGTTTGCACATAGATACGGTTGACAAAGGTATAAATTTATCTGACCTGTTGGCAACGATGAGAACATTCGCATCCAAATTCTTTGAAAAAGATGATGTAGAATTGCGTATCAGACCATCATACTTTCCTTTTACCGAGCCATCTATTGAAATAGATATGAAATTCGGTGATAAATGGATGGAATTGTTGTGTGGCGGTATGGTTCATCCAAATGTATTGAAAAATTGCAATATTGATCCAAATAAATATCAAGGATTCGCATTTGGATTTGGTTGGGCGCGATTGGTAATGGTTAAATATGGTTTGAACGATATACGTGCGTTTACAGATTCTGATGTGCGTTGGTTGAAAAACAGTGGTTTTTAATAAAAGGGGCAAAAAATGAAATGGTCTTATGAATGGTTGAAACAATATTTGGATACAGATTTAACCCCCGCGGAAATCGCAGATAAATTGACAGCAATCGGGTTAGAGGTTGAAGATTTATATGTACCAATTTTGCCAATTGCGGCAAAAATTGTTGAATGTAAACCGCATGAAAACAGTGACCACATGCACGTATTGATGGTTGATGATGGGTCCGGTAAATTACGCCAGGTCGTATGTGGCGCCCCAAATGTTCGTGTTGGATTGGTTTCTGCGTTGGCGATACCTGGTTGTAAAATTGGTGATATGGTGATTCAATCTGGAAAGCTGCGTGGGGTTGTGTCTGATGGCATGATGTGCAGTGGTCGTGAATTGGGAATAAATAACGATCATGACGGTATCATTGAATTGGATGAAAAAATAGAGGTTATCGGTCAACCTATATCTGTGTTGGCGAACAAAGCATCCGCAGTTCTGGAAACATCTATTACACCAAATCGTCCAGACTATTTGTCGGTGCGTGGAATTGCATTGGATTTATCTGCGGCGGGTGTTGGCAAATATATTGAAAATAAAATAGACGATTTGAAAGAATTAAAAGGTGACAGAAAGGTCAATCTAATGGCCCCAGACGCATGTCCGACATATCGTTTCTGTGAAATCAGGGGTATAAAAAACGCGCCATCAAATAAAACAATACAGGCCCGTTTGTTGTCTGCGGATATAAATCCAAAAAATGCACCAATAGATACAACAAATTATATTTGCTATGATTTGGCGCAACCGATGCATTGCTTTGATGCCGATAAAATTGTTGGCGATATAACTGTTCGTATGGCAAACAATGGTGAAAAGTTTACTGATTTATTCGGCACCGAATATGAATTGTGTGATAAAGATTTGGTTATATGTGACGATGCAGGCGTATTGGCGTTGGCCGGTGTTGTTGGTGGTGAACGCAGTTGCACCAGTGATAATACAAAAAATATTATTTTGGAATCTGCGTACTTTAACCCGGTAACTGTTCGTAAAACATCAAAGCGTTATGGTATATCAACAGATTCATCATACAGATATGAACGTGGCATAAATCCAGATGGAACAGGCGCGGCATTGGCATTGGCGGCAAAAATAATAATGGATGAATGTGGGGGCAAGATTGTAAATGTATCTGTTGCTGGACGTACGTCCTATACGCCGGAATCCGTGGTGTATAACCCGTCTTTATTGGAACAAAAAACAGGTATAAAAATAGATGCAAAAACCCAGAAAGAAATTCTAAAGAAACTGCATTTTGGAATATCTGAAAACAAAAAAGGCGATTGGGTGATTACACCGAACCCACAAAGAACAGATATTGTGATACCTGAAACAATTGTTTCTGAATTAGTCCGTATTTATGGGTACGATAAAATCGGTCTGAAAGAAATGCCAAAAGAAACAGTAAGCACATTTCATAAAGATATTGATTTGGAATTAAAACAAAAATTGGCAAATCGTGGTTTAAACGAAACAATAACGTTTGGCTTTGGTAATTCCAAGGTTGAAAAATTGGTCACAGATAAACCAATAATCAATGTCGCAAATCCGATAATCGTTGATTTGGATACAGCACGTAATAATTTGATTGGAAATCTGTTGATTGCGGTTGCAAATAATGAAAAACGCGGATTTTCTGATATAAATATATTTGAATTGGGAACAGTGTTTGATGGTGATACACCGGGTGCCCAACATACATCTATTTGTATTGTTCGTTGTGGCGTGACATCGCCAAAGCATTGGATGAAACGCAACAGAAATGTTGATTTGTTTGATGTTAAATCGGACTTGGTGTCGTTGTTAGGTGCACAAAGATATACCCTAGAAACCAATAATGTGCCTGTTTGGGCGCACCCATATCGTTATGGCAGAATTATCCAGGGTAAAAAGGTTTTGGGTGAATTTGGGCAATTGCATCCGTCTGTTGCCAAACAAATGCACATAAAAACAGATGTATTCATTGGTTTGGTTGAAGATATTGAAAATTTGCCCAAAAATCCAAAATATCAAAAGATTCCTGTGACAGATTTTCAACCGATTACCCGTGATTTTGCATTTATCGTGCCGAATGATTTTCCGGCCGCCAATTTGGTGACGGCGGCACGCGGTGTGTCAAACCTTATATCAGATATTACTGTATTTGATTCATTTGCAATGTCGGATGGCAATAAATCTGTGGCATTCAGTGTGACAATTATCCCAACCGAAAAAATGTCTGATGGTGATTTGGCAAAATTGCACGGTGACATAATTGCGGCTGTTGAAAAGAAATGTCCGGCCCATGTTCGTGATAAGTAAGCCCGGCACTAAAAACTTGCAATCGCTAAATTCTTTGTTATAATGGCGGTTGCCTTGGGTGGTTAGCTCAGTTGGTTAGAGCGTTACGTTGACATCGTAAAGGTCGTTGGTTCGAGTCCAATACCACCCACCATGAATTTTCACCGAAGCATTGGCGAAAACGGACAGATTTTCAGAGGACAAAAGATAAAAAATGCGAATGCAAAATTAATTTTATAAAAAATATATAAACGGGATTCTTTGGGACGCCCCGTTTGGCGTCCCTTTTTCGTAAAAAGGACAGGCAAATGAGTGAAAAATATCTTATAACATCGGCATTACCATACGTAAATAATAATTTGCATATTGGACATTTGATTGGTTGTTTGTTGCCATCGGATGTTTATGCGCGTTTTTGTCGTGCGATGGGTCGTGATGTTTTGTATATTGGTGGTTCGGATGAACATGGAACAACATCTGAAATTGGCGCGGCCCGTGAAAATATGTCGGTTGAAGAATATGTTGATAAATATCGTGCAAAACACCTGGACGCGGTTCGTGATTTCAAATTGTCTTTTGATTTATACGGGCGTACACATACACCGCAACACGAAAAATTAATTCATGAATTGTTTAATCGTTTGGACAGTTTAGGTATGATAGAAGAAAGGGCATCCCAGCAGCCGTATTCAGTGAATGAAAAGAAATTCTTGGCGGACCGTTATGTTATCGGGACATGTCCGAAATGTGGGTATGAAAAGGCATATGGAAACGAATGTGAAAAATGCGGTGCGTCACTGGACCCAGATGAATTGATAAATCCGCACAGTTCTATTGACCCATCATCCCCGGTGGAAATGCGCGAAACAAAACATCTGTATTTCAAATTAAGTAAAATGCAAGATAAACTGCGTGCATGGATAAATTCGCGTGTTGGTTGGCCAAAAACTGCGATAAAAATTGCAAATAAATGGTTGGACGAAGGATTGCACGATAATCCAATTACACGTGATTTGAAATGGGGAATACCCGTTAATAAACCTGGGTACGAAGATAAAGTTTTCTATGTGTGGTTTGATGCACCATGGGGATATGTTTCTATTTCGCAAATTGCGAATCCAGATTGGGCGTCCTGGTGGAAAAACCCAGATTGCCACTATACACAATTCATGGCCAAGGATAATGTATCTTTCCATTCTGTGTTTTTCCCAGCCTACGAATTGGCAATGGATGACAATTGGAAAACAGTTGATGTATTAAAGGGTCAAAATTTCTTGAACTTTAATGGTGCCAAGATTTCCAAATCAACCGGCAATGGTATATTCTTGGATGCGGCATTGGAAATTGCACCATCTGATTGCTGGCGCTATGCCTTGCTTGCATCTGCGCCAGAAACTGATGATACAGATTTTACAATGACGCGTTTTGCCGAAATTGTGAACAAGGATTTAAACGGATTGTTGGGCAATTTTGTATCACGTGTATGCAAACTGTCACAGAAAAACTTTGGTGATACGGTTCCGACTGGCACCGCGATGGATGAAACATTGGCGCATCGTGTAAATGAAAAATTGGCGGAATTAACGGGTGCATTGGATGCGTGTGAATTCCGTAAATCTATTGTTGCCCTGCGTGATATTTACGGTATTGCGAATGAATATATGACCGAAAAAGAACCATGGGCATTGGTTAAAAATGGCGATACGGCGACCGCGGCAGCGGTATTGAACGAATGTTTCCAATTGATTGATTTGTTCGCGCGTATATCTGCACCATTTATACCGGACGCGGCAGACAAGATTCGCGGTATATTTGATGGCAACCATGATTTGTCTTGGCCAACGATGTATGAACACAGAATTGCCAACGGTGAAAAGTTCACTGTTCCAGAAAACCTGTTTACACGTATTGAATTGCCAGATAATAAGGAGTAGTACAATGGAAACAAGCACATTTTTTGAATTCAAGGCGGTTATACATAATCCTACAAAACCAACGACATGGAAGGTTGCTGGGCTTAATGATTTGCAATATACTCTTATTAATTATGGTCCAAATGATATGGATATTCCGTATTCTGTGACAATTTTGTGTAAAAAATACCTTTTGAACGTTAGTGAAAATCCAATGCATATTCCTGCGCATCAACAAAAAAAGTATCGTTGCGGGCATCCAATTATATCGTCCGAAGACAAAGGAAAAATTGAAATTATCACACCAAAATTAATATATCCAAATGATGTAAGAGATTTTTTGATAAATACATATGGTTCAACTTTGAATTTTAATATACGAAAATTTGATTCGAAAAGACCGGTGTTTTTGCAAGTTTACAAACAAAAAAATGCAGAATTAAACAATTCTAAAACAAAATATTTTGTATCATGCCGTTCTTTGTTAGATTCAGATATAGTTGTTGATGAAAATCTAAAAAAATTGTGGAAAACAAATACAGGAAAAAAAGCAGAAGAATTACAAGAGTTTTTCAATCAAAAAATATATTCATGAGAGAGGATGTAGTTTTATAAAAGGATAAACTATGTCGCAAAATGCAAAAAACACTGAATACACCGTGATATCAAAAACGGACATCCCAAACAAAAAACGTGTTGCGGTGTTTAAAGATTCAGAAATAGAACAATTGCAAGATTATTTGAAAACCGAGATTTATCGTTGCACGGAACAATGGGAATTACCATTGATTATAACACGTGAAACTACTACGAAAAACTTTCATGCCAAGGTGGGTGGATTTGTGAAACAAAATAAAACCAGATTGCGCAGAATAGAAATCTGGGATGAACGTAATCGTGGTTTGTCTGATTGGTTAAAGTATCCACGCAAAAGAACCAGTCATTAGAAAACAAATAATCATGCGAGAGAGAATCAATGCAAAAGGATAAAAAATGGAAAGTGTCGTAAAATATTACATGCGTGTGACTGGGCCGTGTACACCATGCAACAGTGGCCCCAGACAAGAAGTATATTCTTTTAATGATGTACAAAATTTTGTTGCATGTTATTCTGCATCCATGCCATATACGGTTGAATTGGAACGCGTTGTTTATACTGTTAATACCGATGCCACGGTCAAGGGTGGACGCAGTACACTTGGTCAATCATACAGTATCAATGGTCATCCAATAACCAAACAGACAACGACAGATTATCTTAGATTTTTTGTTGGTGACAGATTAATCCATCCCGGTGATATCAGAAACTTTTTGAATGAACAATACCGTTCAACAATTAACTTTGATGCGACACAAGAAAAAAGATCTGTTATGTTGGATAATGTTCAGACGCAAATAAAGATGGATAACGCAAAATTACACACAAACATATGGAAAAAAACACCAGGACCAAGTTTTGTGCGGTGGCATTATTTGACACGCAAAGATATTTTTGTTGATAGAAACCTGAAAAAACTTTACGGATACGGTAAAGGAAATGTACCTGGGGCATTAATACAAATATTTAACAAAAAAGTTGAACACACAAAATAAACGAGTACGCAATGCAAACACAAAATACAACAACAATCCCAACACCAAAGTTTTCTACCTCTACGGCGTATAAACATTTGCTGGGGCTGCAACGCAATGACCAAGAAAACACCGTATACGCATTGTTTTCTTATATGCCTGGCGATGTGTTACAGGCCTGGCGTGGCCGCGATATCGGATTGGGTGTTGAAAAATATCAATTTGAAGATAGTTTTTGCTGTACCGATGGGTATAATTTGTTAAGTAAACAAAAAGATTACGAAGATTATTTGCCCCAAGATGTGACCGAAAATGCCCGGCTTAAAGATGCATTTAAAAAAGATGTTGCGTTATTTAATGTTGCATACAACCCAGAAACCACAACATTATTAAAACGGTTAAAGGGCAATATTAAATTTGGAAAACCATGCACAATTATAAAAAATGCATACGATGAATATAATCCATTGGTTATAA